>BPJB01000001.1:361367-722734 GCA_026004395.1 Patescibacteria group bacterium | reverse complement strand
ATGAAGCGTGCAAGTATGCGTTGAGAATCCTTATTGTAAAGACCAATAACGCTTAGTTTATCGCCTCTTTTAATATCTGATATGCCAAAAGATTCTTTGCTGTTAGAAGAAAATTTAGTAATCTCATCAACATCAACTATTCTTATTTTATTATTTACGTCTGATAAAGTAATTACCATCCCATTTATTTCTTGTACAGTACCAACAATTCCTCTTTTTTCTACTAATTTTAGTTGTGCAACGCGGGTAGCAATTTTCTCTTTTAGTTTGTTTATCTGTGAAGAAAGATTTTCAACTGTAGATTCTGATGTTGGTTGTGCAGAAAAAGATGTGGGAGTAACTGCTAGGGCAGGATAAATCCTTCCAATAAAAAGTATTCCAATGATAATTAAAATTACAAAATTTTTCATCTAAAACTCCTCAGTGGTAAAGCTTACTGTTCTTGTCACTGTTTGCTCTTCTCCATTTGGGAAAATAGCAGTGATATAGATAATATTAGTATCATCTCCAATTGTATGAGTGATAGAAAAATCGCCATTTTTAGTTGGTTTGACTACTTGATCTTCATTTTCAGAACTGACAATAATAGTTGAGTTCGGAAGTGTTGATCCTGAGATAGTAATTATCTTTTTATTAACAATTTCTTCATCCTTGGGAGTGTTAATTTTAAGATAATGATTTAGTTCGGGTGTAGGTGAGGGTGGAGTCTGAATAGTAATAGCAGTTGTTTTCTCCGGAGGAACCTCTTTGGTAAGTTGGTAAATATAAAAAGAGCCTCCCGCAACTAAAAGTCCGATAAGAACAGCTATAAATGAAAGAATAATTTTTTCTGCCTTCATGATGCAGTTTATCTCTTCTTCCTTAACAATCTTTAACAATTTGTACGTCTGATAATAAGCCAAATAGCTTTTAATGTCAAGAAATTTTCTTTTTGAAAATTAACGTTTATAGCTCTAGACAGAAACATTATCCTATGATAGGATGAATTGATGGAAATTTCAGTTCAAGGTGTAAATTCATTAAAAATTCGAGGAAAGCAATCAGCTTTCTATATCAATCCCCAGGATAAGACATCAGCATATAATGCTGTAATCTTAATCGGCAATCCTGATAAGTCTCGATTAAAAATAAGAGAAGATGTTGTAATAATTGATGGTCCAGGAGAGTATGAAGCAGGAGGTATTAAAATTACAGGTATTAAAGCAAATGATGCTACCGTTTATAGTATTACTCTGGATGGTCTTGATTTAATACTTGGAGAGGTTACTGCACTTGAGAAAGTACATCAAAAAATAAAAGAACATCATATAGCATTGATCTATGCATCTGAGGAGCAAGATGCGTCTTTCGCAACATCTCTTGCTACCAACGCTTTGCTTTTCTATGGCGCCAATGCCAGATCTCTTATTGACCAACTTGCAAAAGAAGAGAAAAAAGAAACATCCCGCTACCAAATTAGTTCTGAGAAACTCCCGCCAGAGACAGAGACTATCTTACTTGTTTAGATATTAGTTACAAAAGACATCACAAATTCGAAATTGTTAAAAACTTTTTGCAATTGTGCAACAAGAAATTAAATAATTATGGCAACTCTAAAAGTCCTTCCTCATAATGAAGAAGCAGAAAAAAGTGTATTAGGAGCAATTTTTATTGATAAGGATGCAATTTCCGTAGTGTCAGAAATCCTCTCACCGGAATCCTTTTATAATGATCTGCATTCAACCATTTATGAGGCTATGCTTGCATTGTATGAGGAGAGAAAGCCAATTGATCTTCTTACTGTAAGTGCATATCTTAAGAAAAAGAAAAAAGAGAAAGTTATTGACACTAACTATATTACAGAACTTATTGATAGTGTCCCAACAGCAGCGAATGTCGAGTATTATGCGCAAATTGTGAAAGAGACAGCTACCAAACGCGCATTAATTCATGTGGGTACGACAATTGCAGAGATGGGATATGATGAAGAGAAAGAAGTAAAAGAAGTATTAGATAAAGCAGAATCAGAAATTTTTTCTATATCACAAGGAAATATCACCAGAGGTTTTATTGCCATTAAAGAGACACTTGCTGAAAGTTTCGATAGGATTGATGAGCTTCATAGAGGAGGAGATAGACTTCGAGGTATTAAAACCGGATTTACTGATCTTGATCGGTTGCTTTCAGGACTACAACGATCTAATCTTATAATTCTTGCAGCTCGTCCTGGACAGGGGAAGACCGCTATTACCCTAAATATTGCTCAGTATATTGCTACTGTTGAAAAAAGACCAGTCGCAATTTTTTCCTTAGAGATGAGTAAAGAGGAATTGGTAGATCGTTTTCTTGTTGCTCAGGCAGATGTTGATGCATGGAGACTTAAGACAGGTAATCTTTCAGAAGATGACTTTGTCAGACTTTCAGAGGCGATGGGACAGCTGGCTGAAGCTCCAATTTTTATTGATGATACACCTGGTCTTAATATTGCTGAGATGAGAAGCAAAGCTCGGAGATTGCATATGGAACATAATATCGGTTTGATTATTGTTGATTATTTGCAACTTGTTGATCCAGGTCGAAAAGTTGAAAATCGTGTTCAAGAGGTCTCTATCGTGTCACAGGCACTCAAAAATCTTGCACGTGAACTCAACGTTCCAGTGCTTTCTGCATCTCAACTTTCTCGTGCTGTCGAACATAGGGGAGAGAAAAGACCCCAACTTGCGGATTTACGTGAATCTGGTGCAATCGAACAAGATGCTGATGTAGTGATGTTTTTATATAGACCAGATGTTGATCTCGATGTATCAAAACACGCTATTCCGACAAAATTGCTAATTGCTAAACACAGAAATGGACCAACTGGTGAGATAGATTTACTTTTCCGTGGAGATAGGATACGCTTTTATAATGTTGAGAAAACACATAGAGAAACATAAATTTTTTATCAAACAATTAAATAGAAATCAATTTTATGGATTGAAGAAAGGAGGTGAATAAATGGACAACAATAACAATCAAAATCCGATTAATACTCCAGGAGGAGTGGGAATACAACAGCCAGCTACTCCCAACCAACCTGTTACCCCAGGGGGAGAGGTTAATGTGCCTCAGACACCTCCTCCAGTAGCACCAAATGTAAATGTCCCACCTCAAACTCCTTCTCAGACGCCGCCGATGCAGGGTCCAACATCTTCAGTACCACCTGCATCAGAGGTACAAACAGATCCTTCAGGTTCTGCAACAATGCCCTCGTCTAATCCTGTAGGACAACTAGAAACAGAAGAAGGAGGAAATCAGGGAAATCAAGGTGGTACCAATTTACCACCGATGGCTTAATAATCAAATTATTGAGCTTTTTAGATGGAACGAACACCTTGACAGTGTTCGTTCCATTTTATTAGGATAAAAAAGATTTAATGCTTGCCTCGAATTTGGTTACCTTTCGTGAAACTTTGGAAGCGGCACTTGTTGTTGGTATTATCCTTGCGTTTCTTACTAGAACCGCAAGACAAAGTCTCCAAAAATATGTTTGGTATGGGGTAGGGGGTGGGATAGTCGCTTCAGTAATTATTGCAGTTCTGCTTCAGATATTTTTTGGTGGATTAGAAGGAAGACTGAAACAAATTTTTGAAGGGATTCTGATGTTTGTTACTTCAATCCTTTTGACAACCATGATTCTTTGGATCCATAGACAAAAAGGAATTGCCAAAAAACTTGAAAAAGGAACAGGAGAGTATATTAAACGAGGGTTTCCTCTAGGAATAAGTTTTCTTGTTTTTACATCAGTGATGAGAGAGGGTATTGAGACTGTCTTTTATTTGCAGGCGATTAGTTCTCTTGGTGCGACAAATCAAACTATAGGTTCTCTAGTAGGAATAGTGAGTGCGATTTTATTGATTTATTTTTTATTCAAATTTAGTTTGAAGATTAACTTACAGAGTGTATTGAAGATTTCAGGTGCAATTCTCTTACTTTTTGCAGCTGGATTGGTTGCACACGGAGTTCATGAATTTCAGGAAGCAGGGATGTTGCCTGTTTTTCATTTCGATCCATTAATAGATATATCTCATATTTTAGATAACACAAGTGTATTTGGTAGTATCTTAAGAACACTTTTCGGCTATACGGCAAAGCCAACATTTCTTGAAATTGTTATGTACGTGAGTTATATATTTATTATTTTTGTTCTTGAGATTTTAACAGATAAAGTCATACTTTCCAAATCAGAAAAAAAATGAAAAAAATTATCCTCGCATCTTCTTCTTTACAAAGAAAACTCATTTTAGCAATCACGGGACTACAGTTTGAGGTTGTCTCCAGCACTTATGAGGAGGATCATTCTCTAACTAGCGATCCAGTAGAACTTGTAAAGCTATTGTCTAAGAAGAAAGGAGAAAATGTAGCCAAAAAGTATAAAGATGCAATTATCATTTCGGCTGATCAGGTAATTGTAAAAGATAATCAGATTTTCGGCAAACCACACACATCAGATGTAGCAATTAAAATGCTTAAAACTTTAAATGGAGGAAAACATAGTGTTATTACTGCTTTTACAATTATTGATACCTTCACAAAAAGATCAGTAACACGAGTGGTTACCTCTGATGTTTTTTTTAAGAAATGTACAGAAGACGAGATTGAAAACTATGTTTTAAAGGACCAACCTTTAGATCATGCAGGAGGATATAAAATACAAAGTTTGGGTGCAGTATTGATTGAGAAGATTGAAGGTGATTACTTCAATATTGTTGGTTTACCACTATCAGTACTCGTTGAAGAGCTAAAAAAGTTTAATATCCAAGTATTATAGTGATTGAGATTGTGATCCTCGAATATGAATTTTTATTTTATTTGGCATAAATTCAAGTGCTACATTAGTAATAAGCATTCCCTTTAACTCTGAGCGTTCATTTAAATATTGTTGAATAGTTTGGTAAGGATGAGTAAGTTTTTCTTCTGCAATACCAAGAGCGTTTGTTTCTTGAAGAAGTCTCTCAACCAAAAAATTACTTCCTGCTATCTCCAATAATGAAATAGTTGGTTCTTTTTCTTGCTCTTGAGTAAATTCAATTGCAAACTTAATCTTTCCCAGAGGTATATGAATTGACCCTTTAATCCTTGCTGAATTTTCAGAAATTTGTATTTGCTTAGAAGCAAGAGTTGCTGTAGAAAAGCTTTTCTCAGAAAGTTCTTTTTCAGCTGTAACTTGCAGCAGTTTTTCTAAGTCTTTTTCAGAAAAAATCTCTTGATAATAACCTCTTTTTTGAATATCTTGTATTGCTTCATTTAAAAAGTACTTATCTAAAGAAATATTATTAGAGTCATTTTCATCCCAATATTCGTTAAGAGATGATTCTATTCGAGATTCTTTCAAAGCATTAGATTGTCTGATAAAAATAGCGCTGCTGGTTGTCAGAAAAAGAGTACCTTTCCCAACAGATTTTAAGAAGTTACGGCGATCAATTTCATAAGATGGCATATTGATGCTTGCTTGAGTCAACTTATTCTATTTTTTATTGCTTATAAATTTGCTTAAAATTCTAATAATGTATGTTGCAGTAGTAAGTTTATTAACTTTTTTTAATTTCTTTTACTACGATTAAAATAATCTATCACACTAGTTGTTGGTACCAAATATTATCTTTTATTTCTTCATTAAGATTTATTATATGTAGCCGAGGAGGGGATCGAACCCACATGATCTTGCGATCACACGCTCTTGAGGCGTGCGCGTCTGCCAATTCCGCCACTCGGCCAAGAATTATCAATATTATAGCATGAATAGCTTTATTTTTTCTTTATCTAGTGTTACAATATTAACTATGAATTTTGAGATCTCCCATAATCTTCCAGATAAAATTTCCTCTGATATTGCAGTGGTATTTGCCTTTCAAGATGATCAAGAGAAGCCAAAATTTTTAACCACTTCTGGATTTTCACTTCTTGATGAAGCTTTAAAAGGTAAACTTACAAAGGTATGTAAAACAGAGATGTTTAGTGGTGAGAAGGGAGAAATGGTGACATTCTTTACTAATGGTCTTATCGTGCCTACACGTGTAGTTGTGATAGGGTTGGGTAAAAAATCTGAGTTTGTTTTGAGCGATCTTCGAAGTGTTATTGGTAAATTTGCGATGTCTTATAAAAATAAGATTGATTCTGCTTCCTTTTCTCTTCCTGATGAGACAGAAATCACATTTGAAACAATGTTGCATGCTGCTGTTGAGTCCTTATTACTTGGGAGTTATGAATTTTCAAAATATAAAACCAATAAAAAACCAGAGCGTAAATTTGATACAGCTATTATTAGAGCAAATGGTACTATAGTTATTCAGGATATCAAAAAAATAATTAAAAAAGCTGAGCTTTATGCACGAGCAACAATATTGGCTCGAGATTTGGTAAATGAGCAGTCTGCAGTAGTTACTCCTACCTATCTTGCGAATATAGCAAAGAATATAGCTAAAGCTTCACCAGAGATCACTTGCAAAATATTTGGTAAAGAGCAAGCTGAGAAACTTGGTATGGAAGCTTTTTTAGGTATTGCGCGTGCAGCAGAGACACCTCCGAAATTTATTTTTCTTGAGTATAAACCAAGAAGAGGAACAAAAAAGAAAAAGCTCGCTCTTGTTGGGAAAGGAATTACATTTGATAGTGGAGGAATAAATGTTAAACCAGGAGAACATATGCAGGATATGAAAATGGATATGGCAGGTGCGGCAACGGTACTTGCAGTCTTTTCAGTTATCTCAGAGATCAAACCGCAATTTCCAGTAATGGGGATTATTGCTGCTACCCCAAATCTTATTTCTGGTAAAGGTATTGTTCCGGGAGATGTGGTAAAGGCTATGAACGGCAAGACGATCGAGGTACTCAATACTGATGCTGAAGGTAGAGTGACTATGGCTGATAGTCTTTCATACGCAGTCAAACAGGGAGCGACTGAGATTATTGATTTTGCAACACTTACAGGAGCATGTATTTTTGCGTTGGGAGATGAGATAGCTGGTCTTTTTGCCAATGATCGTGATCTTGCGGAAGCATATAAAGCATCTGCGTTTGCAGAAGGAGAAAAGGTATGGGAGCTGCCTCTTGAGAAAAATTATAAAGAATTTAATAAAAGCGAAGTTGCTGATATTGCCAATATTCCTAGTACTAAGTATGCAGGTACAATTACAGCAGCACTTTTTCTTCAAGAATTTATTGGAGACACTCCTTGGATTCATCTGGATTTCGCAGGACCTGCATTTGCTTCTAAACCTCATGCATTGGGTCCCAAAGGTGGTACTGGTTTTGGGGTGAGAACAGTTCTTCACTTTTTAGAAAGGAGGCAACAATGATATCAGTTACAGATTTACGAGCAGGAACAACCTACGAGGAAGATGGTCAACTTTTTCAAGTGTTAAGTTATGAGCATATCAAGATGGGTAGAGGAAGCGCTAATATTAAGGTTAAGGTGAAAAACCTTAAAACTGGAGCTATTCTTGAAAGAAGCTATATAAGCGGAGCGCGTGTAAACGATGTTCAGGTAGTAAAACGAGATATGCAATTTCTTTACAAAGATGATAATTATGCGTATTTTATGCATCCTGAGACATTTGAACAAGTGCAGATAGAGTTGAAGAAGATCCCGGGTTATGAATATCTTAAAGAAGGGGAGTCCTTTTCCGTAAGCTTTCTTAACGATGAGCCATTAACTGTTACTCTTCCTCCTAAGATGGTATTTAAAGTTGTGGATACAGGGCCATCAATTAAAGGCAACTCAGCAACTAATGTTTTTAAGGATGCAATTTTGGAAAATGGGGTTAAGACCAAAGTACCTCTTTTCATCAATATCGGAGATGCAATCCGAATTGATACTCGTACTGGAAGCTACACAGAGAAAGCATAAATAAAGCATAAATGAAGAATGTATTCTTAGCATTTCGCGAAAAATCATTTCTCCTACTGTGGGTAGGAGAGGTGTTTACTCAGATTGCGTTTAATCTCTTCAATTTCTTTATCATTCTTCATGTGTACGAATTGACCAAATCTAATACTGCTGTATCAATGGCAGTTCTTTCTTTTACTATACCAGCAATTCTTTTTGGCATTCTTGCTGGGGTATACGTAGATTGGTGGAATAAGAAAAAAGTTCTTCTGGTTACTAATATATTAAGAGCTCTACTACTTATAATATTAGCTACTTTTTCACAGAATATATTTTTGGTTTATTTAACATCTTTTCTTATCTCAGTTGTGACACAATTTTTCATACCTGCTGAGACTCCGATGATTCCTCTTGTAGTGAGACCGCAATATCTTTTATCTGCAAATGCTTTATTTGGTCTTGGTCTTTATGGATCTATTCTTGTGGCATATATTATTTCTGGTCCAATTATTTTATTTTTAGGGGCAGAGAATATTCTGCTTTTTCTTGCTGTACTTTTTCTTTTAGGTGCATTATTTATTTCTTGGATACATTTTCATCCGGAAGAAAAAAATAATAAAAAGAATGTATTTTCTGAATCAAGAAAGACTATAATTAATGAGATTAAGATAGCTTTTTCACAAATAAAAAACTCTCGCAAAATATCACATGCAATTTTTCTTCTTGCACTTGCTCAGATACTACTGCTAGTACTTGCTGTTATAGCTCCGGGTTATGCTAGTCAGGTAGTAAAAATTCCAATAGAACAGTTTCCAATATATTTTATTGCTCCCGCAGCTTTTGGTGTATTTGTAGGTGCTGTCATTTTAGTTAATTATTTTTCTCATTTTTCAAAAGACAAAATCATGACTGGTGGATTATTCCTTTCCGGATTTGCAATGTTTCTTCTTCCTTATGGATCAGCTTTTTCATCTAAGCAAATAGTTCAGTCTATTAATGTATTTCTTCCTCGTTTGTTTGAGGTAACTACATTACACATTCTTATTTTACTAGCATTTATCCTAGGTCTGGCTAATTCATTTGTATTTGTTCCCTCTAATACCGTTCTTCAAGAGGAGACATCGGATGAATTTCGAGGAAAATTATATGGAGTACTCAATGCTTTTGTAGGTGTGCTTTCTTTTCTTCCTATTATTGTTGTCGGTGGTCTTTCAGATCTTATTGGAGTTGATAAAGTTATTATTGGAATAGGAATAATTCTTTTAAGTATTGGAGCATCAAGGATACTGTTTGAGTATTAATAATAGTTATGCAACTTTTATTTATTATACTGTTTGTTTGTATGGTGATATTCTTTTTTGGTCTTCATGTGTTGGCGAAAGATGATCTTGTGCTTGTAAGGAAAAATATTACTCTTGAATCACTTTTTAATATTGCATTTGTGATACTTTTAGTTGGTCTTTTCAGTGCTAGATTGGTATTTGTGATCTCGAATCCTGATCCAGCATTTCTAAATCCACTCGTTTTTTTTCTTTTTCCTTATTTTCCTGGATTATCGCTTGTTGGAGGGATTATAGGATCTATGATTTTTCTTTTCTTTTATTCGCACGGAAGAAGACTTCCTCTTGGTAAACTTTATGATTTTTTCTCTATGTCTTTTGCTGCGTCTCTGCCTTTTGGTTATTTGGGTGTTCAGTTGTTAAATGGCATAGAAGATTATTTTTTGGGCATCTTTTTACCGATTCTTTATTTGGTAATTTTAATTTTTTTTGTAAAACTTTTACTTCCTCTTAACATACGAGGAGAGATTAAGGATGGGACTCTTGGATTCTTATTTATACTCGTATTTTCATTTTCATCAATAATGATAAATGTTGTGCGTGCAGAGAATATTAATTCCATGTGGTTGAATATTGAAAATGTTCTTCTTCTTATTTTGTTTTTCTTTGCATTAGCCATGGTGCTTCTTCTTGAAAAAGGAGAAATACGCATTAAGTTGCAGCTTCGTGATAGATAAATACCTTTATGGACAGAAAACCTCAAATTATTTTTGAAGATGAACATATTCTTGTAATTAATAAACCATCTGGCATGACTGTAAATCGCTCAGAAACAACACGCAGTGAATATACTCTTCAAGACTGGGTAGAGGAGTATCTTGGAATAAAAAAGATATCATATCCATCAGAGGTAGAAGAAGATTCTGATAGTGAGAAAGCATTTTTTAGTCGTTCAGGGATAGTTCATCGTATAGATAAAGAAACATCAGGTATTTTGCTTATTGCCAAAAATCTTGAATCGTTTATGGCTCTTCAAGCACAATTTAAAGCTCGCACAGTAAAGAAAACATATAGTGCGTTGGCACATGGTAAGGTTGTACCAAAAGAAGGAGAGATTAATGTTCCTGTTGGACGTTTGCCTTGGAAGAGAAAACATTTTGGAGTAGTGGCAGGGGGTAGAGAATCAAAAACTTTGTATAAAGTAATAGCTTATTATCAGTTACCAAATAAAAAAAAGGAGATTCTTTCTCTTTTGGAAGTTAATCCGGTGACCGGAAGGACTCACCAAATTAGAGTACATTTTCAGTATCTAGGTCATCCGCTTTTTGCTGACTTTCTCTATGCTGGTAGAAAAACACAGCGTGAAGATAGAAAATTACTTTCTCGAGTGTTTCTTCATGCAGATCGTATCTCCTTTCATCATCCGCTGACAAATAATCTTCTCACTTTTGAGGCTCCACTCCCTCCGGAACTTAGAAATATTTTACAGCTTTTGAAGAAAATTAATGATGATGGTAGTGTATAATTAATTAAAACTCTGTTTCAGGAGGTGATTCTCTATGGCAAAGGGATCAGGTTACTTTAAAGGTGAAAAAAAGAAACAAAAAAAAGAAAAAGAGAAACATGCAAGTAATCTATCTTTAGGTAGTCCATTGTCGTATTCTTTACCTGAGGTAATTTCCAAAAAGAAAAAAACAGAATAAGTTTTTCTGCCCATGAGAAATAAAAAAGTAAGTACTTCCAAAAATTCTCTACGTCTTCTCATGTTTTTTTTGATCGTGGTTTTTTTGCTTATCACGATTTCTATAATTTATCGTTTTATTGCGTTAACACAAAATAGTGTTTTTGATAGTGATTATTTATTTACAATAGCGTTTGTAAAAGATAGAGATTTAGATATAGTTGGAATAAATGCACGTGATAAAAAACTTTCACATCTACAATTAAAAGGTGTGAAAGATTTAACACAGGCAAAACAACTTTTGGGTATTTTTATTGATGGTCAAATTAACCTTGCGCAACCATTTCAAGGTGCAAGGGAAGTGGATTCTCATATATCAGATGCATTATTGAAAAAGCGCGGTGTTTCAACCAGCCTTACATTCTACGATCTTTTACGCCTTTTTTTGGTAGTAAAAGGAATTCCCAAGGCTAATATTTCTCAGCAAACAATCAGCCTGCCTCAAAATGAAACAAAAATAGATGATGTTACAAGATCTTTTTTTGTTGATCCAAAAATTGTAGAGGATAACGTAACAATAGAAATTCGCAATGGGACTAGTATTCCAGGTTTGGGAAAACGCTTAGAAAGGGCGATTACAACCATGGGGGGCACAGTAATTTCTGTTACTAATGCGGATAAAATTGTTACAACGTCACAAATTGAATATAGAGAAGAAAAGAAGAATAGTGATACACTAAAAAGATTGCAGCGTCTTCTTTTAATGCCTGCAATCCCATTATCGTCTCCCACTCTCTCTGATATAATTATCACAATAGGGAAAGACAGGGTAAAAGAGATTAATTATTAGTTGATTTTATGTTTTGGATTATAGTTATAATTATTGCTTTATTATCAGTAGTTTTAGCATTGCGATCTTTGAGGAATATTACAAAGATGGATGAGGTCAAGGAAGTAAGAAAAGAGTTAAAAAAAGGGAAGATAATTTTTCACAATCAATCTTCTGATACCGCAGCTTCATCATAATCGTTAACTTCAAAAGGTTTTTGTTTTATAAATAAGCGTGTTTTATCAATAGATGGAAATGATGGTTGATTTTTAAACCGCGCAACCCGCTTAATTTCACGAATGAAAATAGTAACTTTATTATTATCAACTGATTTGATATACGCATCGTACTGATTTCCACCCTTAATGAAGCGTATGAGACGTCGTCCTACATCATCGGGAAGCATTCCAATATATTGTTTATTTTGATCAAGCATAAAAATCTTCATTCGTTTAATACAAAGGGTAAGAGGCTCTCCAGATCTAAGAAGAGTGAGTATTTTTTTGTTAGCGACATTTAGCAGATCAAGTACTTTTGTTTTACCTGGTTCCTCGATGAAAAGGTTGGTAAGATTCGGATAAAAAACGTGCGTTCTGTTATTGGTATGAGAGGCATTATAAGAATTGAGTCGTTTTAAATTGCGAAGTGCAATAGGATTTTGTGTATCAAGATCAAGTACTTTTTGATAGATTGCTTTAGCTTCTTGTATATTGCCTACACTAGCCAAGGCGTACGCTAGTCTGTTGAGTGTGTCAATATCGTTTGGATTTTCTTCGAGTAGAGACTGATTTAGAAGAATTGCGTTTTCCCAATCTCCCATGAGGGCAGTTTGTATAGCTTGCGCTTTTAAGGGTGTCATTTGGGTATAAATCCTTTATATCTGAATTAAAATGAAATTCTACTTAAGTTTTTTGCAAAAGTCAATAGGACGAGTTTCTTCTTATTAGTGAGCGTAAGTTCAATAAAAAATTGTTTGGTGGATAACATCTCTTGTTATCTACCCTTAAAACAAGGTATAATTAGTTTAGTAGAAGTACTATAGGTATAACGGTACTACGATAGATTATAGCTTGTTTTACCGTGATACCTAAATACTTTAGTACTTTTAATTTTTATTAAATAATATGAGTGGACATTCAAAATGGTCAACAATTAAAAGACAAAAAGGTGCAAATGATGCAAAGAGAGGGCAACTTTTTACCAAACTCTCCAATGCTATTATGTTAGCCGTAAAAGAGGGTGGAGGGATATCTGATCCTAATGGAAATCCAAGACTTCGATTAGCTATTGATGCGGCACGTAGCGCAAATATGCCAAAAGAAAATATCGAACGTGCTATCGAGAGAGCACTTGGTAAAACAGCCAATGAGGTCACAGAAGTAATCTACGAAGGTTTTGGACCCGGAGGGTTTAGTGTGATAATTGAGGCTATTACTGATAATAAGCAGCGAACAACACCTGAGATTAAAAGTATTTTTGATAAAAACGGCGGTAGTCTAGGTGTTCCAGGAAGTGTAAGTTATCAATTTGTACAGAAAGGGGAGATAAGCATAGGTAAAAATGGAAGATCTCTTGATGAAATTTTTTTGCTTGCAGCAGATGCAGGCGCAGAAGACGTCGAGGAGAGGGAAGAGGAGATTATTGTCTATACTACACCTGAAAAACTTGCACAGGTAAGAGATACTTTACAGCAAGCAGGAATTACAGTTTTGCGTGCCGAGCTTACAAGAAGACCTATAGTATATACACCAATTACTGATCCTGCAATCATTGAAAAGATAGTCCCTTTCATGGAGAAATTAGAGAGCTTAGATGATGTTCAGAAAGTGTACGCTAACTATGATATTTCCGAAACAGATAAGAAGACAGAGTAGTTAGACTTGTTCAAAAAGTAAGTAAAATTGTTCATGATGGATAAAAAAGGAATTTTTCATCTGCTTGATAAGAAAATTAGTTCACAATCACTACCAACCAAAAGAGAAAAGAAAACTCTTTTTATCCACATTGATAAAAGAAAAAAATTTGTTATAGGTGTTGCTTTTTTAAGCTTAATTTTGTTTATTACAGAGCTTCAATTCGGGAAATCTGGATTTCTTATTGCAGCATTTCTTTCTTTATTAACAAATTTATTTCTTTATTGGGCAATAAGATACGATCTAAAGGATAATTTTTCTTTTAATCTTTTCATTTTACCATTCTTTTATAGTCTAGCTTTTGCACTTTTTTATTTTCTTATCCCGGCACGGCTTCTTTTTAGACTTGCTTTAACAAGCTTTTATGCATTTGGTTTATATTCTCTTTTTTTAAGTCAAAACATTTTTACTGTTTCTGCAATTCGAACTATTGCGCTTTTATCCGGAGCGCGGATAGTTTCATTTGTTCTTACGCTTCTTTCGATTTTCTTCTTAACTAATATTGTTTACACTCTTCATTTACATATTCTTCCGACAATATTCTTGATAGCGTTATATTCTTATCCCTTAGTCTATCAATCGTTATGGACATATGTGCTTCAAAAAACCGAATATCCTCTTATTCTTTGGTCAGGAGTAATAACGCTTTGCTTGATAGAGGTAGCATCTGCGCTTTGGTTTTGGCCGACAAGTCCAACAGTTATTGCCTTATTTGTCACAGGATTTTTTTTATACTCTTGTAGGTCTTTCTCATGTGTGGCTAGAGAAGAGGCTTTTTAGAGGTGTGTTGTGGGAATATGTCTGGGTAGGAGTTGCTGTATTTTTTACTTTATTAGTATTTACTTCATGGGGAAAGTAGGAGAGTTAACAAAATAGAGAGCAGAGAAGTCCTATAGTATATTTTGATACCTGATATAGTTTGATATAGTAAATGTAAGAATGAAAAAAATACGAAAACAATAATTTGAGGCTAAAACAATATATTTAGATTGATAAATCAATCTAAATATAAATAATTTATGCATAGAATTACATAGAGTGGAGGCGAATTTTCACAGAAATATTCTCTTTATTATAGGGTGAAAAAATAATATTAGTCGCTATTTTACTCTCAGTTTTCACAGAAGTTACGTTCGTCAGTAGATACCCAACAGGTGATAGAACACGTCATATTATTCTGTCTTTAAAGTATTCTTTATTAGTTATTATTTTTAAATTAGCAACCACGACCTTGGATTGAACTCCTCTACATGCTAGAGAGAATAAAATATTAACGTCGTACAATAATACTTTTACGACGTAAATAAGTTTTGACGGTGGAGAAGCTATATCCAGCGTACGTTATTTTATATTCATTTAATTTTTTAAATTTTAGCTTAGTTTTGTGAAATCAATGTGCTCTTTTTAGGCGCATTAAATAAAATTAAACGTCCATTTTTTCCACTATAGGATAAATTGTGCTTTTATATTAATATTTTGAAGCTAATTTAAGGTGTAAATGCCCTCCTCCAATTTTATGCTGTAGAGTAGTGACTTTTATAGCACAAGTATCTTTTTATCCCTTTTGGAATTTTTGGAATTATTATTATTTATATAGATTTTATTTTTCAGAGGCCTTGTAGGTCATTACATGACCTTACATTATAAGAGGTATTAACTATTTGGCGATTGAGGATTGTCTTTGGTATCCTTGATAATTGTCCCAAAGTTCGCAGATACACATAAAGGGTTTTCAGAGCTAGGAAGCTCTTTTCCATAAAGATCTGCAAAAAAATATTTTTTAATTCCTTTTTCAGGATCTAATTTTTCATTAACAATTGCGTACCATATACCATGAGCAGTATTTTCAGCGCTATTGGCTACGTATGTGCTACCAAGGTGTGAAAATCCCGGCGCATATTCGCCACCAATTATTCTTACAACTTTATATTTTCCTTCTGGATTGATTTTTTTAAGCTCTGAGAGTGTTAATTCTATCCCTTCATTATTAGAACTTGCTCCACGTCGCACAATAATCTTGCCTTTTATATCGGCAAGTTCCATTATTTCAACATCAGGAATATCAGTCACAGTTAGATCACCACTTTCTGTGTCAGCTACAAATTCAATTCCTTCTTTTTTAAGCTGTTGAAAACTTATCTGAGGATCTATGGGAGCATCTATAGTCTTTAGATGAAAAACTTCAGGATGAGATTCTGTTGGTACTGCTGTTGGTACTGGCTGAGATAGATTTGGATGTTTATTTTCTCCTCTATTTCTACGTAATAAACGCAATACTCCTAATATTCCAGCAGCCAAAAATGCTCTGCGAGTGATTTTCCTCAAGTCAGCATCGACAACTCTATCATTTATCTTTTGTCCAAGTGTGGGTCTTAGATCTTCATTTTGTGGACCTCTCAATCTATTATGTGTATCTGATTCTAAAATCTCTCTATTTTCTGACATTACACTCACTATAAACAAAGAGAGATATTGTGTCAATGATAATTTGAATTATTTATTCTTATCACTGATAAGCGCATTCCAATCGTTAGCAAATCGTTCTAGACCTTTATCTGTAAGCGGGTGAGAAATATTGAGAATATCAGTTTCAATCGCCTGCATAAATGATGCGAGAGAATCGATATTTTTTACCTCATCAGGGATGTCCCATAACTTAGAGATTTTCAGTCTAGTTTGATGTTTAGTAGTGTTTTTTTTGGAGAACCATTCCTCAAATACCTTTAATGGTGCTGTTACCAGTTCGCTTCCAAGAGTAATACTTTCTGATAAATGATAAGTGTTGCGTATCGAAGCTGCAAGCATCCATAGATTTGACTGAAGCTGCTTTTTTAATTCTAGACCATTTTTTAGAAGAGAGAGACCATCCTCGCCAATATCATCAAGTCTGCCTATAAATGGAGATATAAACGATGGCCATTGTCCTTGTACACCATATTCTTTTTGCACTAAGTTTTCATGGATGCAGATAGCAACAATTTGTGGTTGTGAGAATACAAGTGTGTTGTTGGTGGTGATAGACTCTTTCCGTAGTACTGTTCGAGCTTTAAAACCTTCAATTGTTGTAGGAAGTTTAATCACTACTCTTTCGTGCCAGTGGGCAATTTTTTCTCCTTGGGCAATCATCTCCTCCGCAGTAGTATTAGAGTCTGCATACACTTCAACAGATACAGCTCCTGGAACAATATCAAGTATTTGCAGAACAATTTTTTTTTGTAGTTCAAAAGCCTCTTCTTTTGTTAACTTTTTACCTTTCATTGCCAGTTTTTTGGCAATAAGAGATGGATTGGTCGTTCCTCCCCAAAGTTCTTGATTGTTATCATTGGCAATTTTGGCAGTGATTTTATACTCTTCAGGATCGCCTGAATCGAGTATTAAGCGAGTCATTTGCTACTATTGTAGCAAGCTGTATGGATTTTACAACTGAAAGTTATATTTGTTGAACTCTTCTGCAGAATTAGATTAATATAAGATTAATGGATCATAAAGATGCACAATTTTTAGTAGAACATGAGTTGCCTCCTCCAAAAGTAAATGCTCATGAGAGTAATGATCATGCATCTTTCTCTAATATAGCTAATACGAACGCCTCTTCTACACACAATGAGTCATCTTCTTCACCAATCAATTCCAACAAAATTTCATTGCTTCGTCAAAGCCCTCAAGAAATTTCTGATATTAACGCAGTACGCGTTAGCCTGCGCGAGAGGCGTGGGAGAAGATACGAGGATTTAGTGAATCCTTATGCTAGGATACATTATCTTTATGGTTCTGTTGACTCAACATCTGATTCACGTGAGAAGATAGCAAAGATTGAGCATGATATAGAAGAACACAGAGTAATTGGCAGAAGAGAATATACTAGATGGCATCCGGCAATTACTGAGGTAATTGTTAGAGAGAAGCCTGCGGTTATTGCTATTCGTGGGCTGTCTCCTGATGCTTCTCTTGCTGAGTTGATCTACAATCTTCCGGATAATCCCGGATCACTCAGAGATGCTGTCGGTAAGAATCTTTTCATTTTAGGCACTGATTTCACCAGAGATTTGGGCAATGATGAACTTTTTAGAAAAGCTTTTCTACAATTTCGTGAAGGATTATCTTTTGATTGGGATGATCCAAGACATGAGTATTGGAAGACAAAATTTGAAAATCTTATTAAAGGACCTGGTTCTCCTCAGCTTATTTGGGGTGTTGTAAAATGGGGATACCGTATTTTGCGATTTAAATCTCTCCCATTTCTTCCCCCTCTTCCATTCCTTGGAAAAGAAATAGCCAAACGAGCACATCTTCGAATGCCTGCAGGAGCTACACATTTTTCTCATCGAGTTGGACATCTTTTTTTCCCTACACACGATCTTGATTTTCAGCATTCACTAATGGGGGTGAAAATCAGGGAAGCCCAAGAGTACTTAGCATGCAGAAATCTTCTTCAAGGGAAAACATTTGCTCTTATCCCCTTACATGAGGCTAAAACACAACATCTCTTAAACAATCCTGAAAAGCAAGAGGAAATTTTAAAGATGCGTTTTACTGAATTTTTTTCTCAAATAAAGTTGCAAGCTGAACAGGATGGGATAACACTTGCTCCTGAATATATAGATTTTATTTGCAAGATGCTGATTGCAGTAGTGGGAAGAATCTCAATAAAACAAATTTTACCAATGGATGAGTCTGTTTCTGTTGGTACAGCGCAAAAAAATATAGTTGATTTGTTGCAAAAAGATGATGAATATAGTTCAACAATAACTAATTTAATCTATCAAGCAAGAGAAGCAGTTTTTCATCAAGAAATGGAGAAAGATAATCAGGAGAATCTGTAAAATATTTTATACGTCGCACATTGTTGACTTCTCCACTCTATTTTAGTACAGTTGATATATGTCTGCCTATTTACCCGATTTGATAAATCAATTTCTTGAATATTTAGAGATAGAAAAAAATTCTTCAAAGTTAACAATTCGTGATTATCATCATTATCTTAAAACTTTTGCTCAGTGGTTTCAGAAGAATTATCCTGAAAAATCAATTCAAGATCTTAATCTTGACATCATCAGAAGATATCGTGTTTTCCTCTCCAATAAAACCGATCCAAAAGGACAGACATTAAAAAAAGTGACGCAAAATTATTATGTAATAGCCTTGCGTTCTTTTCTGCGTTACCTTATCAAGCATGATGTCAAAACACTAGAGCCGTCAAAAATTGATCTTCCTAAAACTGAAAGTCGAAGTCTTAAATTCCTTGAAAGAGATCAGGTTGATCGTTTGGTAACAATGGCAGATACTTCAAAGATAGATGGATTGAGAGATCGCGCTATCATGGAACTACTCTTCTCAACAGGCCTGCGTGTCTCTGAACTTGTCAAGCTTAATCACGATCAGATTAATCTTGAGCGTCGTGAATTTGGTGTAATAGGCAAAGGTGGTCGCTCTAGAATCGTTTTTATATCAGAAAGAGCTGCTGAGTGGTTGAGCCGCTATTTATCAGAGCGCACAGATACCTATAAGCCTTTATTTATTCGTTATTCTGGTCGAGAAGATCCATCTGATCATGGTGAAAAAATGCGGCTTACACCTCGAAGTGTCGAACGCATGATTAAAAAGTATGTAAGATTAGCTAGGCTTCCAGTGGACGCGACTGTTCATACCCTAAGGCATTCTTTTGCAACAGACCTTCTTACCAATGGAGCAGATATTCGTTCTGTTCAAGAGATGCTTGGACATAAGAATATTGCTACAACACAAATATATACACATATTACAAATAAAAAATTGAGAGAAATTCATAATTCTTTTCACAGTGGGAATCGCAAAACTTCTTAATCAGTTGCAACGAGTTAATTGTTGTATTTTTTATTAAAAGAGGAATACTCTGGAATTTTTCCTATTTTGGCTTCATGAATTGGTACCCATCCTCGAATAACAAAATTTTCTGAAGGATATTTATATTCTTTTTTATTGATAAAAGAGATTAGATTTTTAGCTCGAGTTACTTCACAGGCATTGATATCACATTTTTGTAAATTTTCAAGTTCCTCTAGAGTATGATACCTAACAATATCTGACCATAGATCAGCAATTTTGAGCTTGCCATTCTCTGTAATAACTAATCTTCTCATTGTTTGGACTCTTTCCTTATCTTGATCAATCAAAGAAAGCATAGCTCCCCCTCGTAAAGAAGAAACGTCTGGAGTACTATTCATAAGTTCTTGTCCTATAAATAAACGTTCGCATGCAGAAAATGCTTCTATGGCTTCAGTGGGTAATCCACGTTGTGCATCATCTATATAGAATGCCGCATCTATGAGTGGGTGTATGTGTTGGGCATTATATCGCTCAGCTAATGCATGAAGAGGCTGTCTTAGCTCATGTGGATGATAAGGACCATTTGATAAAAGTATGACCCACTCTTGCAACTGTTCTAGGCTTTTGCGAGCTTGATATTCCAAGGACAGTTGTGGTATTTCAATATGATCTTTTTCTAAAAGCATACCTTAAAAGAAATATTTTAGATCATAATTGATTAGATAACTTGACAAATCAGAATCTTTTAAAGAGTTTCATATGAGATGGTTACTGTCACTCGGATGGTGTTTTCTCCAGGTTGCAGGTTGGTTGAAGTATCCAATCCTCCTCTAGCTTCTAAACTAGTAGTCGTTTTATATATTATAGGACTAGGTTCTGGATTAATATTGACGCTTATTACACGTCCAATCTTTAGTCCCACTTCTCTACTTAGTTCTTGTGCTTTTTCTTTTGCATCTTTTATAGCTTTTGCTCTTGCTTCTTTTTCTAGTTTTTCTCGATCAGCATCTGATAGGACAAATGTGACTCCATTAACTATATTTGCACCATTTCTAGTAGCAGTATCAACTGCCTGATTTGCTTTTGATGTATCGTCTAATTTTACCTCGAGTAAAGCATTTACTGTATATCCAGTTGTTTGTTGTGGCCCCTTCGTGTAATCAATATTAGGACTTATATTGTAATTTATTGTTTTAATCTTTTTGTCACTAATTCCTAGTTTTTTGAGTTCATTGATTATTCTGTTTATTGATGTATTGACTTTGCTTTGTGCTTGTTCAACTGTTGCTGCTGTTTCTGTTACTCCGACGGTAAATTGTGCTGTTTTGGGTATCCCTGTTGCCTCCCCTACCCCCTCCACAGTAAAAAGATCATTTTTGGTTGTCTGTATACTATTTACATTTAAAGGGATGGGTCCAAATATTTTGGTGATTATAAAGAATGAGATGATTGCAATTAAAACTTTTAGAGTAAGAACTTTCAGTTGATCCATAAATGAGGATATAAATCTATTGTAAAGATTTTTATTTTTTTGTCAAATCATTAGAGGTTTCACCTCTAAAAAGATTGATTATTCAATATAAACATTATTTTTATACCACTATTTGAATTAGAGGTTTCACCTCTAAATATTTATCTTCTGAACTTATTGTCTCTTTGCATAACAGATGAGAGGTTTGCTTTAATTGACTCTATATCTTTTGGATCTGGATCATAATATTTCTGATAAGCATTCAGCCAACTATTATACAAGTTAGTTAGCTGTTCAGTTCTTTGAAACTGACCATTTCTGCGAGCCCACATAATTTCTGCAGGAAGAAATATCCTTAGTTGTCGCTCTTCAACTTTTTGTGCTCCCTCTTTCGTAAAAGCTCCTAAATGATGATTTTCAAGATCAACTCCTGCTAGCTCAAAAAGCGATGAGAAATAAAGAACACTTTCTCCATTCTCTATCTGTCTTGTTAAATCTAGAAGATATTTCTGGAAGTAGGAGGTTGAAGTTATTGATGTAATAATAAGATGCTTTAATTGGCTAATCTTTTTTGACCTATCGAAATCATTGCAGCTATCAAGTTCGTAGCAGAGTGTGCTGAATTGTTTTGCCTTGTATAAAGGAGTAGAAATAAGATCCGAATTGGGTTCATTATTATTCGCTGAATTGGGAGATAGGTAGAAGCCATCATTTTTTTCCGGTGTCACTATTTTTAATCTTTCAGGCATAAAAAAACCAGGATTGCTCCTGGGATTCTAGTCTAGTGGTAACAGATGAAAATGTCAATGACAATTTTAATGACGTTTTGCAGCTTTTATTAAATTGTGAAGTAGCATAGCTACATTTACAGGTCCGACACCTTTTGGAACAGGAGTAAAATAGCTTGCTTTTTCAGCAATAAGATTTTGTTCATAATCAGCGTGCATTTTGCCTTTCTCAGGATGCATACCAACTCCTATTAAAATTGCTCCTTTTTTGATAAATTTTGGTCTTATAACTTCCCTCTTCCCTACTGCGCTGATGAGAATATCAGCATTTCTTAATATGTTTTCTTTATCTTTTGTTTTACTATCAATTACTGTAAAGGGAATATCTAATTTTGCAAAATAATTCATCATTGGTCTGCCAGCGGTTTGTCCTTTGCCAATAAGAACTATTTTTTTATTTTTTATCCACGCATCAAAAGATTTTTGAGAATGTTCTTTCTTTTTGATTTCCTCAAGAATTCGATGTACTGCTAATGCAACAGGAGGAGAAAAAGGTGAATCATGTCTAAATCCATCAACATCTTTATTAGCGTCAGTACTATAGGTGATTACCTGATCGTCAATATGAGGTGGAAGTGGTCTTTGGATAATGATACCATGAACATTGGGATCAGCATTTAATTGGTTGATAAGTGAAAGAATCTCAGCTTGTGAAATATCTTCTTTAAGTCTATATACAGAAATCTTAGCCCCAATTGATTTTGCCTTAAGTTCTTTTTGCCGTACATAGATAGCAGATGATTGATTATCTCCAACTAAAATTACTGCTAGGTGTGGAATTATTCCCTGACTCTTAAGTAATTCAACTTCTCTTCTTAAAGATTCAAATATGGATTCAGCAATCTGTTTGCCATTGATTTTCATATTTTTAGTTTAGTTGTTCTCATTTAGAGAAGAAATAACCTAAATATTATAGGATATATCTTGGCTTATAGCAAATTATATTAGGATTTTTCAACAGGGGTAGCAGCGGCAATTCCATCATTAGTGTCGGAAAAACGCATGAGTATAACTCCTTGCGTATCCCGCTGGAGTCTTGGAATAGAAGCTATGTCGAGTTTTACTACCTGGCCTTTTTTAGAGGTAATTATTAATTCTTCGCAGTCTTTCGGAATAATTTGTGAAACAACAACATGACCTGTTTTTTCTGTAACTTTTGCTACCTTCACTCCTTGACCTCCCCGCTCCTGTCGTGGAAATTGAGAAACAAAGGTCTTTTTCCCCAGTCCATTTGCCATAATTGTTAGAAGTTCAGCTGTGTTGTCGTCTTTGTTGATTACGTCCATACTGATGACTTCATCACCCGGTGCAAGTTTTATCCCTCTTACACCTGTTGTTGCTCTTCCAAGTGGGCGTACGGAGGTTTCAGAAAATCTAATGGCTTTTCCTTGACGAGTTACTATCAAGACATCATCAGCTCCGGTTGATATATTACTCCATACAAGTTCATCTCCGTTTTCCAGTTTGATGGCAATCATCCCATTGCGTCGAATACTCTCAAACTCAGAAAGGGAAGTCTTTTTCACAGTACCTTTGCGTGTAGTAAGAAAAACAAACCCTTTTTCATCTTTTTTTACGATTACGAATGACTCTACTCTTTCACCTTGTTCGATATTGAGAAGATTAACTATAGCTGTTCCTTTACTGACACGGCTACTTTCAGCAATCTCGTATGCTTTTAGTTGATAAACTTTTCCTTTATTGGTGAAAAAAAGTATATTATCGTGTGTCATTGCTGAGCGAATATGTGATATAGCATCCTCTTCTTTGGTGATCATGCCTCGAATACCTTTTCCTCCTCTCTGTTGCGTATGGAAGCTATTCATTGATTGTCTTTTGATATAGCCAGTTTGTGTGAGTGTAATGACCGTTGGTTCGTTGGGTATGAGATCTTCCTCTGAGAACTCCCCTACTTTACCTTTAAATACTTTTGTTCGTCTGGGATCCGCGTATTTTTCTTTTAATTTTTGTAGCTCATCTTTGATGACGATTAGTATCTTCTCCGGATTTTCAAGAAGATCAGTCAAATAGGCAATCATTTTTATAACTAGCTGGAGTTCTTCTTCGATCTTTTGTCTCTCAAGTGCTGCTAATCGACGCAGTTGCATATCAAGAATAGCAGTTGCTTGTAGATCTGATAATTTGAATTTGGTCATCAAATTTTTTTTCGCTTCTTCCTGATCTTTGGAGTTGCGAATCGTTTGAATAACAGCGTCTATATTATCAACTGCAATTTTGAGTCCTTCCAGTATATGCAGTCGGGCTTTTGCTTGTTTGAGCTCAAATTCAGATCTTCTGCGTATGACGATGTAACGATGTTTGAGATATTCTTCAAGAACAACTTTTAGATTGAGTGTTTGAGGCGTTCCGTTGACTAGTGCCACCATATTTACTGGAAATGATGTTTGCAAAGCGGTGTATTTGAAAAGATTGTTAAGTACTTTTTTGGGAGTTGCGTCTCGTTTTAATTCGATAACAACTCTTAATCCTCTTCTATCTGATTCATCGCGAAGATCTGATATCCCTTCAATTTTTTTCTCTTTTGCAAGGTCGGCAATTCTACTGATAAGAAGTGCTTTGTTAACCTGATAGGGAATTTCAGTAATAATAATTGCAGATTTACCTTGTCCGATTTCTTCAATTTCCGCTTTTCCTCTAATGAGAATTTTTCCTCTTCCTGTTATGTATGCATTTCTAATTTCTGTAATATCAAAAATAGCTCCCGCTGTTGGAAAGTCAGGACCTTTTATAAATGTGAGCAGTTCATCAATAGTGACCTCTGATACAAGTTCAATGTTTGTTGGTGACGCCAGAGGGACAGCTGTTGTCCCTTGGACAATAACAGGACTATTTTGGTTTTCTTTATGGGATAGATTATCAGATAAGGTAATTTTGGTTTTATCAATCATGTAGAGAATTGCATCAACAACTTCTCCTAAATTGTGAGGTGGAATTTTTGTTGCCATGCCTACTGCTATTCCTTCTGACCCCATGAGTAAGAGATTGGGAAGTTTGGCTGGAAGATAGACAGGCTCTGATCGTGTGGCATCAAATGTGGGAATAAAATCAACTGTCTCTTTATCAATATCAACAAGCAGTTCGGATGCTATTGCGGTCATTCGTACTTCGGTGTAACGCATTGCAGCAGGCGGATCTCCATCAATTGATCCAAAATTTCCCTGCCCATCTATTAGTGGATAGCGCATAGAAAAGTCTTGTGCAAGTCTTACCATCGCATCGTAAATAGGAGCATCCCCATGTGGATGATAATTACCCATTACTTCACCTGCTACTTTTGCACTTTTTACATACTTTGCTTGATGAGTGAGATTCATCTCGTGCATTGCATAGAGAATTCTTCTATGGACTGGTTTGAGTCCATCTCTCACATCAGGAAGCGCTCTGGCGACAATAACGGACATAGCGTAATTAAGATACGCTTTTTTCATCTCATCTGAGATATCAACTGGTTGTAGTTTGCCTATATTTTTACTCATAATCAATAAAAATACGCTTAGGCTATTTCTTCTCATCCTCTTTGAGGACGAGAAGAGAAAGTCTAAACGTTCATTTCAGAGCTTTTTTAACAGCTTCAAGCGCATTCTGTTTATTCTTCCACTCTTTCAACTTGACCCATTTTCCAGGTTCAAGTGATTTGTAATTTTCATAAAAATGTTTTAATTTATTTTTAATTGCTTCAGGAATATCGTTGATATCTTTGTATGCCCCAAAAAAGGGATCAATTTTCTCTGTGGGAACAGCTAAGATTTTGGTATCTATTCCTGCTTCATCTTCCATCTCAAGCATTCCGATAACAACTGATGGTAGGATGGTACCAGGAGCTACAGGATACTCAGAGAGTACCATGACATCTAACGGATCACCATCATCAGCTTGGGTATTAGGGACAAATCCATAATTTGTGGGGAATTTCATAGCTGTATGAAGAAATCGATCAACTAAAATAATTCCTGATTCTTTGTCTAATTCATATTTGATACTGCTGTCTTTGGGAATCTCAACAAGAACATTTATCTGTCCTTCTTCTGGATTTTTTCCTGATGATAATTGTTTGATGTTCATATATTCACCTCCTTCAATGTTCAGAATAAAAAACAAAAGTTAAAATACTTAGCATTTGAGATAATTTTGGCAATTAATTTGTGATTCTAATCTTCTCATATCTGTGTTAAATATCCAGAGTAGCGGCAATAGCATTTGTCTGGATAAAATGTTTTCTTGGTGGTACCTCATCTCCCATCAGCATAGTAAATACAGCATCTGCTTCTTCGGCATCTGAGATAGTTACCTGTTTGAGAACTCTATTTTGGGGGTTCATCGTTGTTTCCCAGAGTTGTTCAGCGTTCATCTCACCTAATCCTTTATAACGTTGAACGGTAACATTTGCTCCTCCATTTCTCATTTCCTGTAATAACCTATCACGCTCTTCTTCAGAATAAGCATAGCGAATATCTTTACCTCTTTGGAGCTTAAATAAGGGAGGGATGGCTACATATAGATAGCCTTTTCTAATTACCTCAGGAAGATGGCGATAGAAAAATGTCAGTATCAGTGTTTCAATATGTTCTCCATCAACATCAGCGTCCGTCATGATGATGATTCTATGGTAACGTATTTTGTCAATATTTACGGTATCTCCTATTCCAGCGCCTAAGGCAATAATTATATTTTTTATTTCTTCGTGTTCGATCATTTTATCAAGTCGTGCTCGCTCCGTGTTGAGTATTTTTCCTTTCAAAGCTAAAATTGCTTGATATTTTCGATCTCTACCGCTTTTTGCTGATCCGCCTGCAGAGTCTCCTTCTACAAGGTAGAGTTCTGAGAGACTGGGATCTTTTTCTTGGCAGTCTGCAAGTTTGCCAGGTAAAGATGATCCTTCCAATGCACCTTTGCGAATTACCGCTTCTTTTGCTGCTTTTGCGGCCAGTCGTGCTTTTGCAGCTAAATAAACTTTTTCTAGAATGCGTTTTGCATCTGAGGGATTTTCTTCAAAAAAAGTTGCAAGCCCTTCTTTAGTTACTTGGTTAACTATTGGTTGAATCTCAGAATTGCCTAACTTACCTTTTGTTTGTCCTTCAAACTGAATTCGATCCTGAGGCATTTTTACAAAAACAACAGCGGTTAAGCCTTCGCGTGTATCATCGCCAATAATCGAATCTTCTTCATTTTTGAATGCACCTATTTTTCTTCCATAATCATTGATAGCTCGAGTTAGTGCCATCTTAAATCCTGTAAGATGTGTTCCTCCATTGACAGTATTAATAACATTTACAAATGATTCAACATTTTCAGCGTAAGTGTCGTTATATTGCAGTGCAACTTCAACTTCTACATCTTCAATTTGTTTTTTTATATAAATAACTTTATGAAGTGGTCCTTTATTCTCGTTAATTTTTTCAACAAGTGCTTTGATACCGCTTTCGAAATAATAATGTACTTCTTTGGGTTCTTCTTCCCGAAGGTCAAAGAGGTGGAAATAAAGTTTGGGCACAAGATATGCTCTTTCTCTCAGTTGTTTCTTGATAAGTTCAAAATCAAATTCAGTAATTTGGAAGATAGTAGAATCAGGTTTAAAAGTAACTGTTGTTCCTGTTTCACGATCAATTTGAAGTTTGAGTTTGGAATCGCTGACTACATTTACAGGTGTTTGAGGCTCTCCCCGTTTATATTCCTGCCTGTAAAGTTTTCCTTCTCGCTTAACCTCAACCCATAGCCACTCTGAGAGAGCATTTACTACTGAGGATCCTACTCCATGGAGTCCACCGGAAATTTTATAAGCTGATCCGCCAAATTTTCCTCCTGCATGGAGTTTGGTCATAACAACCTCAAGCGCAGATTTTCCTTGATCGGGCATCATATCCACTGGGATCCCTCGACCGTCATCTACCACAGTTGCTGATCCATCCGGATTAAGGATAATCCAGACGTTTTTGGCAAATCCTGCTAATGCTTCATCAACAGCATTATCAATAATTTCTCGAAGGGATTCATGTAAACCAACACTGTCTGTTGATCCAATATACATGCCCGGTCGTTTACGAACAGGCTCCAATCCTTCGAGGACTTGGATTTGTTGTGCGGAATATTCAGAGGCTCTAGTTGCCACGTCAGCTTTTATAGCCATGAGTATATTCGATTATACTCATAATTTGCTCCTTTTTCAAGCGTTTGATACCCTCAGAAAATTCATTTTTTGCGCAGCTTTTTCACATTCATTTAAGGCTAAAAAAACTATTTTTTCAAAGTATCCATTTTGATTACTTCCTAGTAGGAGAACGGTTTCTTATCTCCTCTCGGATATGTTTGATGGCATCAGGAAGATCAGAGGGTATAGTATCCATAGAGGATACTTCTTCTTCATTATCTTTATAGGTAATAGATCGTAATAAAACATCTTCAAAGCCTCCAACAGGAGGATAAGAGAAAGGATTTATTTCTTGTTTACTTGAAATAGCATTTTGAGGGATATTTTTTCTCCTATCTATTTCTAGAAGTGGCATAGTGTTTACTACAATATCATTATTGTTTAAGAAAAAGTGAGAATTTTAGTAAGAATAATGCAACAATTATTATTTTGCTTATTGGGAAAGTGTGAGAAATAAATCTTCTAAGACAATTCTTGGATTGGTATTGGTCGTTTGAATGATTGTGTATGCTTCCTGAAGTTTTTTGACAGTTGAGCAAAGATAATATTTTCTTTGGTTTGGACTTATCATACTTTCACGAAAATATAAAATTGCATTCTTCAAATAATTTAAGGTTTGCTCTTTATCCTTTGCTAATTCTTCCGCATGCTTCAGTGCTTCTCGTATTTCTAACTGCGTTATTTTTGCAAAATCAACTGCTTCTGATGACTTGGTTATTGTTACTTTTTTGTGAGCTTTTATTTTAACAATTTGACAACGAGAATGAATTGTTGGCAGTAGTATATTAGAGTTTGTTGTTGTGAGAATAATATAGGTATTATCTGGAGGTTCTTCCAATAATTTAAGAAGTGCATTCTGAGCGGGTATTGTTAGAAGTTCTGCCTGTTGAATAACAATTACTTTATTTTTACTTTTGATAGGTTTAAGAAATACTGCTTGTTGAATTGCTTTAATGTCTTCAATACCTAATGATAATGCTTTATCTTTTTTTCCTTCTTTAAGAAAAGAGGACAAACTAAAGATTCTGCAATCAATAGTTTGAATCTTATGATTCTTACAAAAATCAGATATTGAGGAGGAGAAAAGATCCTCATCCTCTAAGACATAAAGAAAACTATTCATTGATTCTTATTATACTATTTATAAAACTTTTCTTGACAGGGGATTACCTGGTTGACTACTATGGTAATAATGTCTGATTCTGTCCAGATCAATAATTCATCAACTCAAACTAATCTTCAGAATGTACAAACTGCACCTTCCACTCAGCAGACGTCTTCTGTTGCAACGCCTCAGAATGTATCATCACCCTCTGCCTCTGCGTCTTCTTCTGTAAATGATGATAGCTCTTCATCTCTTCTTGATATTCTTCTTGCAGAAAATGCGCTTTCTTTTAAGCAAGCGAGTGATATAAAAGTAAAAAGTGCTCTGGAGGGTAAACCAGTTGAGAAAGTCATCGAGGAGATGGGGATTGTTCCTGAGGCAAAGCTAGCTGAAGCAAAGGCTAAGCTCTTAGGGGTTCCTTATATTTCTCTAACTTCTACCTCTTTTGCTCCTCAGGCAATAGGTTTTTTGCCTCGAGCTGTTGTGGAGCGTTTTTCACTTATCCCCTTTTTCTATGATGAAAAAGCTCAGGTTCTATACGTAGCAATGGCTAATCCTGTTGATCTTGAGGCAATAGAGTTTGTCAAAAAGAAAACAGGACTTAATATTAAAACATTTGCTGCTGCTCCCTCAGAAGTACAAGCTGCTATTAATCAGGAGTATAGACAAGAATTAGTAGGAGAAGTTGGAGCAGCTATAAAAGAGTCAGAGGAATTTAGTAAAAAAAAGACAGTAGACAGTACACAAATTTCTCAGATTATCAAAGAAGCTCCAATTGCCAAAATAGTATCTACGATATTAGAATACGCTGTTACTAGTCGTTCCTCTGACGTTCATATTGAACCTCAAGAAGATAGAGTGCGAGTTAGGTATCGTATTGATGGTATTCTTTATGATAAGCTTAGTCTTCCCAAAAACGTCCAAGAAGCACTGATCTCTAGAATTAAGATTCTCTCTGATCTTAAAATTGATGAACATAGGACGCCGCAGGATGGACGATTCAACTTTAAGACAGGAGATCAAGAGGTAGATCTGCGTGTCTCCATCCTCCCTACAGTTAATGGAGAGAAAATTGTTATGCGTCTTTTGAGAAAATCAGGTGGTATTCCAACTCTTCCCGATCTGGGACTTGGAGGAACAGCATTAAAGAATTTAGAAAATGCGATTGCAAGACCACATGGAATTATTCTCGTATGTGGTCCAACAGGTAGCGGAAAAACGACGACTCTTTATGCAATTTTATCGAAATTGAATACTCCAAAGGTGAACATTATGTCTTTGGAAGATCCTGTTGAGTATCAAATTCCTGGAGTAAATCAGGTGCAGGTCAATCCTGCAGTAGGACTTACATTTGCCTCAGGTCTTAGAGCCTTCCTCCGCCAAGATCCTAATATTATTCTTGTTGGGGAAATTAGAGACAAAGAGACTACAGATCTTGCTCTCCAAGCTTCTCTTACTGGCCATTTAGTTTTTTCAACAATTCATACTTCCAGTGCAGCAGGAGCGCTGCCGCGTCTTATTGATCTTGGTGCTGAGCCTTTTCTTCTTGCATCAACAATGAATGCTATTGTGGGTCAGCGTATTACAAGGCGTATCTGTAAATATTGTAAAGAATCCTATGTTCCCACACCGCAAATTCTTGCACAAATAAAATCTGTACTAGGTAATCTATATAAATATAAAGATGAAGAAGTAAGACTCTACAGAGGTAAAGGTTGTAGCGAATGCGGAGGTTCAGGATATCAAGGTAGAATTGGTATTTACGAGGTGCTTCCAGTTACAGAAAAAATTGCCCAACTTATTTTACAACATCCAGATAGTGCAACTGTTGAAAAACAGGCTGTTGCAGAAGGTATGATTACTATGATGCAAGATGGATATCTTAAAGCTTTGCAAGGCATAACAACGATTGAGGAAGTATTGAGAGTTGCACAGGAATAATATGGGACCATCAATACAAGAGCTTTTACAACTTACAATCAAGAACAATGCCTCAGATCTACATTTACTAGTGGGTATTCCACCAGTTATTAGAGTAGATGGTTCGCTAAGATATTTAACTCATTTTGATGCTCTTTCTCGAGAAACACTTGAATCTCTTGTCTATTCTCTTATGACTCCAGAGCAAAAAGAGTTATTACTTGCAAATAAAGAACTTGACTTTTCTTTTGGTTTTGGTGATGGTCCCTATGGAGATTTGGGACGTTTTAGAATCAATGCTTACTTTCAAAGAGGATATTTAGCAGCAGCTTTTCGTTTCTTACCTCCTAGTATTCGCACCATTGAGCAATTGCAACTTCCTAGAGTTTGTCACTCATTTGCTGATTTGCGTCAAGGATTTGTCTTGGTAACAGGTCCGACAGGTCATGGAAAATCAAGTACACTGGCAGCAATGATCAATGAGATAAATCTCAATAAATCCAGTCATATCATTACTATTGAGGATCCAATTGAGTATGTGTATCCTCAGGGGAATAGTATTATTTCTCAAAGAGAGATGGGAACAGATACACATTCTTGGGCTATGGCTCTTCGCTCCGCTTTACGTGAGGATCCGGATGTCGTCCTTATTGGGGAAATGCGCGATCCAGAGACCATTAGCGCTGCTCTTACTATTGCTGAGACAGGACATCTAGTTTTTGCTACCTTGCATACTAATTCTGCAGCGCAAAGTATTGATCGAATTGTTGATGCTTTTCCTGATCATCAACGATCTCAAATTAGAATTCAACTAGCCGCCTCTTTGAAAGGTATAATCTCGCAACGGCTTCTTCCTAAAATTACTGGAGGACGAATACCTGCTGTTGAAATTTTAGTAGGTACACCAGCAGTGGCAAGCAACATCAGAGATGGAAAGACGCATCTTATAGATTCAATTATCCAAACTTCAAAAGATCTTGGCATGATAACTATTGAAGAATCTCTTGCACAACTTGTTCGCGAAGGACAAGTCACTCTTGAGACTGCACGCAGTTTTGCCAATCATCCCGAAGAGCTTACTCGATTGCTCGGATAATTTAATGCAGTATGAAGCTTCTCTATCGTGCAGTTAATCAACAGGGGAAAATTGTTCATGGGATTATTGAAGCTAAGGATATTCCTGATGCTGCAGCGTATCTTCGAAGTCAGAATTTTATTCCTATACATATTAAAGAACAGACATCAAAAGGATTTTTACTAAGTTTGAGACGAAAGTCTGCCAAGTCTGAAATTGTTTTTTTTACGAGACAGCTTTCTTCCATGCTCACCTCAGGCCTCACTCTGATGCAATCTCTTGATATTTTGCGCAATCAAATACAAAATCCCGCTATGCAGGAAGTTGTTCAAGGGATCATATCTACAATTCAGGAAGGTAAATCATTTTCAGATTCAATTGCTAAGTATCCCAAAGTCTTCTCTCCTATCTATGTGTCTCTTGTAAAAGCTGCTGAGTCAGCCGGTCTTCTCGATAAGGTACTCCTGCGCCTAGCAGATAATCTTGAGAAACAACAAAAATTAAAAAGTATGATTAAATCGGCACTTCTTTATCCAATTATTGTGATTATTATGATGATTGCAGTGATAGCAGTAATGATGATTTTTGTGATACCTCAACTAAGCGTTCTGTATGAAAATCTTAATATTGAGTTACCGCTAGCAACAAGAGTGGTTGTTGGATTATCTAATTTCACCATCAAATTTTGGCCATTTATAGTAGGTGGTAGTGTTATTAGCATGTATTATTTGCGTCGCTGGGGCAAAACCCCAACTGGCAAGATGCTTATTGATGGATTTTTATTAAAAGTGCCTATCTTTGGTAAGCTGATTGCTCAATCTGCTATGGTTGAGTTCACTAGAACATTTGGTCTTTTGGTGGGAACAGGATCTCTGGTTGTTGAATCTCTCAATCAGAGTTCTGATGTTGTTGGTAATTACCATTATCGTAAGGCAATCCTTGAGGTTGGAAGAAAGGTTGAGAAAGGAGTTACAATAGGAGATGCCATGCTTACGGACCCTCTTTTTCCTCCAATTGTTGTTGAGATGGTTAAGATTGGTGAGCAGACAGGTAAACTTGATGAGTCATTGCTGAGAGTTTCAGAGTATTTTGAACGCGAGGTGGAACAAACAATTAAGACACTAACAACTGCTATGGAACCTTTTATAATGGTACTTCTTGCTATAGGAGTAGGTTTTTTGATTATCTCCATCATTACTCCTATTTATAACCTCATTTCGCAAATCCAATAATCAACTAAATTCCAATAATTTTAAAATCAATTTTATTTTTTTAATTATTTGCCTTTCCGAGTGAAATCTCATACAATTATTGGTGTTATTGTCAGCTTATCAAGTACAAGATTTTCTAAGGAAGTGTATATAAACTCAAGAAGAAATTTAAACTGATTAATGATTTGAAATTACTATAGTATTGGGCCAGCGTAGCTCAGTCGGTAGAGCAATGCTTTCGTAAAGCAGAGGTCGTGGGTTCGATTCCCACCGTTGGCTCAAAAGATCATATAAAATTTTTTTACTAGATCTATCTAAAAGATATCATATGTATAGATCACGATTAAACAAAACTCTTGAAAAAGAGACTCGACGTAATTTTTTTCTAGTAACTTTTGGTTTAATACTTATTTTCATTCTTTTTACATTCTTTGGTACTAGACTTTTAGTGCAATTTAGTCTTCTTGTTGAAAAAAAAGGCGAGACTACTTCAGCAGATGATCAAAACGCAGTTTTTGTCCCTCCTCCGCAGTTAGATTCTCTCCCAGATGCTACAAACAGTGCAGAGATTACTGTTAAAGGTTCTGCAGTTAATGGAGATAAAGTTCAGCTGTTTGTAAATGGGAAAAAATTTAAAGAGACTGATATTACTGCAAATAACTCATTTACCTTTACCAATGTCAGGTTAGAGAAAGGAGCAAATACCATTAAAGCAAGAACAGTTCTTCAAGATGGAAAACTGAGTAGATACTCCGATTCAATATCGATTCATTATTTAAGCGATCCGCCAGAGTTAAGTATTTATTTTCCTTCAGATGGTCAATCCTTCACGAAAGAAAATAATCCGATACGAGTTAGCGGAAAAACATCTCAGAGTGCAAAAGTTACAGTGAACGATTTCTGGGCAATAGTGGATGATGATGGCAACTATCACTATACTCTACTTCTAAAAGGGGGAGAAAACTATATAAAAGTCAAAGCCGTTGATAAAGCCGGTAACACAACTGAGAAAGAGATAAAAGTTACTTACTCTGAGTAGTATTCAAAAGAATCATCAGCCATAGGATAATTGCAGGATAAAAAAGTAAGTTGATAAACAGCGTGCCAACAGCTACTGCAAAGAAAGATGCTATTACCACTTCTCTACCCTTCCTATTTTTATGAATCCATACTTCACGCATAATTGAGTAAAGATAGAAAACATAACCAATAAAGCCCACAATCCCAGTCGTTGCAAGAACAAAAAGATAACTATTATCAGTACCGGAATCGGCATGATTTGGGATCTGAGGAGAAGTTTTACGAAAGCCAAAATCGATCTGTGCATAACGATAAGCATTAAAACCTACACCCAAAAGAGGATATGTTGATGCGATTTGAATTGCGTGTTGAGCAGACTCAATTCTTGCTTTACTAGATGCAGTACGTAATAAATTCTGTCCTTCGATAGTCATATTGGAAAAAAAGATGATAGCTGAGGCGACAATAAAGATAAAAAGAAAACTATATTTTTGCATACCCTTTAAGAAAAAATATATTATTGTTCCCAAACTTAACATAATCAATGCAGTTCGTGAATATGTCAGAACAACTGCTATCATTGAGGCAAATAAGCAAATACTCCAGAGAGCAATACTTAACTTCTTTGTTCTACTTATCGCATCAAAAACTTTATCAAAGAATAGAAGAACTATTAATACCAAAAATGCTCCAAAAAAATTCGGATCTAGAAATGTTCCAAACATTCTCCAGAGATGATCATCCCATCCAAGATAATAAAGATTTCTAAGATCCGGGTACCAGAGGAACTGGATATACCCAGTTACAACAAGAGCTAATCCACTTGATACAAGAAAAAATTCAAGATATTGGTGATCATTGCTATTTGCAGGTTTGAGAACAAAGAGGAGTAAGTTATACATCAACCAGCGCAAAAGGTATAAAAATGAAATAAAAAACTCTTCCTGATTGAGTGATAAGGGAGAAAAAATAAGAGAAATAAAGGCAACAAAAGAAAAAACAACAAAAGGTTTGAAAATGGGATTCAAAAAAATCTCATTCAATCTTCTTTGATTGATTAATCGGAAAAAAGAGCTAGTGATGATAATAAAAACTACAACATCCAATATAGTAAATGAAATATTCGAAGAGATATTTATCCTTCCAAATTGATAAATAACCAATGATAAAGATAAAATAAAAAAAATCACCTTTTGCATAATTTGATCAATACCTCGCAAATTTACCGTTTTTTGAATAAAGATTGACACGAGTTAGGGAATTTGAGTAAACTAAATTCCAATCTTGGAAACGATCAGGAAGTGTGGTATTTTGCGTTGCAATATAGTTAAACAGATCTCCTTTCCTCACCCACGTAGCATGTATGAAAGGAAAATTGACATAATACAAGTTGTGAAAACCATAAAGGAGTACTTTATCAAATCGGTTAATATTTCTTGCAAAAAACCGATCAACATCATAAAAATCACCAAACGAATAGTTTAAATTTTTAATTAAGAACTCATGTTTTGATTCTTGTCTGAGTATATAGGGAATATAACGCGTGCTAGCCATTCCTCTATATGAAATTGCCACAATTAAAAGAAAGATTGCAATACCGATCATATATTTTGATAAAAAACTTTTCGGAGGGAGTAATGAAATTGTCATGGCAGCAACAAGAGAATAGACTGGAAGATACGGTAATGAAAATCTACCACCCCCTGTACGCGGCAATAAATACCAGACAAAAAGAGATACAAGGCTATAAACTAATAAAATTGCTTTTTCGTTATTAAATGATTTTCTTTTAACGATGATTAGCGGGAATAGAATAAGATAAATTGGTGATATAGGATCTGGTGACTGCGTGAAGAGCAATAGCACATCCTTTAAAAAATAAAATGGATTAATAAGACTTAAAGAAAAATTGACTTGATAATACTGAGAAAATAGAGGATAGAATGGATTTCCTGTGTGAAGAAAAGAGAAAACAAACCAGGGGCTGGCAATAAAAATTGCAATTGTTGAATATTGCGCAATCATCTTCATTCTAGTCCAGTAAGTTGCATTTTTAGATAAAAACCAAATCATACAACTGATAATTATCAGAGAGCTTATCGCTATAAGTTTGGTTGATATCGCAAGTCCCATTAAAATCGCTGATTCAATAAACCACTTTTTTTCTCTAGTCTTGTACCATTTTAAGAAAGCCCAAAAAGACATCAACTCAAAAAACGTTCTAGCAAGATCAATATAGGCTGTTGTTGCCTCCCAAAGAAGAACAATGTTGCCCAATAGGATAATAACTGCTAGAAGAGCAAAACGTTTCTCTAAATATTCACGAGTTAGCATGTAGGTAGCAACTACAGTGAGTACTCCAAAACCAGCATGAATAGCTTTTGCTAGACGTTCATCTGAAAAAGAGAGAGCAGCAGTGTAGAGCATCTCAGTTAATTTGGGCATTGTTGAGTAATACAGAAGACCTCCCGGAATAAAAACCATGTGAGAATTATTAATGTAAATTTTGGGTAGTGTTAGATGGTACCATAATGCATCAAAAGCGATTTCTGGAGATAGTATTCCCGGTAAGACAACAGCAGCGGATGCAAGTGTAATCAGGAGCATTGATTTTTCTACAACTCCTAATGATGAATATTTTTTCTCTTTTGAAGGAACTTTCTTTCTATAAATTTTTTTTCTTAATAATATGAGTATAACTAAATAAAGAATAGTTGTTAGAAAAATAATCTTTTTGTTTAAAAATCCTAAGAGTGCTAAAAGAAAAATTATATATGAATAAATACCTATAGAAATAGCAATACCAAACATATTTTGTTATCTAACGAATATTTTTTATAACAAGATGACTAATATAAATTAGCACTAAAAGTATTGACCAGAGAAAAGTAACTATTGAAATCCACTGTTTCATAGAGAAAAAATCTTATTTAACTGACTTCCCAGTTCAGAGATTGGCGTTGATTTTTCCATAAAAGATAGAGCTTTCCTCGGACTAAAAATGAATAGAAACTCATCATAAGTGCATGTACTATGCCCGCAACACCATCTCTTACTCCTTGTCTTATAACGAGAAGATAGATTAACTTGATAAGTGGAAAAAAAACAATATCAATAGATGAAGATTTTATTTTTTTTTCATACAGCTCTTCAGCTCTCAAGGAGGAATAGTAATTAATGTCTGATAAAAACTCTGAAATGTTTGGATGTGGATAATGGTAAATTGGATTTTTCAAACGACCGATTTTACCCATTATATTCCATACCTCATGTACTTTACCGCTCCATTTACCTTTTTCTTTTCTTCCTAATCTGATGAAATATTTTTCTTGAGTATCACCAAATCTCAATCTTTTTCCCCACAAAAAATCTTGTCTTTGTATAGCAAAAGCTTGAAACTGGGGATAAAACTGTTCAATCTGCTGATGAATTTCATCTGCTAGTTCTTTAGAAATAACTTCATCAGAGTCAACGAAGAAAACCCAGTCAAATGATGCTTTCGATAATCCAAAATTTCTCTGTTCTGAAAAATTCTTATTGAGTGGATGAATAAATATTTTTGTATTATACTTTTTTGCAATTTCTATCGTCTTATCAGATGAGTTATCATCAATAATAATTATTTCTTTGCACCATTGTAGTGAATCCAGACATGTAGATAAAGTATTTTCACTGTTTTTTGTGAGAACTACCGCTGATATACTTGTTTGCATTTGCTTCTATTGTATCAAATTAAGGATATTACTCTTTTATACCTTTATAAATAATTTGTATTTTATTTTTCTCTTCTTTTAAAACAACTTGTATTTTTTGTGGATTAGGTAAGGGAGGATATTTTTTCCACCATAGCAAATATCTATAATTATCCAGAAACGATTCAAACTGACTACCCTCCCCTATCGCATGCAGTGAGTAGGGTCTTTTGCCAATTTTTTTTATTATTTTTTCAACAACCTCCATTCTTTGTCTAAAAGTGATACCTGCTTGATTCTCTATTGAATGAACTTTCCAAATAAAAATAATATTGGTTATAACGATTATTGAAACAGCAACCAAAGTAGGATAAAAAAACCCCCTTTTTTTAATAATTACATTTGCCAAAAATCCAGCAAGCATCATCAGTGGAGAAAAAAGAATTGGCAGATATGCTTCAGAAGGAGTTTGGTTGATAACATATCCTAATAATGAGCAAATTGTGATCAAATAAATAATTAAAAAAGATGTATTTATTTTACTTGCAAAAAGCGATTTTATTGTATAAACAGTTGAGCCGATGATAATACCTAAAAAAATTAAAATTGCTAAGTAAGTATTACTGGGTAAAAAATAATAAGTTAATTTATCAAGGCTAAAAATATAAAAAAACTCTTTACTAGGTGATGGTATTTCCGGATGCAAAGGAGGATAACCAAGTAATACTAATATTCTATAGCCTACCCAAGCGATAAATTTTAAAGTTTGTGGAAAGCCATGTTCTAGATCAAAAAGTAGCATCGGAATCATAGGCAAAATAATTGCTCCATATGAAGTGAAGATTATTTTTTTATTTAAAATAGGAATAAACCATTTAGTTTTTTTAATCAAACCATAAGCAGCAATTAAAAGAAAAGGGAAAACTAACAATACTGTTGCAATTTCAAAATTATAAAGTATTGCTAAAAGTGATAAGGAGATAGGGAAAAAAATTACTTTTCCTTTTATCCATTGTAAAAGAGAGTAAATATAAAGAGTCGTAAAAAATGGAATTGGTGTTGTATGATATGGCATCCTAGCATGAGCTACAACTAATGGAGATGTGGCATAGAGAAGTGTTGCAATAAAAGCTGCTTTTCTCGTAAAAAACTTTTTTGTCACAAAGTATACTGCAGCTACTCCTAGTATCCCAAAAAGTATCCCCATATATCCGCCTGCTATTGGATCAAATCGCCCAATTGCTAAGGCAATCGCCAGCAGATATGTCCAATAAGCTCCTTGATGCAGCCAAGGATGGCTAGAGGGTATTCCCACAAGGGGAAATTCTTTACCAAGAAGCAGATCTTTAGCTGATAGATAGAACCAGCCTTGATCACCGATAAATACCATCTGCGATGCCAAATTAACTGAGTAAAATCCAAACAGAAGAATATATACGCTAATCTGCAAAACATTAAAGCTTTGACGAAAATTAAGAAATTGCTTCATAGAAAACTTTTTCATATTTTTTTGAAATTTTTTCAATATCAAACAGATTCACAGCTCTTCGTCTCCCTGCACCCCCCAATCTTTCACGCAACGCTTGATTAGTTACCAAAGAAAGAATTGCATATATTAGAGCATTTTTATCATCCAAAGGTACTAATAGTCCGGTATTATTGTTCTTCACTATTTCCGGAACAGGACCACTATTATGTGCAATAATAGGAAGTCCATAATCCATTGCCTCAACCATTACCAACCCAAACCCTTCTAGCGGCCAAATAGTTGGAAAAACAAAAATATCCATCTGTCTATAGTAGTCATCAGTATTTTTTACAAATCCGGTAAGAGTTACCGACTTACTAATATTCAACTTCTTTATTAACTCTGAAAAATACTCTTTATCAGGACCATCACCAACTAATAAAAGATGTACTTGAGGATTTTTACTCAATATATCAGGCATTGCATTGATGAGAAGCTGTTGTCCTTTCTCTCGTGTCAGTCGTGATACATTTCCTATAACAATTTTATTTTTTAGGTACTTTGGCTTCTTTCGATTATGTTTCTTTTTGTGCAGAACTATTCCACAAGGAATAACAATTATTTTAGAAGGTGCAATATAAATATCATTGAGAAGACTTTTTTTGGTATTCTCTGTTGGAACAATAATTCTCTTTGGTATTTTGGATATTAGTGTATACAAAACGAATGGTAATGAAAAATTCCTTTTGATTATCGGTGCTAACGGACCGTATTCTATCCAGACAACGGGGATTTTTATAAATAATGTAAGGAAAGATACTAAAAGTTTTTCGCTGAAGCCACTCATTAGAATAAGATGAACATTGTTATTTTTGTAGGATCTCAACAGAGAACTGTAGTAAGCAATAGCAATAGGCAAACGTAAAATTGACTTGACTAAACCTTTCCAATTTCCGCTAATATCTAAAATGAAAGGAATTTTATTTATTGTTACTTTAAGATTCTTATACAACTTAGCATACTTTTCAGAATCTGTTGCAAGACAAACTGTATGTCCTTGTTTTAAAAATTCCGTAACAAGGGAACACATAAATGTTTCGGCTCCTCCAATATCAGGTGATTGTTGAATAACAGCAATGTGGAGTGATTTATTCATTTTATACTGAAATTAATCCTTGTGTTCTTAATATATTTAGCAGTCTTTCAGTACTTTTCTCCCAATTCCAAAATGATTCAATCTTTTGACGACCATTGTTTCCAATAATCTTTCTTTTAGTGTCGTTTTCAAGTAATTCTTTAATTTTTTTAGCAAATTGTTGTGGATCTCGCTCAATCAGAAATCCATCTATACCATTTTCTACGGCTTCAACTGGTCCGCCTTCTTTAACAACAAGAGGAGGGACTTTACAAGCCATTGCTTCCAGCGGGATCATGCTGAAGGGGTCAAATCGACCTAATACAATAACAAGTTTTGCTTTGTTATACTCATTAACTAATTCAGCATCTGAAATATATTTTCCTTTTTGTTTTTTTATAATCTTTATCTTCAGTGAATAATTAAAAATTTTATTTATTTCTTGAAGAGTATCAAATCCTTCCATCCATACGTCAGATCCAACAAAGAGTAAATCGTATTCTTTTTTTATTTTTATCGGTTTGAAAAGATGATTATTAACTCCCAAATAACAGACAAACGATTTTATACCGTATGCTTTTTGAATATTTTTTTGTGAATATATACAATTTGCAAGAACAAGATTTGCATGTTTAATATTTGAAGCATCTATTTCTTTTCGAACTCTTCTTATTATCTGTTCATAAACTCTTTTTATGAATGATATGTCTTTTGGAATACTTACTATTGAATCATGAGCAATTCTTAAAGGTTCATGACAAAAATAAACTGATGGAGTTTTTAAAAATCTGAGTATAAAAGGCGCATGTGTATATTGAGATAAATGAACAAAAACAAAATCGTACTTTTTTTTATCAATCTCCTGGGCAATTTTTTTGTGGTGAAAATATAATTTTATAGGTTCGATAAAGTCTTTATAAAGTTTTGTTAAAAAATTATTTCCTGAATAAGTCGGAGAGACATACTTATACCAATAGGTATTATGAAATATTTTTTCAAAATCTTCTTCCCTTCCTGCTGTTGAGTAAAATAAATCAACTCTATGATTCTTACGCATTACTTTTCCATATTCACCAACTACTCTTCTAGCTCCACCAAAATGCAGTTCGTGAAAAAATGCTATATTCATAGTTATTTATGAAATGTTTTTACCAAAAAGTATAATGCTATTGGTATTTCAGCAATTATGGAAGCAAGAGCTGAAAAACCCGCTCCGGCTAATCCATAAAATATAACAAATGGTATAATTGTAATCAACAAACCCATAACTCTAAAAAAGGTCATTTTAGCTATATAATCTTGTCTTTCAATTGCTAAGAATACTGGTGCTAAATTACCGAAAAGTGTTCTCAGAAATCCGTAGATTGCTAAGATTTTGATAACTGGAACAGCCTCAAGCCATTGCTGTCCCATAAGTAGAAGAATAATCTCATGAGCGAAAATGAATAAACCTGACGCAATTACCAGCGCACCCAATGATGTCACGCCTGTCACCTTTAAGAAAGCTGTGAGCAAGCGTTTTCTGTCATTTGCGAATTTGACATAAACTGGGAAAACGACTTTGTTTACAACATCAGTAATTTCAGTAATAGTAAGTGTTGAAATTTTATATGCTATTTGATAAATACCCAAAGCACTCGTACCCAACAACCTTCCGACAATAATATTATCTCCTTGATCTGCAATATAAGAAAATACTCCCGTTATTGTTACCCACCATCCTCTCTGTAAAATGTATTTTATTTTCTTTACTTCAAATCTTAACTTCGGACGAAGTTTTACAATTAAAAATGAACCTATAACTTCAACAACTGCAGATGCAATAAGTCCACCTACGAAACTCAGTGCACTCTTAGTTAAAAATGCGATAATAATTGCTGTAGAAGTATCAACGGCAAATAGTATAAATCTAAACCAAAACTCTTTTTGAAATTGTAGCTCTTTATGGAAAAGTACAATCGCCGGGTTGATAAATCCCCTAATAAAAGGAACGAGTGCGATTGCAATAATAATCGGATAGGAAGCTGTTGCATTAAAAAAATTTGCAATTAGAGGAGCACATAAAATTATAAGTAGAGATAGCACAATCCCTCTCACAATTGAGACAATCCATGCTGAATGAAAATACTTTTTTATATCACTTTTTTGCTGAATAAGAACAATGTTGACTCCCGTTTCAGTAATGATTTCTAGGAAAGATAATAAAAGTGATGCTATTCCAAAAAGACCAAAATCATATGGTGTGAGGATACGCCCCAGTATGGCATAACGGAAAAACGCTAAGATTCTTGTTGTAATACGCAGTGTTCCTATCCACGATATTCCTTTTACAGCCTGAAAACGATATCCCATACAGGTAATTATACTCTACTTAAATCCTATATACGTCCTCTTTTTATTTTTCTTTTTAAGAAAATGCCTGCAATAGTTGCTGTTATAACAGCAAAATCTGCAGTAAACTGGAGTATTGGAAGATAAAGCAGAGACTTTATCCGATAACAGTAGCGAATATTTTTCTGAATTGACCAGACAATATAGATCAGAATTGCTCCAGCTCCTAATAGAAGTGCTTGGTTGTACTTTATAAGTCCAACGATAAAGATACTTATGATAAAAACATATCGGATAAAAAGTATGACAACTTTTGGCCGTAATATCCGTGCTTCAGCATCACCATATGCGTGTCTGAAAAACATAAGAAAACAATCCTTAAGTGTCTTTTTAGGAAGCCAATAAACAATTGCATCCCCTGCAAAAGCGATCTTTTTACCCATCTTTTTTAATTTCTTTGCAAACACATAGTCTTCATTGTGAGAATATTCTTCTGGAAATCCTCCAAGTTCCTTCCATACTTGTTTTTTTATTGCCATAGATCGTGTAGCGGGAAGAAAATTTTGTGGATTGACCTTGTCTGGCATAACTAAAAAGTAAGGAATTTGGCATTGCTGAAAAATAGTCTGATACCTTCCTGCGTAATATCCAGCAACTGCATCAACTGAGTTATTTGCAAATGGTTTAATTATTCTTTCAATCCAATGTTTATCAAGTATACATCCGGCATCAGTCAACGCAATTATTTCACCTTTTGCCATTTTAATACCCAAATTCCTTCCTTCAGAGCGATTACATGGTTTACTAATAAGATGTACTCTAGGAAGGTTTTTATTTTTAGGAAGAGTTGATAAAAAGTTGCGTATTCTTTTGACAGTATTGTCTTGAGAATCGCCATCAACAATTATGACCTCATCTGGAAGACGGGTTTGATTAAAAAGCGATTCTAAGAGAGATGAGATAGTATTCTCTTCGTTATAGACAGTAGTAACAAAGGATATATATTTCATATTTTCTTGCGCTCAACTATAATCTCAATCTACAATAAGAAATATGTATCAGCCATACAAGATGATTGTTGTTAATCTTATAGCAGTTATTATCTTAGCAACAATTTCATACTTTTATTTAAAATTACGCAAGAAACAAAAGATTAATTTCTTGTTTCTCGTGATTATTTTCTCTCTTCCACCTATTATCAGTATTTTTAGAAAAGGAACTTATGAGAGTGGAGATTTGTCGCTCCATACGTATAGGGCTATTGCATTTTTTCATAGCCTTCAAGAGGGAATATTCTTTCCACAATGGGCAGGTAAGTTGAATGCAACTTATGGATACCCCCTTTTTATTTTTGCTCCTCCTCTCCCCTATTATATTACCTCTTTCTTTCATTTTTTAGGGGTTTCTTTTTTAAATAGCTTAAAATTATTACTTGCGTTATCATTCATAGGATCTGGGATAACAATGTACTATTGGGCAAAGGAAGAATTTGGAAAATTACCCGGATTTATTGCGTCTGTTTTTTATCTTTATAGCCCTTATCATCTTGTTGATTTGCATTTCCGCGCTAATCCAGGAGAAGTTATTGCATTTATGTTTTTTCCATTAAGTATGTTAGCGACCAAAAAAGTTATCCACAAATCAAATCTAATCTGGATTTTAACCTTGGCTATATCAATAGGATTACTCATTCTTTCTCATCCTATCGCTCTTATACTTTTACCATTTGTCATCTGTTATAGCATATTACTTTTATACAAAGAAAATAAGTATTGGAAAAATATTATTAAGCTTCTTTTTTCTTTCATCTTTGGTCTTCTTCTCTCTCTTTTTTATTGGCTTCCAGAAATAACTTTGGGAAAATACACTTTGCAAAAATATTTTCATCATGAAGTTCTTTTTCCACAAATACAAGAATTTATTTATTCACCGTGGCGATATGGATTACTTTTTCAAGGTAGCAAAGGCGAACTATCATTTATTATTGGTTATGCACAACTAACTGTTGTCATACTTCTTGTTATATTTCTAATCAAGAAAAGATCATTTGCAAGTAATAAGCTAATAGTATATTTTTTCTTAGTGTTCTTTTTGATTATTTTTTTCCTCATGCAGTCAATATCAAAGCCGTTATGGTCGCTGATTCCTCTTATTGAAAATCTGCAGTTTTCATATAGAATGCTTTTACTAATGAGTTTTATAACAGCGGGCATTGCAGGAATTGTAACAATGAAAATCAAAAATAAGATATTGTTTATTAGTTTAATAGCATTTGCAGTGCTTTCAACAATTCTTAATTGGGGCAATAGAAGGACTATTCCCGAGATAGCATCAGATTTATATTTTGAAAATCAACTTTCCTTGAGTACTTTTGCAGGTGAAGGCGGTGGACCAGCTGCACCAAAGTGGCTTGATCCTAAGAACCTCTGGCAAAAAGAAATCCCAGCCAAAAATCTTGAGGTTATAGAAGGTAATGCGTCTATTGTCGAGCTGTCAAATACATCAACAAAACGCGAATATGTTGTTAGTGTTCATATGCCTACTCGCTTTAAAGAAAATACTCTTTACTTTCCTGGATGGTATGTTTATGCTAATAATAGACCCATCAGAGTAGATTATAATGATCCCAAATATCAAGGAATAATGACATTTAATCTCGTAAAAGGTTTATATAAATTAGATGTTTTGTATATACCGCTAAAAATTCAACAAATAAGTCAAATCATATCAATAATTGCTTGGATCACCGCTTGTTTTATAATTCTTTATATTTTATTGGCAAATAGAGTAAAATATTTCTTTAAAATATGAAAATATCTCTTGTAATTCCTGTTTTTAATGAATCTGAAGTTATAACAGTATTATATTCCAGAATTGATAAAGCTCTCAAAAAAGATTTTCCCAAATTTCAAAGAGAAATTATTTTTATTGATGATGGTAGTACGGATAACACTTTTAATGAACTTAAGAAGCTTCACAAAAAAGATCCTAGTGTAAAAGTTATCCAATTATCTCGTAATTTTGGTCATCAGATTGCTATTTCAGCTGGATTAGATAAAACAACAGGAGATATCATCGTAATGATGGATGGAGATCTTCAGGATCAGCCAGAAGAGATTATAAAATTGTATAAAAAACTCCAAGAAGGATATGACGTAGTATACGCAATAAGAAAAAATAAAAAATTTGGTTTTTTCAAAAGGTTTTCATCATACCTCTTCAATGTATTGATGCGTCGTTTAATTAAAGAAAAAATAGTCATTAACTCGACAATTTTCCGTATAGCAACTAAACAAGTAATACAGGAAGTTAGAAGTTTGAGAGAAAGTAATAGGTATTTAGTTGGTATTATTGGCTGGGTAGGATTTAATCATGCACCCCAACCTGTTGAACACGGAAAACGATATAAAGGTAAGACCAAATATACACTATCGCAACAGCTAAATTTGGCTCTTGATGCAATTTTTGCATACTCTGCTTATCCCTTGCATTTTTTTTTGAAAGTAGGTGGAGCTATTCTCTTATTAGATTTTCTTTTTATTGTATTTATTATTTTTCGCAAAATTGCATATAATGGTTTAATAAATCCTTTAGAAATATTTGCAGCAATACTAGTAATTCTTGGAGGCATGCAAATTATAATACTTGCTATTATTGGTGAATATGTGGGTAGGCTTTATATTGAGAATAAAAATAGACCACTCTATATAATTAAATCAGAGCTTTAAATACTATGGGTCAAAATCAACTAGCACTTAAAATGACACTCAAACAAAAAGATCTTCAACGTTCAAAATTCAACCATTCATATTGGGAAAAGAACGCTGCTAAATACAAAACCTCTCATTCTGTATCTTGGGGAGACGCCAATATGATTCAACTCGAAATAAAAAATATTCTCAACTATATTGATGACGGAGATTATGTTTTGGATGCCGGTTGTTCAAATGGATATTCGACATTTGCAATAGCATCAGCTCGCAATATAAAAGTAAGAGCTTTTGATTATAGTAAAAAATCAATTAAGTATGCAATCTCTGCACAACATGAGAAAGATAAGGAAAGAAAAATCAAATTTTATCATGGAAATATCCTTAATATTGATGAATCCGATAATACATTTGATAAAGTTTATACGATTCGAGTTATTATAAATCTTCTATCCTGGAATCTTCAAAAAAGAGCAATAAAAGAAATGCATAGAGTTCTTAAACCAGGTGGTTTGTTCCTCATGTCAGAGGCTTTTATGGGAAGCCTAAGGAATTTAAATAAATTGCGAGTGTTAGCGAATCTTCCCCCATTAACAGTTCATGATTTTAATCTGTATCTGGAAGAAAGAAAAACAGAAAAATTTCTGCAAAAGTATTTTGATATAGTGGAAATCAAAAAATTCTCCAGTATTTATTACGTGGCATCACGATTTCTCAGGTATTTGACAATGACAAAACAGGATAAAGACACATATATTAATGATATAAATAATTTTTTTGCTACTTTCTCAGAAACAGAAAACTCTGGAGATTTTGGAATTCAAAAACTTTATGTTTTAAGAAAAAGAAGCATTTCCTTATGAAGACTGTTTTTGTTGCAGGAGCAGGTGGATATATCGGTACAGAGATGGTAGAAGACTTTCTTAAGAGAGGATACTATATCGTAGCTCTTGATCGCTTCTTTTTCGGCAGCACTCTGCAGGATCTCTCAAAAAATAAACGGCTTAAAATTATCAAAGGTGATATTAGGTTTTTAAATACAGAACTTCTAAAAGGAGTTGACGTTGTTATTAATCTAGCATCAATTTCCAATGATCCTTCAGCAGCTTTAAATCCAAAGATTACTAAATCAATTAATGATTTTGGTGCGGTAAAATTAGCAAGAGTTGCAAAAGAAGCAGGTGTAAAACGCTATATTTTTGCATCTTCATGCAGTGTGTATGGAGCAGGGCAAGGAACTCTCTCTGAGCAATCTCCTACTTCGCCACTCTCAGAATATGCCAAATCAAAAATTTCAGCGGAAAAAAAACTACTTCTTTTAGCGGATAATAATTTTATCGTAACTATTCCTAGAATTTCTACAGTTTTTGGTGTATCTAAGCGTAGAATGAGATTTGATCTTCTAATTAATATTATGACTCTTCATGCATGGAAAAACAATAAAATTTTTATTATGGGAGGAGGAAGACAATGGCGTCCACTTATTCATATAAGTGATGTTATCGAAGCGTTTCATCGAATAATGGTTGAAGAGGATATTAAAAAAATTAATAAACAGATCTTCAACGTTGGATCAAATGAACAGAATTATCAAGTTCGTCAGATTGCAACTAAAATTAAAAGCCATTTTCAAGATCTTATTATTGAGGAGACACCTGATGATCCTGATCAAAGAAGTTATAAGGTAAGTTTTGATAAGATTAAACAAACGCTTGCATTTCATCCCAAAGTATCAGTAGATGAGGGAATTCTTGAGGTTAAAGAAGCTCTGGAAAAAGGAGAAATTACAGAAGACATCAAAACAAACACAATGTGGTATTATCGCTACCTTTTAGAAGCAGACTCGATTTTGTCATCAGTAAAAATTCGCAATCGCTTGTTTTGATATGAGAAATAAAAAAATTGAATTTTATAGACACAATATTTCTTCAATTGATATTAAAGAATGTGTAGAGGTTTTGAACTCGCTTTTCCTGACAACTGGATCCATAGTCAAGGAATTTGAAGAAAAATTAGCTGACTATCTTGACATACGTTATGCAGTAGGGGTCACTTCTTGCACAGATGCACTTTTTTTAGCGCTAAAAGGATTAGGAGTTAAAGAAGGAGACGAGGTGATTACAACTCCTCTTTCTTTTATAGCAACTGCAAATGTTATCGAATATTGTGGTGCCAAACCTGTATTTGTTGATGTTGAATCAACAACGGGCAATATTGACGCAGATAAGATTGAAAAAGCCATTACGCCAAAAACAAAAGCGTTGGTAGTAGTTCACTTATATGGTCAAATGTGCGATATGCAGAAGATAGCAGCAATTGCTAAAAAACACTCTCTTAAATTGATAGAAGACGCTGCACATTGTATTGAGGGTGTTCGAGATGGTATACGACCTGGTCAACTTTCTGATGCGGCGTGTTTTAGTTTTTACGCAACCAAGAATATCACATCAGGAGAAGGAGGAGCAGTAGTTACCAATAATAAAGATTTCTACAGTTGGCTTCTTCGTGCAAGACAACATGGCATGTCTAAGAGCGCAAGTGAGCGCTATACCAAAAAATATGAACATTACGATATGGAATTTCTAGGATTCAAAGCCAATATGAACAATATTCAAGCTGCTCTGCTTCTTAATCAGCTAGACAGGATAGAAGAATTGCTAAAAAAGAAAGAAAAAATAGCTAAACGATACGATAAAGCATTTAAAAAAAATCCTTTTATATCAATCCCATCTGTACTTCCCAGCACCAAGCATGCCCGTCATATTTATACAATATGGGTTGACCCGAAAAAACGTGATAATATCCTCCGTTCACTGCAAGAGAGAATGATAGGAGTAGCAGTCAACTTCAGACCCATTCACCTTATGAGTTACTATAAAAAGAAATACGGATACAAAAAAGGTGACTTTCCGATTGCTGAAAAAATTGGTGCATCTACAATAACAATTCCTTTATATCCTAAATTGACATCTGAGGAGATAGATTACATTATAAATACTATTAACACAATTACACAAAAATAAGACTACTTTCCTCTCCAAAGATTTTCGTAGATAGATACAACATCATCCCATTTTTGGTTTTCTACCCATTCATATGCAAGGTTAATTTTCTTTTTTATCTGATCAAGATTTTTTGTATATTCTCTAATTTGTTGAGCAATTTCCTTACTGTTACTAGCAATCGTTATCCATTTGGCAAAAGGTGTTGCCTGCAAATAATCTTTTTTAATGGGTGAATTATAATGAGCAATAACATATTTCTTATGAGCGAATGCTTCCAATATAGCTAGATATCTCGAAGCAAAAACAATATCAGATTTAGTTATATACTGTTCAGTATCATTAACAAATCCTTGAAAGGTTACTGGTAGATTATTTTTCTTTACAAATTCTTCTGCTTTTTTTCTTAATGATCCATCACCAAGTATAGTAAGTCTTACTATATTCTTCTCTTTCTTTAATAGATTCAATGCCTGGAGATACTGCATGATACTTGTCTCCTCTTCGAGTCTTCCGATGAAAACAGCTTTTTTTATACTCTCGGAAATATATTGCCTTTGAAATGGAAGATTTGTTCCTCCATAAATGATTTTGGTGGCTTTTGTTCCATACCATTTTTTATAAAAACTGCCAACACAAATATTGGCATTAGTGAGAATTTCACCTATTTTGTGCCAAAATTTTGCTTTCAAACCGGGAATAGTATTTCCTTCATATCCATGAAAAGTTAAAAAAACTTTTTTGTTGGGATAGAGGAATTTAAAGGGAAGATACCAGAAAAAAACATCATGACAGTGAATTATATCAGCATCCTTGAGAAGATGTCTATTTTGCCATAACCATTTCCAGATCCGAAATTTTTTGAACCAATTCTCCTCTCCTACGGGTACCCAATATATTCTAAATTTTTCAGTTTTGTCCATTAACTTAGCACTTTCATCATTTGACTGATATACCTGTATACTTGTCAGGGGAATTTGCTCCGTCAGAATAGTAACAGTGTGACCTTTCTCTAAAAGTCTTTTCCCAACTTCATAAACATGCTTCTCTACTCCACCTATGTGAGGATAGAAAAAACGAGTTAGAAACAATATTTTCATAATTTAAATCTTACATCATTTAATTTGTTTCTAGTTATCAATTTTAGTAACCATTAATAATGGAATCTTAGTGACACTCTCTACAAGCACGAAGTACATATTTTAACATGAAAATTGTTTTATAAATTCTGACAATTAGTCTAGATAATAACAACATTGCAAATTGAATGCTAGATAGAATTTTAATTAATTAGACTACTCCTCACTATGAGATATTAGCTTGATGTTAAAGTTTTCTTTTTTCTTCTTTTATGACTACCTTAATTTAGACTTACTAGCAGTAACTGTTGACAGAGGAAGATTACTTCCTTACACTGGAGTTAATCTCGTTTATATGAAATTTCAGCAGATTATCGAAGGACTTATTTTAGCTCTTTTGACGCTTGTCGTATATCTTTTTACGATTAATCCTATAACAAAAGATTATTCAGTATATGCACTAATACTTTGTCTTGTATTTTTTAGCGCACTTTACATTGTTAGTCTTTATAAAGGAGATGATCATAACTGGAAGCTCAATGGTAAATTACTAAAAATTCTTCTCTTTACATTTATCACAGCAATATTACTTTGGGTTGGTAATACTGGTTGGTTTCTATCTCCTTTCTTCTACCTTTTATATATTGTAGCAATCTCTGTTGCCTTTCTTTTTAGCACATCTGTTACTTTTTCATTTGTCCTTGTTTTAATTGCCATACTTCTTCCCAATTTTTCTAACATTCATAGCCGCTTTGATTTTGTCACAGTTTTTTCTCTTCTTTTGATTATTCCCTTGTCTTATTTTTTAAGTCATGTATATCTCAAATTAAAAGAAAAAGAGAAAAAAATCTTAATTTTGGAACATGAGAAAAAAGAGTATAAATCAAAAGTTGATGAACTTTTGGCAAATAGAATAACCAAGATTGGTGCTGAACTTAGGGAGCCAATTAATGATATTAAACAACTAGCTTTATATTATCCGAATCTTTCATCTAAAAAAGAGCGAGAGAAATATAGGGAAAGGATTGTCAACTCAAGTGAAAAAGCACTTCATATTCTTGATACGTTTGAACTAGAAACAACAGGGAGAACAGTGTTGCGGACTACAAAAAATATATCTAAAGAAACTTCTTGATATTCGCCAATAGCTGATCAGGTGTCATATCAGCTTTATTTAGATACGATGCTGCTCCTTTGCTCATAGCTTCCTTAATAATAGGATCATGTCCAAGATTGGTTAGAACGATGATTGGTCCGTTTGGTGTTTGAGGTGGATGAAGTGCAAGCTCTGTTAACACTCCTAATCCATCTCGTTTGGGCATCATTACATCAAGAAGTACAAGATCATATCCTCCTTTTTGGAGTTTCATCAGTCCCTCTTCACCATCTACAGCTGTTTCAACATTAAAACCATCATCTCTTAATACTTCTTCATAGAGATCACGGATATAGAGATCATCATCAATAATAAGAATTTTACGGTTTGCGGATGTCCCCTGTACTGTCCTACCCTGAATTGTATTATCTTCATTTGATTGCATACTTAATCTTTAACAGATCGTTTCAATAAAGTCAACAAAAAAATTAAAAGTATTCATTTTTATCAGTAAGATTATCGTCTAAAACCCTTTCTTATCATTTTTACTCTTTCTATTTATGTTCCTTCCTTTTTGTCATCTCAACGGAATGAGAGAATTCTGAAAAAATCTCTAGAAGATTTCTCAGTCACCTATCCTTCAAAATGAAGTTCATCAAAAACAATTGGATAGTACAAAGATTTATTTTTACAACTTCTATGATTTTTAGGTATTTGCATTATAAAATTTTTGCAAAGGTTTATGCCAAGTTTGTTTGTTATAATTATTATATGCAATTTAAAACATATCAACTTTTGGTTGTATTTATTTTTCTTTTGCTACTTAATAGTCTTTTGTTTGCGTACCTTTTATCTAAGAACAAACCAAACAAAAATCTAGAAGAGAGAACATCTGCATTGAATGTAGATCAGAAACGATCCAGAGTGTCCTCTCCACCTAAAGCTGACGGACAAAGACCACGCATTCAGAAAGAAGAATTGTTAAAGAAATTGCCGTCAGATACTACTCTTGAGGATAGACAAAAACAAGAGACACTTCTTAAAGATAATGCACAAGAAACAGCAATTATCTTTATTGAGAAGGATTGTGAGACAGTGCCAACAGTGGCAAAAATTGTAGGAGTAGATCAAGTAAAAATTATCAATGAGGATACTACAGAACATGTTATCTCTTTTGGACAACAGGAGACATATACTCTCAAACCAGATATCACAACAATTATACCTCTTTCTAAATTCAAAAAAGGAGAACTTACCACTTATACATGTGATGGCAAAGAGATGAATGGATATGTATATGTTCCATAAGATTTAAAGTCAGTGTTCACTGTTTCCTAAATAATCTACGATCACATGATTAAGATTTTAAAATTCTTCAGTATCCAGATAAATGTAGTTTTTTAACAAAAGTCATTAAAGTATTTATTTAGATATACTATACTCCTCATACCCAGACCGCATAAAGTGTATAGTATGTCCTGGACACGATAACATATATTGCGAGTCTTTTTATAATACTCTACTGTTATTAGTATAAAAATCTATTAAGAGTAAGAAGGCTATCTAAAAGATATTGTTAAAGAAAGTGATATAGATATCCTATAGTTTGATTTAAAGTTTTTAATATATTATAATTTATTTATGGTTGAGCAAAGAATATCCAATCACAGAGAAAATAATCTGCAGCAAACTCAAGCAGAACTGCTTACAATATATAAGTCAGATCATTTATCCAAAGCTGCAAAGATTATAAATAATGGTGGTATAGCTGTTGTGGCATTCAATGGAATTTACGGAATATTTGGAGATCTGTACAATGCTCAAGCCGCTGAGCGCATAGTTAAAGTCAAAAATAGGCCTCAGGATAAAAAACTAGTAGCAGTGAGTGCTCCAGAAAATCTTGATGAGCTTGCGGATTTCTCACAACTTAAGAATGAAGTTACTCATGAACATGTCATAACACTTCAACAACGTCTACATGCACTTGGTGTTATACTTCCCTCTCGTGATGAGATACCCGATTATGTAGTCTCTCATAATGGAGAGAAGAAAACAATCCTTTCAATTTGGACAGAGTATCCTGCCATAAGATATATTATTAATGAACTTAGAGAGTCTTATAACAAAACTGCACTTGTTGGGACATCAGCCAATAGAAGTGGTCAAGCAACGCATAGATACATGCAGGAAGTTTGGGCAGAATTTCAGTATCTTGTAGATGGAATAGTACTTGGAGATTTTAGTCATCTTGATGAATCTCGAGGAAAATCTACATCAATAATAGATCTTACAGGAGAGAAGCCACGACTTCACCGTGCAGGTAATGTGACAGTTGATGAGATAAATACTGCTTTAAGATATTGTGGTCTTAAAGAATTAATTGTGAATGAAGATGTACTTTATGTGAGGCAGCGTACTTAATATCTTGACTTTTTTTTTGAATTTATTTTACATAATTTCATCTCCGATATATACTCATTAATAATGAGTATTGAAACTGCCTTTTTTTTGGTAAATGGGTTGGTTATCTTTTTGACACTTGCATTTCTTTTTGTTTTCGTAAGATTTACTCATAATAGGCTAAACTATCAGAAGAAAGCTATTCTTGCAGCTCAAAAAATCAATAAAATAATTCTTGGTGATCTCAATTTTGAGGCAGTAGCACAAAAGATTGCTGATTATATTCCTAGCGAGCTCAAATTTGCTACTGGTGTTTTAGCCATTTACGATAAAGATCGCAAAGTTTTACGTCGTATAGCTGCATCTCATACTGAAGAAGCAGAAAAAGCAATCCAAGCACTTCGAGTACCTTTTACACAGATTGAGATAAGTATCAATGATCCCAATAATCTTATGGCGCGTTCTCTTAGAGAAAAAAAACACTATACAACGACTCAAGTTTATGATGTCCTCTGCCCTGTTCTGTCAGCAGAAGAAGCTTTCAAAATTCAGTCTATCATGAAGACTCGTACTACTCTTATTTATCCACTTTATATGGAAAATGAACCGATTGGAGTGTTTGTTGCCAGTACTCCTAAAAAAGAATCTGAAATCACTAGTTATGAATATACTATTTTTCAGATGTTTGTTGATGGTTCATCTATCGCTCTTCAGCATGCACTGCTTTATCGTAATCTCACCTCGGCAACTAAACAGTTAAAGGAAGCAAATGATCAATTACAGAAGCTAGATCAACTAAAAGACGAGTTTGTATCATTAGCCTCACATGAGTTGCGTACACCCATGACAGCGATTAAGTCGTATTTGTGGATGGCGCTTGCTGGCAGAGGCGGTTCTTTGACCAAGAAGCAACATTATTATTTGGAACGAGCATATAATGCTTCAGATAGGTTAATTAAATTAGTAAACGATATGCTGAATATCTCACGTATCGAGTCAGGAAGGATTGCTCTCAATTTAGAACAAGTAGATATAGAAAAACTTACACACGAGGTTTATGAAGAAGTATTACCAAGAGCAGAAGAACTTGGTATATCTATAACTATTTCTCACGGAATCAATATCCCTCCAGTTCTTGCAGACGCTACCAAAATCAAAGAAGTTTTGATCAATCTTATTGGTAATTCTTTAAAGTTTACTCCTAGAGGTGGATCAGTTGTTATTACCTTTACGTCGGATCAGAAATTTGTTACTGTTAGTATATCTGATAATGGTATTGGAATACCACAGGAGGATATGCCGAAGCTTTTCCAAAAGTTTGGTATTCTTCCAGGATCTTATACAGTAAACAAAAACGCAACGGTTGGAACAGGACTGGGGCTTTATATTTGTAAATCAATTGTTCAGATGCATGGAGGTAAGATAAGTGCTTTTTCTGATGGGATAGGCAAAGGGGCGACTTTCTCCTTTACACTGAAAAAATTTGCAGACTCAGATAGGGAATTCATTGCCAACTCACAAAACAAACATCAGGAGGTAAAAGAATTAGAACATACAATTCTTTGAAGAAATATGTCAGATGTTACACAAATTCAATCTCAACAAAGCGATATAACAAAAGATCTTGAACATATTAATCAGGAAATGCTCAGAAAAAATATAGAGCTGGCAGAACGCAATAAGACACTTACTCTTTTTAGAAGAATAGACGATATTATTTTTAGCTCTGTCAATGATCCAATTGAGATCGCAACACAAGTTGCCAGAATTTTAGTTACAGAAGCTGATTTTCTTTTTGCGAGTATTTTAGTTATTGATAAACAAAAAAAGATGCTTGTGAGATTTGGTATAGCAGAGAGTTCCAATATTGAGGCAAGCAGAGAGAGACTTAAAAATTATGCTCAACCGGGTGAAGCCATTTCTCTTGCTAAAAAAGAAAATGCAATTGTGCAGGTAGTAACCGAAGGCAGGTACAAAGCAACCAACAATCTAAAAGAGGTGACACTTCATGATTTATCTGATGAGGAGGCAAATAAACTTCAGCAGCTTAGTCAAATAAAAACCTATCTGATTTTTCCTTTGAGGGTTCGAGAGGAAACTCTGGGAGCAATTGTAGTTGGTCATCAGGCAACAGAAAAAGAACTTACAGAGTATCAAATGGATTTAATTGGTCGTCTGGTTGGTGTTGTAGGAATTGTGATGGATCATGCACTTCTTTATCAAGAGTTACAAAAAAGTAATCAGAAGCTTCAGGAGTTAGATGTATTAAAAGACGAGTTTGTATCTTTAGCCTCACATGAGTTGCGTACACCCATGACAGCGATTAAGTCGTATTTGTGGATGGCGCTTGCTGGCAGAGGCGGTCCTTTGACTGAGAAGCAGGTGTATTATTTGAATAGAGCTTACACATCAGTTGATAGACTGATAAAACTTGTTGGCGATATGCTCAATATTTCTCGGATTGAGTCAGGTAGAATCTCTCTCGCACTTCAGTCAACAGCTCTTCCCAATCTCATCTCAGAAGTGGTTGATGAGCTGAAACCGCGCATCGAACAAGCAGGTCTTATTCTTTCTTGTAATTTTCCTCAAGAAATTCCCAATGTGGTTGCTGATCCTGAGAAAATAAAGGAGGTACTTAATAATCTGCTAGATAATGCAATTAAATTTACACCTGTTGGTGGAAAAATTACAATAACTCTCTCCTACTCTCCAAAAGATCAAAGAGTTGATACGGTAATTTCGGACACTGGATCAGGTATTCCACAGGAGGAAATGCCAAGGTTATTTCAAAAATTCGGTTTTCTACATGGTTCTTATACAGTCAACAAATCAGCAACACAAGGAACAGGACTGGGGCTTTATATCTGTAAATCGATTGTTCAGATGCATGGAGGAGAAATCTGGATACACTCAGATGGTATCGGTAGAGGGACATCTGTTACTTTTTCTCTGCCTATAAGCAAGAATTAAATTTCAATTAAATAATTTTATATCAAATTTATTAAATTTTTATATAGACAGCGAACAAAGAAGTAAATTATTAGTAATTTAGATTAAGCTAAAATGATAGAGAAAATAGAATTAGACCAAAATACTACTTGACAACTTTTAAAATACATGTCAATAATTAATGTAGAGATAAATTTTAAGCAAATATGATAACTGCCCGAATTCAATCACTTTCAAAAGGATTCACACTTATAGAGCTTTTAGTTGTTATTGGAATTTTAGGTATTCTTGCATCAGCTCTCATTGCCACAATTGATCCTTTTGAGCAACTGAAAAAAGCCCAAGATTCAAATGTAAAAAATAGTACAGTTGAGTTTATCAATGCAAATCTTCGCTACTTTACTACACATAATGGTATGCCATGGGCTAGTACTAATGAGGGAGGTTATTTGGGTTGCTCAGGTAATGATTATAATGCAGTTTCGGTTAATTTGAACTCTTCTGTTGATGGTGGAACTACATGTGTTCAGGCTTTGATAAGTGATGGAGAGCTTAAAACTGGTTATAATACAGCAACAAATATTATCAAAGAGATTTATTTCACAGGATCAACAAATACTGTAACAGCCTGCTACAAACCTCAATCAAAAGCACAACAGAGAGATGCCAATACAATTTACGGTATTGACGGTACTCCCACATCAGCAACGTGCAAATCAAAAGGAGGCTCTGCTGACTGCTACTGGTGCGCTGTATTATAATAAATAATACATGCGTTTTATAAAACCATCTTTAATTCTTTTTTTATTTTTTATTTTTGTTTATACACTAAATCTTTCTGATCATGTTTTTGGTGGTGATGTAGGAGATTTTTTGTATTCTATTTATAATTTTACCTATCCACATCCTCCTGGCTATCCTTTATATACTCTTTTGGGAATTTTGTTTTCTTTTTTTCCCCTCTCCCAATCATTTACATGGAAAGTGGGCTTGATATCGGCTGTCTCTTCAGCACTTGCTGTCGTAGTATTTTATAAAATATCTTATTTTTTAACTAAAAATACTTTGATTGGTTTTATTTCCGCATTAATTTTGGGTACATATTCAACTTTTTGGCTATATGCTGAACTATCTGAAGTTTTTGCTATGCATAGTTTTTTTCTTTTACTTTTGTTGTATATCACACTTCTTTATCAAAAGTATAAAACAACTAGACTTTTTTATCTTCTTTGTTTTGTTGGTGGTCTTACTCTCGCCCATCATTTAGTTATTGTTCTTCTTTTTCCAAGTCTTGCTTTGCTAGTTTTTTATAAAAATCTTTCATTATTAAGACAATTTAAAGTAATTTTAAGAGGTGTTTTGTTTGCTTTGATTGGACTTCTACCGTATTTGTATATTCCATTTGCCTCTTTTTTTGGTGGAGAGACACTGTGGACTAAAGTTAACTCCATTGAGTCTTTTATAAGATATATTTTGCGTTTAGATTATGGGTATATGCCTGGAGCAATAGATACAATAAATCGTTTTTTATCTCTTAAACAATATGTATTTGATATTTTTGTAGAGCTTACTCCGCCTGTCATTTTTTTTGTCTTACTTGGTCTGATTTCTCTTATTTTGCGCAAACACTATTTACTGTTTTTTAGTTTTTTATTGGCGATTTTTCTTTTTGGTCCATTTTTTGTAATGTACGTCAGTACACCAATGTATTCAAGTTTTCAACATGGTGTAATTGAGAGATTTTATCAAAATTCTGCTATATTGTTACTTCTTTTATTTCCAATTGGGTTTTTAGAATTCATTACAATAATCAACGCATTTATCTTGTCACGTCTTCCAGAAAAAAGTCGTATAAAATCTTACAATTTGGCGATTATAACACTTTTTGGCATAATACCATTAACGCTTTTTATTAACAATTTTCCCAAAACAAATTTACGAGGGATTATGATAGGTGAAAATTTGGGGAGAGATATAATTAGCAATCTTCCTCAGAAAAGTGTTCTTTTTTTGTATGGAGATAGTATTTTTTTTAATACTAAATTTGTGCAGACAGCATTTCATATTCGTGAGGATGTAGATATTATTAATTTGGCACGATTAAATACTTCACAACTTCTTGAAAGCGAAATAAAACACGCAAAAAAAGAATATCCAAAGGAGAAAAATCCTCTTGTTCCTGCACTGATATCCATGCATAAAAAGAGAGAGGTTTTTTCATTAACTGAGATTCTCAGTTCAGAGTTTAAAAAAAAGGGTTACCATTGGAGGCCATACGGACTTGTTTATCAACTTGTGTCACCAACACAGGAGATGGAAAAAGAGAGATATGCCAAGCAACAAATGCGACTTCTATCAAATCTTAACTATAAGAAAAAGAGTGATCTTACACTTGCAGAGCGCAATCTTACTATAGCAGAGTTTCCTGTTCTGTATGCTGTAGCTTACGGTTTTTCGGGGAAATATATTCTTTTGAAATACAATGACATGGAACTTGCTAATTTATTTTATGATAAAGCACTTGCAATACATCCTGAGGAGAAAACATCACTTGTTGGTAAAGGAACGTATTTTTTGGCAAAGAGAGATTGTGCAAAAGCTCTCTCAGCATTCCAAACTGTCGTTGCAGGCGATCCTGCATATGCGCAGGGTTATGTTTTGTTGTATGTAACATATACTTCTTGTGTTAAAAATGAAAAACATGCTGAAGATATCGCAAGAGTATATGAACAAAAATTTGGTAAACCACTTAAGGAAGATGTAAGAGCGCTTGTGCAGTAAAAATTATTTCTTACTTATCTTTTAATAGCAAATAGAATAGGAAAACCCGATCTTCCGGGTGAAATAATAAATCCTTTGTTTTTTAGAAAAGATTGCAGTTTTTCAAGTGAATAGTTGGGATGATATTCGAGAATAATTAATTGTATTTTTTTAAGTGTTTCGTCTGATGCAGCTTTGAGAATATCGTATTCTGCACCTTCACAATCTAGTTTAAGTATTGAACAATTCTTAATTGAATGGGTTGTGAAGATATTATCAAGAGTGGTGATGGAGATAATTTCTTTATGTTCTGATTTTGAGAGGAGATTAGTATGTAGTGAATGACCCCCTGTGTTTTTTTCATCAATAAAAAGATTGCCTTTGCCATTTCTTTCCCCTACTGCTAATTTGATGGGTAAGATGATTGACGTGAGCTTATTATACTCTATATTTTTTTTCAATAATGAAAAATTGGGAGTGTATGGTTCAAAGGCAAGAACACGATGAGGTTTAAATGTATGAACAGCGAATACTGAAAAAATACCAATATGTGCTCCAATATCTATTACATCTCCTTTTTTAATTAAAGAAGTGAAAGGTAAGTAAAGATTAAGAATATATATTTCATTAAGAATAATCATATCGAATGAATGTAGTCGGATTAGGAATCGTGTCCCGTTATTCAGGATGTGAGTTACTACTCTACCCTTTTTCCAGGGGAAAAGATCCATAATTACATAGAACCATGTTTTATATAAAGTAACGATATTTTTTTGAGGAGAAATATATGCATAACGAATAAGGTATTGCATTTTTTGTTTGATTCTTTGGAAATATGAACTGTTCATAAAGAAAAAGTCCTTTTTAGTACGTCTGAAGAAGATATTGTGCGATATTTTTCAGCTGTTCTATAGGCATTGTTGCGTATCCTGGTTTCTAGTTGATGGTTATGTAGTAGTTCGTCAAATATATTTATTATTTGATCTATATCTTTAAAAATATAAGCATTGTAGTTGTGTTTGGCATAGGTTAAAATTCCACCACTATTAGTACTAATTACTAGGCATCCAGCAGCCATTGCTTCAATTCCAGGTAAGAAAAATCCTTCTGATCTACTAGTAACAAGTAAAATATCGTGTGATAAATAGAGTCTAGCTAATTGTTGCGCAGAAGGGTTAGAAATAAACTTATCAACAAGCGGAGACAGCGAATATCTTTCCATACTGACAAGTGTAGTATAAATTGGGTAATTTTGTTTCAACATTTTAAGAATCTGTAGATAAATATCAGGACCTTTATAGGGTAAATAGTAAGACATAACTGTTAATATTTTGATTCTCCTTTTGTTTATTCGCCTATGTTTTTTTTGGAAGAAATGAGGATCGATAGTAATATTATTGATGATGGAAATATTTTTTTTAGGTATTCCATATGTTAATAGTGATTTTTTTAAAAACTGTGTAGTTACAATAAATTTATAAGGAAGTTTATAAGTTAAACGAACAAGAAACTTATAAATATAGTTATTGGAGAAGTTTTCTTCAAGAGCTTGGATAAAATAAGATTTTTTTTTAGCTGGTAAAAATAGTCCAATATATGCTGTTGGCCAGAAAGTACAGATGAGATAATCATATCTAGTAAAAAAATTTTTTATGGAAATTTTTTTGGTAATAACTTTTTGATTGTACCAATGAAAACTTTTTCCTAAAATAGTGATAACTTCAACATTATGTCCAAATGAAATTAATTGAGATACTTGGTCAAGAATTACTTTATTACCACCATTTTTTTTTGTATTAAATAGAAGATAAATAATTCGCATTAGTTTTCTCTCCATTCAAGAGAATGATAGTTGCGTTTTTTAAATAAATAATAATCGATTACAATGCTCTTTGAGTAGATAATTTTTTTCATTTTTGAGGTTTCTTTAACAGATTTACTTAGTCTTTGAATGAAAAAAAGCGGCCCCATGTATAAAAGAGAAATTTGGCTGTAGATAACTGCCAGTGCATAATCAAATTGTTGTGATCCTAGATAATATATAAAGCTAAGATACTCCAATAAAATTCTTATAGGGAGAATCAAAAGGAGTTTTCCTAAAGGATAATTTTTTATAATCATAAGTATGTTGTTTCGGTGTTCCCAAAAACGTTTTTTCATAGGCTTTCGTGAAAGAGTTGCTGCTACTTTATGATAAACATAGGATTTGGGTGTGAAGACTACCCTATATCCTGCTCGATGAAGTCTAAAACAAAGATCTATCTCTTCCATATAATTAAAGAATCTTTCATCAAATCCTCCAACTTTTCGTAGCGCACTCATTCTCATAAGCATTGTTGCACCACTCGCCCAAAAAAGATCTACTTCCTTATCATACTGTCCCCTATCTTCTTCTATAGTATTGAAAATTCGTCCACGAGTAAAAGGATATCCAAAAATATCTATATAACCCCCACAAGCACCTGAATAATCAAAATAACGTTTATTCTTAAACCAAAGTATCTTTGGCTGTACGATTGCAATTGTTTTATCTTTCTCAAGTACATTAACAAGTGGTTTGAGCCAATTACTTGGTACCTCTACATCATTATTTACAAGTGCTATATATTTCTCATTAATTTTATTGAAAAGATAGTTATTGCCTCCCGAATAACCAATATTTTTTATAATACGATGAAAAACAATTCTTGGATCGTTAAAACGACGTTTTAATATAGTAAGCTCATTACGTTGTGAACCATTATCAAGAACATGAATTGTGAACTGAGGATAATCAGTCAATAGAAGAGTCTTAAGACAATGGACTGTTTCACGCCAACCATTGTAATTAAGTACAACAATTGCAACTTTTGGTAGAGCCATAAATAAATTATATGGTAATGAAGTAGATTATAACACAGCTCTTTACATGATGAGTATCGTCTGTGTTATGCTTTTATTATGGATCTGTCAGTGGTATTTGCTTTTCTTGCAGGATTATTTTTCGGAAGTTTCTTTCTTGTTGTTGCAGACAGATCTGCAAAAAATCAATCATTTATAAGTGGAAGATCTCATTGTGATAATTGTCAGCGTATTCTTAAGTGGTATGAGCTTTTCCCCCTTTTCTCTTTTATTTTTTTGCAAGGAAAATGTAGAACATGTCATGCTAATCTGTCATTTTGGTATCCAGTAAGCGAGGTATTAATGGGAATAATTTTTGCAATAATATTTTTAACATTAAAAAATGCCTCTATCCTTTTATTATCTTTTTATACTCTTTTGCTAGCATCACTTTTTGTAATATTTGTCACAGATTGGCGTTATGGCATTATTCCTGTACAAAGTATTTTTTTGGCATTTATTTCAGGAATAGGGATTTTGATCCTCAATCAAAGTTCATTTTTTTCGCATGTTGTTAGTGCAATTGCAGCAGGAGGATTTTTCTTGGCGGTTTTCCTTTTGACAAGAGGAAGAGGTATGGGTTTTGGAGATGTTTTATATTCTTTTGTTATGGGATTTATTCTTGGTTTTCCTGGAATTATCATAGGTTTATATATTGCTTTCTTGACAGGTGCAATACTTTCTCTCATACTAGTTTTACTAAAAAAGAAGAAATTACATGGAGATACAATCCCTTTTGGTCCATTTTTGGTTTTTGGAACAATACTTGTCATGTTGTGGGGTAATATATTTGAGTCAATTGCAAAGCAGTATTTTTTCCTATTTTGAACATGAAAGATAATACAACAGAACGAGTGCCACTTTTTGCAGTTGATAAACATCCTTTCTATCAGAATTTTGCTCAATATTTATACCCGGTTAAAGGTTTATCATTGCTGGAAATGATAATAGAGATTGCTATCCTTTCTATTTTACTAGTATTTGTTGTTATTTTGATCGATCCAATTTCACAGATTAAAAAAGCCAAAGATGCGACGCGAGCCCATGATTTAAACGAGCTTAAGAATTCTTTAGATGCCTATTACAATGATTTTGGTTGTTATCCAAAAACTATACCTTTTGGTTCTGAATGGCGTGTGGGATCAACAGTTTATATGTCCAAAGTTCCTCAAGCTCCAGACTGTGAATCTAATCCTGCTAATTGCTATCTTTATCAGGTAGATCAAAACGATCCTTGCCCTCAGTGGAATATTATCTACGTTAAAAATGATCTTGAACAAAATGTCTCATGTCCTCTCAAGTCTTTTTCCTCAAGTTGTATTCCTCCCAATTATGACACCTCATGGTCTTGTGCTTTATCAGGCAATATTGATTGTTCTGTTGTTGTTGCAAATCCGGTGTTTTCTTCTCTTCCTGTGCCTCCTGGTTCTTCGCCTTCTCCAACTGGTAATCAACAGGTAAATCCTGAAAAGACTCCTGAAGATTGTCCGATTGAACAGCGAAATTATGCATGTCGCGGTGATCCGATCCAGCGATGTAATGTTGTCCCTCAAGGTACAGGCACATATTGTTCACCTACATGTAATGGTGCATGTTAAAAATATGATGAAGGGTTTGACACTTATTGAACTTTTGGTATCAATAGTAATTTTAAGCAGCATGCTGCTTTTAACATTTGTTATTTTAAATCCATATAAAAACTTGGCAAAGGTTGGTGATGAAGAAGAAAAAAATAGTCTTCAGCAAATAAAAGCAGCACTAGATACTTATTACAATGATAATAATTGTTATCCTACTACTATACCATTCGGATCTGAATGGAAAAAGGGAGTAACAACTTACATGATAAAAGTGCCTCAGAGCTCTGCATGTACTTCTGATCCCACAGAATGTTTTATATACCAGACAAACGGATCCTGTCCTCAATGGAGCATCTTGTTTACAAAACTATCAAAAGCTCAGCCAGCATCAGCGTGTATTTTGAATACTCTTCCATCCTGTAAACCTTTAGATTTTACTAATCAGTGGGCATGTATTGCTTTAGGAAATATTGATTGTTCTTATCTTTCAACTATAAGGCTTTCTGATGGTTCAAAGTAGTTTTGAAATTTTTTTTTGAAAGTTATAAGCTATAAAAAGATGACTACTTCATTTTTCTTATCACAAAAGAAAGGATTTACCCTTATAGAACTTATTTTGGTTGCAGCAATTTTTGGTATTCTTGCCGCAGGGGTAATTGCACTTACCGATCCTAGAAATCAATATCTTAAGGCGAATGACGCGCGACGTAAATCAGATCTTGCACAAATTCAACGTAGCCTTGAAGCTTATTATCATGATTATGGCAGTTATCCTGAGTCATCACCAGATAGAAAAATACGTATTGGTGGTAACACGATAGAATGGGGATCTTCATGGCAGCCCTATATGAATATTCTTCCTGCTGATCCTACAGGTGAGAGAAGATACGTATATTACTCAACTCCAGATAGACAGACATACGCTCTCTATGCTAGTCTTGAGAGAGGGGGAAAAGATCCCGATGCGTGTAATCAAGGCAATCCGTGTCTTAATATGACAGCACGTTTTGGTATTCCATCTACTGCCTGTAGTGTTAATAATGATCCGAATATTATCTGTAATTATGGTGTAACAAGCTCAGATTATAGTCCATGAAAAAAATATTTTCAGAGATAAAAACTATCAGTTACATCTTCAAAAGCAAAAGAGGATTTACTCTTATCGAACTTTTGATTGTTATCGCAATAATTGGAGTGCTGACTACTTTTTTGATGACCAATTTTGTAGGAGTGAGACAACGAGCTCGAGATGCGCAACGCAAAGCCGATCTTAGACAATTGCAAGCCACTGTTCAACTTTTTCATACAGATAATGGTCGCTATCCTATCAGACAGGATACCTATAGGATAAACCTTACTGCATGTCCTACATCAGAGAGTTTTTCTTATAATGGAGTTACTTATATGAGTAAAGTACCATGTGATCCATTGGGATCTGGTTCTGGATCGTATAATGGCGGCAACTACTATTATTACAGTAGTTCCGATGGCTCAACGTATACTCTTGCTGCATGTCTTGAGAATGCAAATGATAATGATGTAAATGCTACTACTACACCTCCAAGTCCTGCAGCCAGTGGATCATGTATATCAGGAAAATACTATGTCCTCAATAATCCATGAAGAAAAATTTGTCCACTGATAAAAGTTTATTAAAAAATATTAAGAAACGATTTGATTTTATTTATAGAATTGTCGATATTGACAATAGAAATGGATTTACTCTTCTTGAGTTGCTAGTTGTATTTGTAATAATTGCCATCATCTCAACAGTTTCCTTGGCAGCTTTTGTTTCTTACAATAAAATTCAGACTGTAAAAAGTGCGGCATTTGATGTGATCTCTCTATTACAGGATGCTAAGTCGCGTACACAATCGCAACTCAAACCATCTATTGCAGCATGTAACTCTAATACCCTTGATGGCTACGAGGTAAGAATTTGTGGATTGACAGGCTCCCTATGTAATACTCAGAATACTTATGAGTTGTACGTTCGTTGTGGTAATCTTACATCTAAGTTGTCAACAAAAACACTTCCTGCTAACGTAGCATTTGATTCAGCTACTACGACATCAACACAATATATTTTTAAAGTTTTATCTGGAGGAGTAGATGGTGCTGGGAGTATAGGTATAACTGGATATGGTAATACTCTAAGAGTAACTGTTACTCAACAAGGAGCAATAAGTCTTGAATAATTATGAAGGGAGAAACAATAATTGAAGTTTTAGTTGCATTGGCAATAGGCATAGCTGTTCTTTCAGCAATTACACTAGCAGTGATTACCGCACTTAAAAATACCACTCATAGTACTTCTCAACAGCAAGCAACACAATACGCACAGGATGCTTTAGAGAGCATTCGAACTATGAAAGAAAATAAATATAGTACATTTTTTTCTTTACCTAATACCACATATTGTTTTGCTGATACGTGTACTTCTCTTTCAACAGATTCAGGAAGTTGTGGACCAAAAGGTATTGAATGTGGATTAAACGTAGCTAACAGGTACATCCGTGAAGTAACGCTTCAACATAATGCATCTTCTTGTGAGGAAGCAACTAATGATCCCACTCTTACACAATCAAAGGTTTCTGTAACTGTTTCTTGGCGAGATAATACCTGTACAAATGTGAATAATCTCTATTGTCATAAAACGACTGTTGAAACATGCTTGTCTAGTTACTCAACCAAAAAATCACCATGATTAAAAATTTACCAAGTATAAAATTTAAATCTCAAATTTCAAAAGTAAAGATAGTGGATTTTCAGTGGAAATTGACTATAAAAGATTGGATACTAAAAATTTTTCGTTGGCAAAATTTAGGCTTTACTCTTGTTGAACTTCTTGCTGTAATTGTTGTTATAGCATCAGTTAGCGGAATTGTTTTTGGAGTGTTGTTGGCATCTTTGCGCGGTTCAAATAAAAGTACAAATGTCACAATCCTCCAGCAAAATGGCAACTATGCTCTTTCGCAAATAACAAAAATGATACGTAATGCCCGTTCTTTAGAGTATCCATCTCCTTGTTTTAACGAGACTGGATATATAGCAACAACATCATCAATTATAATAGAGAATCCTGACGCTGGACGAACTACATTCTCTTGTAACAGTCTTCCCAATGGTACGATTTCCTCTAATAGTGCTTCTCTTGTTGATACTTCTTCTGTCGTAGTAACAGCATGTTCTTTTACGTGTACCCAAAATTCACTTTACAATTTTCCAACAATTACAATCTCTTTTACCTTGAGTAAAAAGTATAGTAGCGGTGTTGTAGATGCGACAACACCTTCTTCTTTCCAGTCCACAGTAATCATGCGTAACCTGAAAGAATAGTCTTTTCAGTTGACACAAGCAAATGTGCTTGTTACGATAAGTTGAGAGTATGAATTTTTCACCATCCTATCAGAAGGGACAGATCCTACTTATCATTATCTTAGTAATGGTAGTTTCCTTAACTATCGGTCTTTCAGTTGTCAGCCGCAGTATTGTAAATCTTCGAACAACAGAAGAGGAGGAAAATTCACAGAAAGCCTTTTCAGCAGCTGAGGCTGGTATTGAGAGGCTAATTAACTCAAGCGCTGAATCTTTAACATTAAGCGATGAAGTGGGAACGAATGCTTCTTTTAATGCCAAGATAACATCCTATGCAAAAAATAGCAGTTCATTTCTTGTTTATAATTATAATCTTATTCCCAAAGACGATGGTGCTGATGTTTGGCTAGCTAATTATCCCACATACACTTCTCCGTTGAATGCACAAGTTACTGTTTATTGGGGATCACCTTCTGATACATGTACAAATAATGAATCTACCAATACAGAGTCTGCACTACAAATAGTTGTTATTTCAGGGAATATTAACTCCCCTCAAAATTTGACCATGACACACTATATGCTTGAGCCGTGTTCAGCACGAGCGTCAGTTAATAATTTTTCTCAGAATATTCAATCAGGAGGAATAATTGGTGGTAAACAGTTTACTCATTCATACACTATTTCGGTCACTAATGGTTTGCTTATGAGAATAGTTCCTCTTTATGCTCCCACACGGCTTGGGATAAGCAGCACTCAACCTCTTCCAGCTCAAGGACAGATTATTGAGTCAACTGGGGTTGCGTCTAATACAGAAAGGAAGCTGACAGTCTATAAAGGGTATCCTACGCTTCCTGTTGAGATTTTCCCACATGGTATTTTTTCACCCTAATTTATGAAAACTTTTGGACTTGATATCGGAGCAACATCAATGAAAATTGTGTGGTTGGATAAGAATAAGGGAGTGACATCTCTAAAGGCATGTCTGACAACTGTTACTCCTGCAAAAGGTATGCTTTCAGAGTCCGCAATTGATCAGGAGGCAATGGCGCAGGCAATACAGCAGCTGGTTGTTGATTCTAAGATCACTGTACGCAATGTCAATCTTGCTTTACCTGAGAATCAAGTCTTTACCAAAGTAATTGATATGCCTGTTCTTTCAGATAAAGAGCTATCATCAGCAATATATTGGGAGGCAGAACAACATATTCCAGCACAGTTATCAACATTGACACTTGACTATAAGGTATTAAGGCGTGGATCCATGTCAGAGATAAGTCCTAAAATGCAAGTGCTTCTGGTAGGGGCTCCTACAAATCTTGTTAGGCGTTATCAAACAATTATTGAGATGACAGGACTTTCAATAAATGCTATCGAAACAGAAATTATTTCTGTTATACGTTCCTTAGTTCCTGAGGAATCAGATAAGGCATTACTTATTGTAAATATTGGAGCACTGAGTACATCTTTGGCTATCATCCAGAATAATACTCTTGTTTTTACCTATACTATTCCGCTTGGTGGTCTTGCTATGGATCGTGCAATTGCTTCTAATTTTGGATTTGCTCTTACTCAAGCAGAAGAATATAAAAAAACATATGGTCTGAATGATCAAAACTTGGGAGGAAAAATCAGCCTTGCTCTCTCCCCTATTCTGGAGGCAATGCTTACAGAAGTTAAAAAAGCTCTTGCATATTATACGGAGAAATACAAAAATGATAGTCCAATATCTCAAATTATTATTAGCGGTGGTTCATCTCTTCTTCCTGGACTTGCTCTGTATTTTGCCAAAAATTGTGGTATAGAGACTGTTATTGGTAATCCCTTCAAGGTACGTTCGATAAGTGGAGTTCCTGATATTTTGATGGAACAAGGGCCGCGATTTACAGTCGCAGTCGGTCTTGCTTTAAGAGAAAATGACTAACGATATCAATTTTCTTTATAGCAAACGGAGAGGTACACTTGGAGCACTCACTCGCAAAATAAAACTTCTAAGGTTCATTGCGATAGCTTTATTGTTATTTGCTGGAGTTTTGTCAGTTTCTGTGTTTTTGTTAATCCTAGCCTCTCCTCTTCCTCGTCTTAAAAATGAAGAAAATGCACTTTTGGATTCACTTTCCCGACAACATGAAAAAATTACCAAACAAACTCTTATTGTAAATAGACTTGATGATATATCTCAGATTGTAACCAAAAGGCCAAAATTTAGAGATTTTATAATTACCTTCACTAAAGATATACCCCAAGATTTAGAAATTACATTGCTGGAGGTTGAACAAAAAACACTGAAGATAACTATAGAAACAAAAGACTTAGCAAGCATAGGCGCTTATATTGAAAGCTTAAACAGAATAGGAAAAGAAGACAAAAGAGTTGCACGTATATTTATGAATTCATTTGGTACTAGCAAAAATTTTTATCAAGCAGAATTTATAGTTGAATTTCTCTGAAGGATAGCAGTTATGAAAAATTCAGCTCAACTTTTGATGTATTATTACCGATATAAAGATTCGCTTTGGTTTTCTCTTGGAGTGATTGGTGTAATTTTTTTAGTAAGTGCTGGGCTTATTATTTTCATTGTATTTCCACAAATTCAAAGTTGGTTCTCTCTTCAATCTGAAGTTAATGCTACAAGATCAAGAATAGCAATTTTGAAGTCTAATCAAAGCTTGTTGACTTCTACTTCAGATAATGTTCTTTCCAAACAATTTGATATTGTCAAGTCAGCACTACCGTATGAAAAAGATTTTGTTGGAATTCTTGAGGCTATCAATACGGCAACTCTTAAATCAGGAGTGGTTTTAAATGATTTCTCTTTTCAAGTTGGAGATCTTTCTACCAAATCAGCCCAGCTATCACCTCAGACGGCAATCTCTATACAACTTTCACTTATTGGTGAATTGGCAAGAATTGAGGAGTTTTTAAAGGAAATTTATGAGAAAGTTCCGTTGGCAGAAGTAATCAAAGCGAGCTATACCAAAGGAGGAAGTTCTGTAAGTCTTATTTATTTTTATAAAATTGCACCAGAGCAGATTCAGTTATCATATGTCCAGCCAATAAAGAGTATAAGCGGAAATCATCTCCTACTTCTTAAGACGCTTGAAGAATGGAGAGCATCGAGACAAGCTATAAGACCTGCAAGTTCTCAATCAGCTGAATTAACTCCTTTCTGAAGAAGATCTGGTCGTTTTTGTCTTGTTTTTTTAAGAGCTTGTTCGTATCTCCACTCTTTTATTTTTGCATGGTCTCCTCCCAAAAGAATATCAGGTACTTTCATACCAAGATACTCTGCAGGTTTGGTATACAGTGGATACTCAAGGAGTATTTTACCACCTTCACCTCGAAGAGAAAATGATTCGCTTTCTGTTACACCAGTCTTAAATACTCCTGGAATAAGTCTTACAACAGAATCAGTTATTGCCATTGCAGGTATCTCTCCTCCCGTTAAAATAAAATCACCTATGGAAATCTCGTAATCAACAAAGGCTTTTATTCGTTCATCTATTCCCTCATAATGTCCGCAAACAAGAATAAGATGTTTAAATTGAGCAAAAGATTCAGCCACCCTTTGCGTGTAAAGAGTTCCATCTGGTGTTAATAAAATAACTTTTTCTTTTTCTTCAGGAATTTGGGGGTCTTTAGCTTTCTGTATTGCTTTATGAAGAACATCTACACGCATTACCATTCCTACTCCTCCACCATAGGGTGTATCGTCTACTAGATGATGCTTACCAATACCAAAATCTCGAATATTAATAAGGCGTATATCTACTAAATTTCGTTCACGGGCTTTTTTAATTATGGATGCATCAAATGGACCAGAAAACATCTCTGGGAAGAGTGTGAGAATAGAAATTTTCATATTTTTTATTATTGTAACAAATGTTATAGAGGGGACTAGGGTTTTTCGTTCTCAGCTAGTGTTACTGTAATTCTTTTATTGTGTTTCATTGCTTTAACTTTCATAATATTGCGAATGCTGCGAATAACTTTACCCTCTTTTCCAATAACTTTACCCATATCATCTTTGGCAACTGAGACAGTAAGGATAGTTATTCCATTTTCTTCTCTTTCCTCTACTGAAACTGAATCAGGGTGATCAACGATAGATTTTACTATAAATGAGAGTGTATCTTTCATGCTTCGACTAGTTTAGCAACAGTTGGTGAAGGGATAGCTCCTTGAGAAATCCAATATTTGTATCTTTCCATATTAATATGTTTTTTTCCTTGTTGAGGACCTTTTTCATACCACCCCAAAATTTCAATAGCATCGCCATCGCGTCTGCTTCTTTTCTCTTTAACAACGACACGGAACTTTCTTTCTCCTTTTTTTCCTGTTCTGGTTAATCGAATAACTACTGCCATAAGATATTTATTGTTGACACTTAAAAGAGAATTTCTCAATTATTAAGTGAAATTTCAATACTTTCGTTGTCATATTGTACCATGATTATTATTTCTTCTCAAGTATGCAAGAGCATTATTGATTTTCTAATTTTTTTAGTGCAATTTGTGCCGCTTTTTCCTCAGCTTCTTGTTTAGATTTTCCCACCCCTTCTCCAAGCAGTTCATTATTTACAAAAACTCCAACAGTAAATATTTTTGCATGAGGAGGACCTTCTTCATGTAAAACCTTATAAATAGGCGAGCTCTGTTTTCTTGCTTGAACGTATTCTTGCAGTAAGCTTTTAGGATCTTTAAATGCTTTTCTTTGTACATATTCATCAATTTTGGAGAAAAGAATATCAGCAATAAACTTTCTTACAACATCTATTCCTTGATCAAGATATAATGCTCCAATAAAAGCCTCAAAACTATTTGCCAAAAGCGTATCATTTTCACGACCTCTTGATTCCTCTTCACCTTTTGAAAGTCGTAATTTTTCTCCAAATTTAAGTTCTCGCGCTGCCTGTGCAAGGCTTTTAGTATTTACAAGAAGTGATCTGAGATTTGTGAGTACTCCTTCATCAAACTCTTTGTAATTTTTATAAAGATGTTCAGATACGATAAATGAGATAATGCTATCTCCCAGAAATTCAAGACGTTCATTTGATTCAGTAGGTTCTTTCGCTTCATTCAGATACGACCGATGTGTAAAAGCTTGTTCCAGCAAAGTTTTATTTGTTATTTGCGGCAATTTTTTCATGGCTAATAATATTTCCTAAAGCCCCATTAATAAATGCAGGGCTTGATTCTCCTCCAAATTCTTTACCCAATTCTATTGCTTCATCTATGATCACATTGGGAGGTTCTTTTTTCTCAACCAAAAGTTCAAAAACAGCCTGTCTAAGTATCGCAAGGTCAACTTTATTTATTTTTTCTATTGGAAATTCTGGTGCAGCTTTTTGAATTTTTTCATCCAGAAATGCTTTATGTTTTAGAATCAAATTAGCACGATCACTGACTGGTTGAGGAAAAAAATTATATTTAAAAAGTTCCTGTACAATTTTTTGTCTTCTGATGTGGCGAGGATCATTAGGCGTTTTCATTACTTCCTTTTGTCCATCCTGCCTTATCTTTCTCAAGCATCTTATAAAATTTAGCAAGACGATGTGCGGTATTGGGAATACTAAGTTTTATACTTGATCGTCTTTTGCCTTGTCGTTGTCTAGAATGTCTTTTCTTTGGTTCTTGTGGCATATGCTTTTTAAAAAAATAATTACAATAATTTTGCAGTATCTTCTGATTTGGTTCTAAATCCTATTATATTGTACTTTATTTTTAATTTCTCCGCAAGTCTTATTCAGCGAAACTGATCTTAAAGAATAATAATTTGAAGACATTTTTATGCAACTTACTTATTAAAATGATTTTTTAGATATCTATGGATTGTTAAAAAGTTTGAAATGGGAAAGGAAAAGAACACGAATGAAAAATGGATAACTTAATTTCTTTGTTGACGTATAAATTCAAATAATCCTATTCCATTAACTTTTCTGCCTTCTCTTTTCACTGCAATTCCCTCAGATAAGCTCAATATCCATAAATATTTTTTACTGTCTGCCTTGTTGATAGAAGATGTATAGGGAAGTTGTAATTGTTCTTCAATAGGATCATCAAAATGAACAATATATTCAGGAACATCTTTTCTTTGTATCTGAGATGTCGTCAGATTATAAACTCTTGTCACTCTTCTATCATTTGTTTCTACGATTCCTATTTTGCTGTTTTGTATAGGTGATGTTGATCCCGGTACTGAGTGAGAGTCAACATAGTAAAAATTATTATCTTCATCCCAAAAAACAATCCAGTCGAGATTTATTTGATTGGGCATTGTCAAAAATTCTAAATCAGCTGCGTTAAACGAATATGTTTTGCTATAAAGTACATATGCATCAGTACGGTCATTGTTAATTACCATATAACCCTCTCCTTGATAGATAAATTTTGTGGATCCAGGAAGGCTTTGAACACTAATTTCATTTTGAAGGTTTTGCGATCCAAAACTTAAAATATCATTCTCTAAAGAAAGATTAACGAGATTTTTTTCGTTTCTTGTTGGGATCATTGATGGTTCACTCCAATATCTAAGTAGTGGATTTGTGGTCACTGATGATTTTTGTAATGTGCTGGTGACTGTTCTCCTAACCCACTCAGATCCATTAAAATAATTTAATTTTGTATATTGGATATAATCCCGCTGCTGTTCAATTCGGGCAACAGAAACAATAATACTTTGGTGAGGTTTCTGTTTGCTCACTACAACATATGTGTCATCAAAGTACTGTTTTCCAGGCAAAAATTGAATAGATCTTGATGGCACTTCAGAAAAAATTGTTGGTGTGGGGGTGTTTTCAGACAACGGTAGGGTTGGTACCGGTGTGGGTGTAGAAGTAGGCGATATTTGAGGTGGAGACTTTTTTATTCCTCCCAGAAAAAATCCGCTGAGGAATAATAAAATTCCTACAATCACACATGAGAGTATAAGAGCCAAACTAGGGAACCTTCTTTGAGGAGGTATGTTTTCATCCGGAGGTGGTGTTGGGTGTTGGGCAAGAGTATATTCTTGTGTAGTCACATATTTAGTTTAGGATCAACTTCCTAATTTGTCAATTTTTGCTAATCAGGATTTACAGATGAGTTTGTAATGGAGAGTATGCTTTTATGAAGTTCTGGAAACTTTGAGATATGAGGGAATATAAGTTCTGCAGATTTTCTAGCCTGTGATATCAGTTCAATATCGGAAAATGATGCAATTTTAAGAAGCTTAATTCCTGATTGTTTGAGGCCATAAATCTCTCCTGGTCCGCGTAACTTTAGATCGTACTCTGCTAGTTTTGCGCCTTGTGTCATAGTCTCTAATGCTTTGAGCCTTTTCCATGTAGAATGCGATTTGGATTCCGTAAAAAGCAGACAATAGGATTGTTTATCGCCTCTTCCTACTCTTCCTCGTAGTTGATGAAGTTGCGCAAGTCCAAAACGTTCAGCTCCCTCAATAACTATGATGGTTGCATTGGGTATATCTATTCCAACTTCTACTACTGGTGTAGCAATCAAGATATCAAAAATTTGCTTTCTAAAATTTTGTAGTACCTCTTCTTTTTCTTTTGCTTTCAATTTACCATGTAGTAGTCCCAGTCGAAGGTCAGGGAATATTTCTTTTTGCAATCTTTCAAATTCTTTTGTTGCTGCTTTTATTGTTTGCATGCTTTCTGATTCTTCGATAAAAGGACATATTATAAATGCTTGCGAGCAATTAGTTTTTATTTCTTGACGTATCCATTCATAAGCAGCCTGCCGTTTTTCTAAAGGCACAAGCCAGGTTTTAACTATTTTTCTTCCTTTAGGCATTTCATTAAGAAATGATACAGAAAGATCGCCGTAGATAGTCAGAGCAACAGTTCTTGGAATTGGTGTTGCAGTCATTGTTAAAGTGTGTGGATGTTTGCCTTTTTGGCGTAATATTCCACGTTGAGCCACTCCAAATCTCTGCTGTTCATCAATAACAACAAATCCTAGATTCTCAAAATTTATTGATTCTTGAAGAAGAGAATGAGTACCGATGAGAATATTATATTGATTGTCTAATGATTTTTTATTCATGTTATTCTTTGAATTTGTTTTTTCACTTTCAGAAAGTTTGACATTTTTTACTTTCAATTTTTTAGATCCTGTTACGAGACCAACACTAACACCCAAAGGCTCTAAAAAAGTCGAAACAGTTTTATAATGTTGCTCTGCAAGAATCTCAGTTGGAGCCATAAGAACGGATTGATAGTTATTAAGATATACAAGATACATTGCAATAGTGGCTATGATTGTTTTTCCACTTCCAACTTCTCCTTGGAGCAATCTATTCATTGGTTTTTCTTTTTGTAAGTCACTAAAAATTTCATCCAGCGCATTCTTTTGAGATGAGGTAAGAGTAAAAGGAAGCGACGAGATAAGTCTGACGATATTATCTTTATAGGGCTCGTAAAAAATCGTAGGTCCTTTTTTATTTTCTTCCCATTTTTTCTTTCTTTCAAGAGCTTGAAGCTGGAGAAAAAAGACTTCATCGAATGCCAATCGTCGTTTGGCACGAATTGCATCTTCATAATTCAGAGGAAAGTGGACATGTTGAAGCGCAGTAGGGAGATCTTCAAGATTGTATTTCTTTCGTATGCTTAATGGCAGATAATCGTGAATTTCGTCTTTAAGTATATTTAGTATATTGAATATTTGTCTTCGAAGCCATTTTGATGAGATTCCAGCTGTTTCTGGGTAAATAGGTATTAGTCTTCCCGTGTGAATTGTGGGTTTTCCTTCTGAGAGTATTTCGTATTCAGGAGAGACAATGGTTTGTCTTCTAGCAAACACCTCCACTCTTCCTGAAACAGAAAGCGCATCTCCCAAAGAAATATTTTTTAAAATATAGGGTTGATTGAACCAAATAATCTCAATTGTCCCGGTGGAATCTGCAAGAGTTATTCTTTGAAGAGATTTGAAGCGTCGAGTGTACTCATTTTTTGCTTCTACAACCTTACCTTGTACTGTTACTACTTCTCCTTCTTGTAATTGTCTAATTGTTGAGATGAGTCTAAAGTCCTCATATCTTGATGGAAGATGATAAAGAAGATCCTTTAGAGTTTTTATCTCTAATTTCTCTAGACGGCGAGCGTATTTTTTGAGGCTTCTTCCCCCCTCAGAAACTGGCGAATGAAGATGCATACAATCTTAGAATAAAAGCGCTATAAAAGGAAGAAATGATGATAGTATTAGAGCAATTAGACCAACAATCATTATAATCTTGAATGCTTTTTGATGATTTCTCAACAATTCCATAACATTCAATTATACTAGTTGATCCTTAATTTGACAATTTTTCGTTTTCCAACTTTTAATATTTTTCCATCTTGAATAAGTACAGCTTCAGCAGGATCAAGAATTCTTCTTCCATCATACTCCACTCCTCCTTGTTGGAATAGTCTTTTGGCTTCTGATTTGGAGCTTGCAAGTTTCAGATCAACTAGTAAATCCTCGTCAATATATTTCTTTACTGCTATCTTTACTTCTGTTATTTCAGATGGAAGTTCTCCTTTTTGTACGATTCTTTCAAATTGCTTTTGTGCATATGCTGCTTCTTCGGGAGTATGCAGTTCACTCACAATTGTAAATGCGAGTGTTTTCTTGATACTCATTGGATGAGCGCCTTTTTGGAGGGATTCTTCGATTTTTGCTATTTCCTCTATTGGAGTATTGGTTGCCAATGTAAAGTACTTGATAATCAAATTATCAGGAATTGCCATCACTTTTGTATACATCTCTTCTGGTTCATCATCGAGCCAGATTGCATTGCCCCATGATTTGCTCATTTTTCGTCCATCTGTTCCTTCAAGAAATTCATTCGTCATGATAAAAGATTCTTTACCACGTAAGTTTCTTTGTAGTGTTCTTCCTGCTTGCATATTGAATGTTTGATCTGTGCCTCCAAGTTGTAAATCAGTGTCCATATAATAGCTATCATAGCCTTGCATAATAGGATATAACATTTCATCTAATCTCACCCTTTTACCTTCTTGCAGCCTTTTGCGTATCAATTCACGATTAATAAAATCTCCAACAGAAAAGTGTCGTGATAATCTGATAATATCTTCTAATGTAAGTTGAGAAAGCCATTCGCTGTTATAGCGAATAATTATTTTTGAAAAATCAACAATTTTTTCAGCCTGACGTTTGTAGTCTTTAAAATTTTGTTCGATTTCTTCTTTAGTTAAAATGGGACGTTCAGATTCCTTATCTGAAGTATCACCAATAAGTGATGTGAAATCGCCAATAAGGAATGTCACATGATGTCCAAAATCAGCAAACTGTTGAAGTTTGCGAAGTGGTACAGCATGACCTAAATGAATTTTGTTTGCTGTTGGATCAATACCAAGATATATATTTAATTTTCTACCAGACAGTAAGACTTCTTTAAGCTCTTCTTTGGAAGGAATAATGTTGGCAACACCTCTTGTTAAAATTTCATCAATAATCTCCATAGTGTGAGTATAGCATAAATTTATTTCATCTTATAATTTGTGAAAGGATTTTTTATTTTTGCTATACTAGTTTTGTTTGCTATGGTTGACTATCGTCCTAGACGATCGAGGATCCGACGAGGTACTTTTTCAGGTTCATCAAAGCCTTTGTTTTTTACTCATCGTCTTTTTCTTTATAAACTCTCAAGATATATTCTTATTCTGTTCATTTTGGGAATTCTTTCCATTCCCGCCTTATTTCTCTGGTATAGCAGAGATCTTCCAACGCCAGGAAAACTTGTTACCACCAATACACATCAGTCAACTCGTATTTTTGATCGTAACGGTGAGCTACTTTATTCTGTATATGCAGAAGAAAATAGGACATATGTAAAACTTGAAGATATTCCACTCTTTCTTCGCCAAGGAACAATAGCAATAGAGGATAAAGATTTTTACAAAAATAAAGGATTTTCTCCTCTTGCATATGTGCGAGTAGCATGGAATTTTTTAAGAGGAAAAGGGCTTGCTGGAGGTTCGACAATTTCACAGCAATTAGTAAAAAATGTTTTATTGAGCTCTGAACGATCTCTTCCTCGTAAAATAAAGGAACTTATTTTGTCAGTGCAGATTAACCAGCGATTTAGCAAGGATGAGATTTTAGAGATGTATTTAAATAATATTTCTTATGGTAGTACTGCCATTGGAGTTGAAGCAGCAGCTCAAACTTATTTTGGCAAAGAGGTTAAAAAATTAGATCTTGCAGAGTCTGCATTTCTGGCAGGTCTTCCACAGAGCCCTTCATTGTATTCTCCTTTTAGTGGAAATGATTATTACATTGGTAGAACAGAAGCAGTTCTTAAAAGAATGGTTGCTGATAAATATATCACTAAGGAACAAAGTGAGAAAGCATTGAGCAAGATAAAAACATATAAATTTTCTCAAAGAGGAACAACGATCAAGGCACCACATTTCGTACTATATATAAAAGATCTTCTTGCTGATCAGTTTGGAGAAGAGCTTGTCGAGCGTGGAGGGCTACAGGTGACCACAACACTTGATTATAAGATGCAAAAGCAAGCAGAAGAGATTGTCAAAAAGGAGATCGAGAGTCTCAAAAAATATAAAGTAACAAATGGAGCCGCAATGATCACTAATCCTCAAACAGGAGAGATTTTGACAATGATTGGTAGTCATGATTGGTTTAATGAAGATAATGGCAAAATTAATATGGCACTTCGTCCACGCCAACCAGGATCTTCGCTTAAGCCGATAATTTATGCCAAAGCATTTGAGAAAGGCTACACTCCTGCGACTATGCTTATGGATGTAAAAACAGAATTCTACAGTGGTAATCCAGCTGATAAAAGTTATACGCCGGTTAATTATGACGGTAAATTTAGAGGTCCAGTCCAGATTAGATTTGCTTTAGGCAACTCGTTGAATATTCCAGCAGTAAAAACCCTTGCATTGGTAGGTATAGAAGATAGCATGCAACTTGCTTACGAAATGGGAATAAAAAATTGGGAACCAACTCCAGAAAATATGAGAAATGTTGGACTTTCTCTTGTCTTAGGAGGAAGAGAAACTACTCTTTTCGATGAGGTAACAGCGTATGGAGTTTTTGCTAACAAAGGGAGACGACAGGATCTTGTCTCAATTCTTAAAGTAACAGATGCCAAAGGGAGAAAATTGTATGAGTATAAAAAGAAAGAAGGTAAACAAGTTATCCCTGAGGAAATAGCCTTTCTTATTTCTCATATTCTCCTTGATAATGTAGCTCGTTCTGATGCTTTTGGTTCGAATTCTTACCTTAGAATTCCGGGGAGGACAGTAGCTGTCAAGACAGGAACAACAGATGAAAAACGTGATAACTGGACAATTGGATATACACCATCCATAGTTGTGGGTGTATGGGTGGGTAACAATGACTATTCGCCAATGAATCAAGCAATCGCATCAGGAGTGACTGGTGCTTCACCAATATGGCATAAATTAATGGTGATGGCATTAAAAGGAAAACCTAGTGAAGAATTTGAAAAACCGGAAAATGTGATCGCAATGCAGATTGATCCTTTAGGTGGGGGTCTTCCTCGTGAGGGGCAGCCAACACGCACCGAGTACTTTATTAAAGGAACTGAGCCTACAACAGTATCTTCAATCTATAAAAATAAAGATGGTAAAGATTATTGGGTGTTTGTTGAAAATGATCCTATTTCTCAGGATGGTAGAAATCGTTGGCAGGAAGGAATTGATGCATGGATTGAGCAATACCATAAAGGGGAAGAACGTTATAATCCTCCTGATGAACTCAAAAAACAAGAAGAACAAGAAATTTCGGTCACTCTTACTCCTACTCCCTGAGTTGTTATTTGAGTTGGGCTTTATATTCTTTGTCTAATGTAGCAATAATAGCGTTGCGAATCTGACTTACCTCATCACTTGTTAAGTTTCTTTCTTCGTGCTGATAAAGTATATGGAAAGTTCGCGTTTGTCCGAAACGATCAAAAAGGGTAACATCTTTTATAAGTGGGTCTACTCTTTTAATTGTTTCAATGATCTCTCCAGTTGGGATTGATTCATCAATAATAAATGCAAGATCTTCTATAATTGGTGGATACTTAGGAATTTTTTTATATCTTTTTTTCAATGTAGCATGGCTAACTAATATTTCAAAATTTAACTCAAAATTTATAAGGTCTTCATCAAGTACTTCTATTGTTCCTAACTCCTTCTCTCCTATTTTGATGAGTGTCTCAAGACCAACTTTAGAAAGTGCTTCAAATTTAAGATTAGTGATTCCTAAATCAGTCGCTAACTGCTCTATTAGACCTTTAATCTCAAAAAATGAAACATCTTTCTTTTTTACAACACCAGCAAACATTCTTATTTCTTTGGGAAGATCTCTTTCCTGTCTTTCGTAGATATTTGCAATTTCAAATAATTGGAGAGTATCGTATTGTCTATTTTCCTTTATAACTTTTAGAAGGCTAGGGACGAGTGTTCGACGCATATATAAGAAATCCTCACCTAATGGATTTGCAATTGTAACTGCGTTTTCAATAGGTCCTTCATACATTTCTTCTGAAACCATAGGATAAGTATAAACTTCAGTATATCCCCAAAATTTCATTGCTTGTTTAACACGATCTTCCCAAAAATACGGGCTTTTTTCTAAATTAAATGTCTCCAAATATGTAATATGGGGTAGCCTACTGGGGAGATTATGGTATCCATAGACCCGTGCTATTTCTTCAATTAAATCCTCTGGAATTTTAATATCATTGGCTCTAAAAGATGGAATTTCTGCTTCCAGAAAGTGTTCTTTAATCTGTATGATAAAGCCAAGACGCTTAAGAATTTCTGCAGCTTCAACAATTGATAAAGGTATAGCCATTAATTTTTGAAGATGTTCCTCGGATAAAGTTACAATCTTGCTTTTATAAGGAGAGGGATAGATATCAATAATCTCTGAACAAAGTTTACCATTAGCATAATTTTTATAGAGATCAATACCTAGAGCTAATGCGTCATCTGCAATTTCAGGATCAATATATTTTTCATTAATTTGAGCCGCTTCTGTTCTGATCTGTAATGCCATCGATGTTTTACGTATCCTATAAGGATCGTTGTTATTAATGAAAAAAATTATTCTTTTTGTTTTGTCGGTCACAACACTATTTTCAAGACCCATGATTCCTAGAAGGTCAATAATATTTCCTTCAGCATCTTCAGCAATAATATCTCCTCCTGGAAGAGTGTATCGCTTACCATCAAGTGTGACGATCTCTTCTCCTTTTTGTGACTCGCGGATTTTTATTGTATGTCCTATAATCCGATCGTAGTCAAATACATGGGTAGGATGACCTATAAGACGCATTACATAGTTTGTAATATCAATTAGATTATTTAGACTTCTTATATCTGTTGACTCCAGTCTCTCTCTTATGAACTCTGGGGACTTCATGACATCAACCTCCATCACAACTGCGCAAATTCGATAGACAAGTTTTTCATCATTGATGATGGTAAGTGGAAGATTTTCTGATGGTTGATATTTAAGTTGGGAAATTGTAGGTGGATTAAAACTAGCCTTGTATCCAAACTGTGGCAGTACTGCGCTTGCCTCGCGTGCTAAACCCACCACAGACATAAGGTCAGAACGATTAGTTGTGACTTCAATCTCATAGATAACATCTTCACCAAGCATTTCCATGCGTTCTACAGAAACACTGGTAAGAGATAAAGATGTTGCAATTTCTTTTGGTTTGGCGTCTGTTTTTAGATATTCTCTTAACCAACTGTCAAGTATTTTAATATTCATATATTTACTAATACTCTATTCATGCAAATTCAATTTAAAAAATTTTGCAAATGTAGCTTGAATTTTTCCCTAAACATTAAAATTGTTCTAAAAACTCTACTCTATTTGAATAAAGCAATCTCAAATCATCAATTTCTATTCCTTCTCGCATCATAAGAACTCTTTCTACTCCCCAACCAGATGCAAAACCGGAGTAAATCTTAGGATCAATTCCGCAGTTTTTGAGCACATTGGGATGGACCATGCCCGCTCCTCCCAGTTCCAGCCAACCATCCTTACAGAGTTTGCAACCCGATCCGTCACAGATACCGCAGGAAACATCTGTCTCAAAAGAAGGTTCAGTAAATTGAAAATGATATGGTCGTATTCTTGATTTTCTTTTCTCTCCAAAATATGATTTTACAAAATATTCTAATACACCTTTTAGATCGGCAATAGAAATATTTTTATCTACAACAAGTGTTTCAAACTGGTGAAACATAGGTGTGTGTGATACATCAGATTGTCGTCTATATGTTTTGGCTATATTTAACATCCGGATTGAAATCTCTTTTCCTGTTTTTTTCTGAAGAGCAACTTGCCGTTCCATTTCCCGAATTTGTCCTGATGATGTATGAGGTGTGAGAAGAACTGGACCTTTTTTAGGGTCAGGATCTTGCTTAATAAAAAAAGTCTCCCATTCGTCTCGTGCTGGATGGTTTTGAGGAAAATTAAGTCCTTCAAACGCATACCAGTCCCATTCAACCTCAGGGTAGCGAACGCGAGTAAATCCTATTCTTTCAAAAATACGCGTAATCTCCTCAATTGCTTGTGTTACAAGATGGAGATGTCCCAAGGGAGGACTTATTCCAGGGTCAGTTACATCAATTTTTTGCATTTTTTTAATTTTTTGTTCGCGGAAGGAATGTTTTGCGTTCTCTATAGCATCCTCAATAATTTGCTTGACTTCATTTGCTAGTTTTCCCACTTCTGGTCTTTTTTTCTGAGGAAGTTTTGCTATCTCTTTCATAGCAAGAGTGAGCGTTCCATTTTTTCCTAGAAACTGCAGTTTAATTTCTTCAAGTTCTTTCTCACTTTTCGCATCAAGAATCAGTGAGAGTGCATTGTTTTTAATTGTCATTAATTCTTGCTCCATAATAAAATCCTCAAAGAAAATTTTTTAATAACTTCAGTTTTTTCTCTGAAAAAATTCTACTTCTCCTTTCTATTTCTTTGGTTAACTAAGTTTTATTATAGGATAATAGATATCTCCTTTTTGCTATTTTGTTACCTTTGTTAACCATTGCTGATATTTTTTATTTTTACCATGTACGATATCAAAGTACAGTTCTTTTATCCGTTTTGCAATTGGACCAACTTTTCCATCTCCTATTTCTCTTTTATCAACTTCTACAACCGAAGATACTTCTGCTCCTGTTCCTACCAAAAATATTTCATCAACCTGATAGAGTTCCGAGCGATCAATACTTCTTTCCTCAACTGCAATTCCTAATTCATCTTGACAAAGTTTAATTATGGTATCGCGTGTTATTCCTTGCAAAATATCATCAGCAACATAAGGAGTGTAAATCTTGCCGTTTTTCACTACAAAAATGTTTTCTGCACTTCCTTCAACTATATGACCGTTTTTATCCATGAAGAGAGCCTCATGATACCCATTAAATACACTTTCTGTTTTTGCAAGTGCTGTATTGATATAGGATCCTGTAATTTTTGCTCGTGGAGGAATAGAATTATCACTTACTCTTGTCCACGAGGAGACATTTACTCGTATTCCTTCCTCTGCTTGTAAATAGCGACCAAGGGGTACAGTATAAATGAGTAGGCTATCCTTAAGCGAAGGTAAATGAAAGTTACCAACTGCAAGATCGGATTTATATGCTAGAGGTCTGATATAAAGATCCGTTTCATTAAAGTTCTTTTGAACTAATTTTTTAGTTACCTCACAAAGCTCATCAACGCTATGAGGAAGAGTAATAAAAAGCAATTTACAGGATTTTTTGAATCGCTCGAAATGCTCTTTCATTCGAAAAATATAAAGAGCATTATCATCGTTATTGTAATAAGCGCGTATACCCTCAAAACATCCAGTGCCGTAATGAAGGGCGTGTGTCATTGGTGAAATACGCACTTCGGATTCTTTTACAAATTTACCGTTAAAATAAAGTATCTGTTCCATCATTTAATTTTCAAGCTTGTAAGCTTCCTGAAATATTCTTTTCCAGATAAATTTAATTAATTCTTGAGAGATATGTAAACTCTTTCCTTTCTCATAAAGATCTTGTAAGATTTCCTGTTCTCGTTTTTCATCTCTAATAGGTAAATTGTGCATTTTTTTGTATTCTCCTATTTTGCTAACAAGCTGTAATCGCTTTGCAAGAAGTGTTAAAAGTTGTGTATCTAGTTGTGTAATTTCTGTACGTAATTTTGCAAGGTCTTTCATAGTATTATAGTATTAAGTATACTGATAAATTCTCCTAAGCACAACATTTATGTTCGTCCTAAGATACGAACTGTACTACAGTATTTTTGTATCTCAGTTAATGCTCTTTTAAGTTTTTTACTTTCTTGTTCGTGGTCAACTTCAATATAAAAACAGTAGTCCCAGACTTTTTCAAGGCTTGGACGAGATTCTAATTTAGTTAAACTGATTCCCTTACGAGCAAATACATCAAGTATATCTCTAAGAATTCCCACACGATTAAAAATCGTCAGAAAGAGTAACGTATTGCTTTGATTCAGACCTTTTACTGGAAGATCGTATTTGGCAATAACATAAAAGCGCGTTAAATTACTTGCGTTATCTTCAATATTTTTTGCAAGAATCGGAACTTTATAAATCTTGCTAGCTTTTTCTGAGGCGATATAAGCTTCGTGTTTTCTTGGACTCTTTAAAGAAGCTGTAGTACTTGTAGTTGTAACTATTTTTGCTTTAGGGAGATTATCTGTTAGCCAATTTTTGCATTGAGCCAGTGCTTGAGGATGAGATACAACTGTTGTGATCTTTTTAAAATTGTTTTCCAATGAGAGAAGACAGTGGTGAATAGGTAGCGTGAATGAGCCAACAACTTTAAGTGGAGAATTAGAGAGTAAATCTAATGTTTCACGCACTGTCCCCTGAAGTGAATTTTCAGCAGGTACAATACCAGCATCCACTTCATCTTCATTAACTGCTTGAAAAATATCATCAATGACTTCTTTAGCAACAAAAATATTTTTTTGATTATCAAATACTTTCATTGCAGCCTGGTGAGTATTTGTTCCCTCAGGGCCAAGATATGCTACTTTTAAGGGAAAATTTGGATCTATTTGTAGAGATGACGAAGACAAATTTAAAGATTGATCATCAATCATGGTAAGAATTTTATTTGTTTGATAGAGAGCATATGGAGCAATTTTCTGTGTTTTCTTGCGAAGCTTTTCTAAAAGATCAGTGAATCTTTGCCGATCCTGCTTGATATTAATGTCTACCAATAAATTAATGGATTTTTGTAACTCCTTGATTATTGGCAAGAAATGCGGATTGAGCAGTTGTATGTCCGTTATAAGATGCGGTTCTTGTTGCAGTACTCTACTTGTAACAAGAGATTGAAGAGTAAAAAGAGGTGTTTGTAATTTAGCATTAATTGATGTTTGGTTATCAAGGGTTTTTGCAAGTGAGATATTTACTGCATGAATTAGAGCTTGGATAACTGCCATTTGTTGATCATGTTCTGATGTTTTAAGATCGACAATTTCCATTCCTGATTGCAAAAAAAGTTCTTTTAGAAATGTGACATGATCGTTATCATGCTGGTGGCAAAAAACAATTTTTTGTCCTTGAGGAGAAAGAATGCTTGGTCCAAATAGAGGATGCATTCCTAGCGTTCCACACTTGGCATCCTTCATAGCTTTGAGTGAAAGGTCTTTAAGAGATGCTATATCGCAGAGAAGTTGATCGCTTCGAAGATATGGAAGAACTGATTTGATTGTCTTTTCTGTCTGAAAAATAGGAACAGAGACTATAATGATGTCAGTTTTTTTCAGAAGCTTAGTTAGAGATTTTTTTGATGCTCTTCCATAAATAAGAACGCTAATCTTCTTGCTTTCAAAAAACGATTGAAACCACTTCCCCATTCGTCCGCTACCACCTATAATAAGAACATTAGGTTTAGTCTGCTGCTGACTTTGTTTCATAGATAGTACCTCCTCTTACTAGGGGTTCGATATATTCGTCATATTCTCTCCAAGTAAGCTGTTGTTTTGAATCTGTCTTTGCAGTATCTCTATTTGGGTGAATTTCGATCATTAATCCATCAAAAATAACACCCTGCCTTTCCAATGTCATTCCTTCTTGTGTTACTTCTATGACTTTTTCTATGCTTCCGCCAATATGAGATGGATCAAGAAGCATGATAACTCCTTCCTCGTATTTGATTTTCAGTGCCATATTATAATCGGGTGTATTTCGATAACCTTTAGTGTTTGTATCAGAAAAACCTCTATGGATCATAATTAGCCTGGATCTATCAAATCCACCACCATCACAAATATGCGAGATTATGCCTCTAAAGTGTCTCTCTGCATCACCAGACCATATTTGATTTTTTGCGCCAACTATCAGACGCCTATCTTCACTAGCGAGTTTTCCTAGATTGCGCTGAAAGCGATGATTTTGATTGCGAGCTCCAATCCAAAGCATAATATTTCCTTCATCTTGCCCTAGAACACCATCAATAACTTTTTGTGCTTCCTCGATGTCAAGGACCTCAGTAGCAGGAATAAGTCCAGCTTCTTTTATTCTTCTTAGTATAGGGATTCCTTCCTCTATTCCAATTCCATCCCAGCTGTTTTCTGTTCGAGGTTTAACTATTGATGCTCGCATTATGGGTATTTCACGCGTTTTAACCTCACGAATGGTTAACTCTATTTGCGGCATATTCTCAGCAGCACATGGTCCAGCTATAATGATAGGTTTTCTTAAATTCTCAATCATATTAGTATCCTAACGGTTTTTCAGGTTTATTTACCTTTGCTTCGTAAATAACAAATTCTTTTTCATCAGTTAAAGACATTCGCTGACCACCTGATAGAACTGGATTTTCACAAAATCCCAGCGTAGGTTGTCTATCAGGTCTTACGGTTAATGGTAGACCAGTCTTTTTGTCAATAATAAGTTCTGCTTTTGGTATACCTTTTGTTGGTAAAAATCTATCTAATTCCATATTCTCAACAAAAAAACCTCCCTTTTGGGAGGTAGTCAAAGGTGGTTTTACCTTTGTTAGTTGACTTTTACGCCACTAACACACCTCCCGAGTAGGGAGTAAAGTAAAACCAAAAATAAAAAGCTCTATTCATAGTAAGTTTTATGATACTATTATAAACTCTTGACTTTGTCAACTAATTTTTTAAAAACTTCTGGCTCATTGACTACTAGATCACTGAGGATTTTACGATCAAGTTCAATATGAGCTTTTTTCAATTTGTTCATAAATTTACTATATGAAAGATTTTCCTTTTTAACAGCTTCACCAATGCGCGTGATCCAGAGAGTACGAAAGTCTCGTTTGCGTAATTTGCGACCATGATAAGCATATTGACCAGCATGAAGCTCTGCCTCGCGTGCAACTTTAACTAGACGCGATTTTGTGCCTCTATAACCTTTAGTAAGACTGAGCAGTTTTTTATGTTTTGCGCGTGATATGACGCCTCTTTTGACTCTTGCCATAATGATTTATTCCAATTACAACTAATTTTTTTAATTCTCGATAAGCTGAAAGCTAATTTCCTTCTGCTAAATTACTTTACTTTTTATGCAGCTCCGAGCATCTTTTTTATTTTCTTTGCAAATGTACCAGTAAGAACTCCTGGCTCTTTTTGACGACGAATTCTACGTTTTGACTTTTTAAGTTTTAAATGACTTCCGTATTGATGACCAAACATCACCTTTCCGGTTTTGGTGATTTTAAATCTTCGTGCTACTGATCTTTTGATCTTTTTTTTCGGCATGTTTTTTCCTTTCCGGTGAGAGAAGCGCTATCATTTGCTTCCCCTCCATATGTGGCTCTCTGTCAACTTTTGAGAAGTCTTTGAGAGCATCAATTACTCTATTAATTATATTATTTCCAAATTCTGGATGAGTAATTTGTCGTCCTTTAAATTTGACAACAAGTCTAATTTTATCTCCTTCTTCCAGAAATTCTCTCCCTCTATTGATCATGACCGCAAGGTCATTTTCTGACATAAAGGGTCCAAGTCTAATCTCTTTTGTTTCAGACACTTTTGCTTTTCTTTTTTCCTCTTGCTTTTTCTTTGCTTCTTGATACAGGAACTTATTGAAATCAATAATTTTGACAACAGGTGGCTGAGCTTGTGGCGCTATCTCGACAAGGTCTAAACCTTGATTTGCTGCCAGTTGTAGTGCTTCTCTTCTTGAAAACACTCCAATCTGCTTGCCATCCTGATCTAATACCCGCACTGATGGAGCCTGAATACGCTCATTAGTGCGATATTGATATCGAAGATTGTCCTGTTTAGCTTTGTGTCTTTTTATCAATGTCTTCTCTTAACCTTTGTATAAATTGAGAGATTTCTACTTGACCTTGATCTTCTCCATTTCTCAGTCTAACCGAGATAGAATTCTGATCAATTTCTTTATCCCCTATTATACCCAGAATTGGTACCTTTTGTAAAGTAGCCTCACGAATCTTAGCTTGCAATGTTTCTGAACGCGTATCTATGGAGACTCTTATTTTAGCGCGGCGTAATTTATCAGCTGTTTCCTGTGCATATTCTACGTGCCTATCGGCAATAGGAAGTAACATTACTTGAATAGGAGAAAGCCAAATCGGGAAGGCACCAGCAAAATGTTCTAGCAAGATACCAATAAATCGTTCTAATGATCCATAGACCACTCGATGAATCACAACGGGCATTTTTTCCTTACCGTCAATATCGGTATAACGAAGGTTGAAATTTTTGGGCTGCTGAAAATCAAGTTGAATTGTTCCCATTTGCCATGATCTGCCTAATGAATCTTTCATCAAAATGTCAATCTTGGGACCATAAAATGCGCCGTCGCCCTCTTCAATGGTATATTCTTTTCCGCTTTCTTTGAGAATTTCTTTAAGAGCTGTTTCTGCTTTATTCCATGTCTTAAGGTCTCCCATGTATTTTTCTGGCCTCGTCCCTAATCTAAAAGAATATGAGATTTTAAATATAGAATAAAACTTTTCAACAATTGCAAAGATATTCTGATATTCAGATTTTATCTGTTCTTCAGTTACAAAAATATGAGCATCGTCTTGACGAAACTCTCTGACTCTGAGGAGCCCATTAAGTGTTCCGGATCGTTCATATCTATGTAAAGTATCTGTATCCCCAAGACGAAGTGGAAGATCGCGGTATGAACGAGAGGAACTTCCAAAAACAATCATTGCGTTTGGACAGTTCATAGCTTTAATACCATAGACTTCTTTCTCCTCTGTTTCGACAACGAACATATTTTCTCTATAATGCTCCCAATGTCCAGATGTTTCGTATAACGCTTTTTTATTCAAAAGAGGTGACATAATCTCCTGATATCCTCGATTGTAGTGTTCTTCTCTCCAAAAATTGATTAGTTCATTGTAAATAATAACTCCTTTTGGTAGCCAATAAGGCATTCCTGGGGCTGTCTCATGAAACATAAATAATCCCAGTTGCTGCCCCAGTTTTTTATGATCGCGTTTTTTTGCTTCCTCCAGCATTAAAAGATACTCATTTAACTCTTTTTGTGTTGGAAATGCTGTTCCATAAATCCTTGTCAACATTTTATTTTTTTCACTTCCTCGCCAATAGGCACCTGCAAGGGAGAGAAGCTTGAATGCTCCAATTTCTTTATTGGGATGATCAACATGCCCTCCCCTGCATAGATCCTCAAATTTGCCTGCTTTATAGAAGGTGATTTTCTCGCCTTTTTTGATAATTTCATCTATAAGCTCTAGTTTGTAAGGATTATTTTTATAGAAAGCCTTTGCTTCGTCAGCAGATACTTCTCTATGAGAGAAAGATTCCCATGTAGGAAGAATTTCGCGCATTTTTTTCTCTATTTTGGGTAGATCTTCTTCACTTATATTTTCTTGGAACTCAAAGTCATAATAAAATCCATTTTCAATAGCAGGACCAATTGTGGGTTTGGTGTTGGGCCAAAGCTCCAAGACTGCAGCTGCAAGAAGGTGTGAACATGAGTGTCTAAGTTGATTGAGTTTTTCCTGTTGATTTTTATTTTTCATAGTTGATTTTTAATTTCCCAATGTTGCCCATTTATTTTTTTATTACTCTAAAATTTACCATGTCAAATGTGTTCTCTTAAGCTGTACTATAGCAAAGTTAGTCCTGTTTATAAAGACTCATTTTCATTACTCATGAAGTATTTTAGAAGTTTGTTTATCCTGATTATTTTCTAGACTTAATTTTTAACAGAAAAATTTTTCAAATATGAATATTTTTATTCTCAATCTCTACCTCTTAAAAAAAACTAAAGGTATAGTCTGGTTGAAGCTTTCTGACAATTTATGGATCTTGAAGCACAAATTATCTTAAATAGGGGTTATTTTTCATTACATATTTAACAATATCATTAATAAAATTACCTAAAAAAGGTACAATATTAAGCTGATGCAGAAAAAAACCTAAAATAGTAAAAAGAATAGCAAGTCCAACAGTTACGCCAAGTCCCCATGCAATTCCTCCTACAAAATTATTCACAATGATCTCACGGAGTGTAAGAGATGATTTTTCGTATGGTTGATTTCTGGCCATAAAAATAGTCTAACCGATTTGAGATATAACTACAAACCTAGTTGATCACTTATATTTTTCATTGCGTCAAGGGTGATAGTAACAAACTCTTCAAGTGGAATCTGCAGTTTTTCTTCACATTTTAGAATAGATCTTCGATCCGCTCCTTTGGCAAAAGATTTTTCGTGAAATCTATTGAGTACGAACTCTGTAGTTAATGGAGCAAGTTTTTTCTCAGGATGTATAAGTGCTGCTGCAACAATAAGACCTGTCAGTTGATCACAACAGGCAATAGCCCAATCGAGAAGATTCTTGGGAACAACGAGTGTTTTTTCATAGTTATGGGCTTTAATAGCATAAGCTATATGTTCTGGGATTTTGTTAGGTTCTTTCTCAAACAGCAAAAGTCCATGTTTTTCCGGATGTCCTTTAGATATTTCATAATCAGCATCGTGAAGAAGACCTGTTATACCCCATTCTTCTTCTATCTTAGGATCAAGAGGTGTCCCTTGATAGAGTCTGCGATAGAGAGCTTTCATGACTGCTTCGGTAGCAAGAGAGTGTTTGATCAGATTGGGTGTTTTAACATATTTTGTGAGAATGCTATATGCTTGTTCACGTGAAAGAAAATTACTATTTTGAGTGTCCATAAAATCATTTTAGAACAGAGCAAAACGGAAGTAAAGCTGAGGAGATGTTCTCTTTTAGAAGTATGTTATTATTTGAATACAATATTAAATAATTGTGGGCACATCTGGACTCGAACCAGAGACCTTTGCAATGTCAATGCAACGCTCTAACCAGCTGAGCTATGCGCCCTAAGTTTGTGGTAATTGTATCATAGCAGTTTAATAAGAACAATCAATATTAAGCAGAATGAATAGGTGTGTCAAGTAGAGTTTGTAGCTCTTCTACTGTGCGTATCCCGTAAAGAGGCAAAGGATGAGGTTTGCATTTATCGGTAAGACTTGCTTCAAAGGATAGTTTTGCTTCTGCTATACGTTGCATAAAAATCAATTCTAGCTCCTCAGGTGTAATCTTGTCTCTTGGATCCTTGTTTAAATTATAAAGAGCAGCGTATTGTAGCGGAGTAAAGACAATAGAAGGTAGATACTCAAACTCTTTTTTCCCTCCTGAGTAGCGAAAGCGATGGTGACCATCACCGATTGCTAAAATTATTGATTCTTTTGTTCCATCTCCACCGTTGATCAAAGTTGGTAGTGCAATTACAATGATCGGATTTTCCTGAAGGTATGCTTTGCCATAGATTTGTAATTGTTTTTCTATATATCTTCTTGTTGCTTGATTATAGTCTTCCATAGGTTGTGTTCCATGAAAGACATTCCGTGGTAGTTCCAGCTTCACTCCTATACCCCATTCTTTGGTGGCTTCTTGGATGATATACGGATCAATATAGATATTTTTGGGATAACCGTCTGGATTTATAATATCTATTTTTCTTTCTCTTGAAAAATCATTTCTACTTTCATCAATATCTCCTTCAGGTTGTGCATCAAAAACAACATGAACCTCTCTTATTAGAGGATTATTAGACTGAGTTCGAGTATCAATGCTTTGATGATTGGTTGATTCCGAAATTTTCATAAATCATAAAAAAACCTCCCTTTTTTGGGAGGCGGCTTTTTGTTCTAGGTGATAAGTTATATCACCACGTTATTACCGCCTCCTTTAAGGAGGAAAATAACAACGTTGCGAATGAAAAGCTTATCCATATTTTTATTTTATCCTAAGAGAAATATTTGTCAATATTAATTGTTGAGTAAAAAATCTTTAAGAATATGTGAATATTGCTTAAGACTTTGAACATCTATCCATTCATTGTCAGTTCCCATACCGTGACCATAAGGCCCAAATTCAACTGCATCTGTTTTGACCCTTGTAAAATGTCTCGCATCTGATGATCCTTGTCCTTGATTTAGTGATACGCTTTTTAAGAGGTGTTTTCTGCCTATTTTTTGCAGCTGTCTTATAAATGAGTTATCATTTTTTACAAATTGAGCAGGTTCTTTCACTATTATCTGCAGTGAAAATCCTTGAGGAAGTATATCTTTTATTGCCTTGATAACTGTTTTTGTATCCTCAGGTATATAGCGAATATCCAGCCATATTTCACATTGATCAGGAATTTTATTAAAAGTATTATTGTTGGTTGTAATTTTTGCAAGATTGACTGTTGTAACCCATTCTTTTTTTGTAGGAAGGGGGAATTTTTTTGATAGGAGATTGAGAAAATCATTCATTCTCCAGATAGCATTTTTCCCCATCCAAGGATATGCCCCATGTGCTGTTTTGCCATTGGATGAGATTTTCATCCAGATGATACCTTTGGCTTCATTTTCAATTTTGAAATTGGTCGTTTCACCAACAATAACAAAATCTGCTCGGACACCGTTATCAATTTGATATTTTGTTCCATTAAATCCTCCTATCTCCTCATCCGTAACAAGCTGTATTCCCAACGGATAATTAATCTTATCAGCCACCTCTTTAAAAACCTCAACAAAGCTAGCTACACTTGCTTTCATATCCATAGCTCCCACTCCATATAGTCTCCCATTTTTTATTTGGGGTGTGTATTGACTCTCTTTTCCGGGAATAATGTCAAGATGTCCATTTAAAATAATCTTAAATTTCTTAGGCCTTTTAGGAGTGTTATATACCAGAGCACTTTTATATCCATTACTCTCAAACATTTCAACTGTATAACCTTTCAGTTGTGTAAGAACTTCCATAAGACATTGTTCTAATGCCTTGTTGTTATCCGGAGTGGACTTAATAGCTATCAGTTTTTTGGTTAAGGATAGAATATTATTTTCCATATACTTAATAAATCTCAGCCCAGACTGTTGAGTGGTTACCATGATTTCTTTTTTTCTGTGCTTCAATAGAATCAAGTGGCATAAGTGATCTAAATCCTCCCATAAATGTGATATGTCTACCATCGGTAGCAAAAAAAACTCTATCAATGTAGGTATAGGTCTGTCCTGTTGATTCGTTGACAATGATAGGTGTTGTCATCTCAGGTTGAATAACGTATGGTCCTCTCTCACGAATACCTTTGCGCAACTCACCTCGAGTCTCTCCATTACTGGTATCAACTGTCACATGCCCATAGCAGCCATATGAACCTAACATCGGCTTTGCACGGAAGCAAACATATCCAGAATCAAGTTTTTGTTGATCTATCCCATGTGAGCGTAAATATTCTCGCAATTGGGGATTAAGTTTTATTAATGCAGGATCATTACTGCGATAGATTATCTCCTCAAAAACATCTTCGAATGTATCAGCCCTATATGCCATTCCCATTGTTGGAAGATATGCTTTTGTATCGTTGATCCTCCTCATGGACATAATAGGTTCATCAGGCTGATCAATATTAAATGTAATAGCATTGGCTTTGATAATTCTTCTTGTAACAGGATTTTCGAGTAAAGGAATGCTAAATGTGGTTTTGGGTTTTCTCAATTTCTCCAAGGGATCAGAAGCTCGTACAAAAAGCAAATATTCGCACTCTCCCCCATTTTCTTCTAAATGTTCCGAAAACTCTTGTGGACCGAATAATCTATCAAATCCTGATAGTCGTTTTACTTCTTCATCTGTTATCTGTTCCTCTTCTGATTTTCCAAATTCCGATGCTTTCATACTGTTGTATTTTTGATCAGTGAGCGCTAAAAGAGCTATCGGTTTTCCATATTGTTCTCTTAAGGATTGCAGAGAAGATCGAAATACTCTATCAAAAAGAGAAGACTCTCCATCTCTTGAGTGTATGCGTTCTAGTAATTGATACATTGCAAGAGAATTTTCAATCTCAAAAATTCGCTGTCTTAATACTTCGCGTACGGTACTCTGATCCATACGAGAAGCTGCATCTAAAAATCTTTGAGGCAGACCAATCATATCTATCTGTACCCAGCGATTGACGGGATCGCCATTTATCCCATATCTTGTGTATTGATAATCTGTCTCCCATTCTTTATTTGCCTCAACGAGTGGTACAAAAGCCTGATTGTACTCTTGGAATAACTCTCCAAGTGCATTAATTACTGTATGAGGATATTCTGTGCGATATTCAGGAAGAGTATGAAATGGTCTTAGGGATGACTCAATATCCCATCGATCCACAACTTCTCCTAAATGAATTCTTTCAGGTTCTCGTATAGCTTCGTCTAAAATTGAATTAGCTTCTAAACGATGTAGAAAAAGGCGACTGTCATAAATAGTACGAGGTATAGACGTTGTTTCTTCCCCATCAGTAAATCGAGCATGATCAAAATTATTAGCTTCTGATTGAGCTATCCTATCATGATAAGAGGATAAATGTTCAGTTGGTAATCTTTGCTCTAATTCTTTCATAGATCATAAAAAAACCTCCCTTTTTTGGGAGGCGGCTTTTCTGGATTATTATACGTATCTTCTACCTTATGGTCACCAGATTGCCGCCCCATCTAAGGAGAGCAATAAAGTAAACCATAATGTAAAGATTCGTACTCATCTTTTTAATTTTATTAAAATTGTTATTTTCTGTCAAGAATTTGTAAGTGATCTCTACTTTGCCTGTCGTATGGGTACGAATTCTACATGATTTTGGGATGGAGAGTGAGATTCTCTTCGTAAGAATGTTACTCCTGTTGTATCAATGAGCATTTCACCAACATCATCTTTTCTTCTTAGATCAAGTCTACTATTTATATATAGTTTTTATCAGGAGAATATTGAACAAAGAATTGAAGGTAGGTATATAAATAATTTACTTTCTTTTGATTTTCTCTTGTAAAAAAATCATCAGGAGCGTGCTATATCGCTGATTGTATATTGTTGTGAGAGTTGTTTTCTGAGGCAGTCAAAGGCAGCATTTGGGCTTACACCTAGATGTGCCAAAACAAGATTATATTTATTGAATTATGTTTATTGGGATATATTTTTTCATTAATAAGATTCCTTACCGCTACATACCTAAAAGATTATAAGTAACTAATTGCTCATTTTCTTTTCAGTTGTGCGATAGCAATATCACAAACTCCAAAACGAATTCTTATTTTTTCTCCACATTGTTGGATATTAGATGCTTTTGCAGGTGTACAGACGTCTGGCAGGAGCGGCTGATGAGATATAGTTATCCGTTCAGGAAAATGCATTTTTTCCTCCTGTATGGGAAATACTATTTTGGATTCGTATGTAAGAATCTCCCCCATACAAAAAACCTCACACAGAGATCATACATGCAATGACTGTTTACTCATGTTTATCAACTGCAAAATCATGCTGAATATAATATTTCATGCTTGCAATAGCAATGTTTTGTTCTGGCTGACTACAGAGGTAAGATTTTAAAGAACTCTCTTAAAACTACTCCAGCAGCGTTGGTAATTAAGACACTGATGAGGGGCACAGAACTGTATTTCAAATATATTCGATATTATTTTTTGTTGAAAGTTTGAGGTGTCTAATTTTCTAAGATGAATGAATGATAATATGTGTGATAATATACAATGTTATGAAAGTTTATTTTGTCACACATGGTGAGAGTCAGGATTATTGTGATAATATTTATGAGCGTCCTGAATCTCCTTTGACAGATGATGGGTATCAAGATATTTTAATTCTTGCAGAGAAGTTTTCTAAAATCTCATTTGATGTGATAATCTCAAGTCCTCTTGAAAGAGCAATAGAAACAGCTGAGGAGATAGCCAAATCGTCTAATAAGAAAGTTGAGATTAATGAACTTTTTACAGAAGTCAGATTACCCAAAGAATTAGAGGGAAGAAGTATTGATGATCCCAAGATAAAAAATATCCAAAAATTACTTCTTGCAAAGTGGTCTTACCCCGCATGGCACTACTCTGATGAAGAGAACTTTACCGATGTTAAGAAACGAGCAATAAATGCACTGTCATACCTAAATCAAAGACAAGAAAAAGATATTGTGGTTGTGACGCATAGTCATTTTTTGACAATGGTTTTTTTAGTCATGGCGCTGGGAAAGTACGTTACAGCAGAGGAATACTCCCGCTTTGATACCTTTTCTCAGATGGATCATGCTAGCATTTCTCTTTGTGAATTAACCGCTAAAGGATGGAAGATGCAAATATGGAACGAAAGTTTTCATTTAATAAGATCTATAAATTAACCTGTTTGTATAGCCACAAATCTCTCGTTGGACATACTAAAGGATGTACCATTTTTTTTGAAGATACTCCAGAAATCCTTTTTACCTTTTTTGCTTCTCATGACAGCAAGCCATGCGCCTGAATCCTCTACTCTTCTGCGAGCATCACTAATCACAGAGAGCATCCATGAAAAAAAATTCAGATGATATTTGCCAACCGTTGGGGGCGTTTTTTGAACACTTATCTCAGCATACTGAACTTGCATAATCTTCTGTGACGAATCAACAAGACGTTTTAATTCATCCATTATTTGTTGCATTTGAAATTGTATTTCGCGAATCTCTTTTTTGTTAGACTGTTCGCTGCTTCGTGCTATTTGTTCATGGTAATTAATAGCAGGAGCAATTGCATCCTTGCGTTCACTTTTATTTTTATTGGATTCTTTTGATTTGTGTGTAAGAGTAAATTCTTGACCCGGCTTCATCTCAACCTCAGTTTGCTTAGAGGTATTTGTAGTAATAAAATTTTCTATACCTAACAATTGATTAAAAAAATCATTGGTCATTGCCGTTGCGTTTTGTTTGACCTCTTGGACAAATTCTTTAGGGATATCAGAGACTCGAGACTTTCCTGTCTCGATATGATTGTTATTTGCAGCAATTTGTTGCTTTAGAAGCGTTGTGAGTTTGGTGCTTGCCATATTTGGCTGCAATCTATCACAAACTGCGTAAGAAATCAAGCGTCTTTTGCTGTCTTAAAATACTTGCTAAAAGATATCTATTATTTTGGAGATGTTCTTTTTCTTTTGAGTCTTTTGCTTTTTGAATAGCTTCTTCAATTTCTTGCGCATCAACCGTAATTTTTTCTGCTTCGGCAATCTGTGCAAGCGCAAACTCTAAAATTAGGTCATTTTTAGCTCTCTCCTCATATTCTTTACGCAGTTTTTCTGGAGTTCTGTTTGTAGATGCAAGATATTGATCGAGTGTAAGTCCAAGTCTTTTAATTTCATCCAATAATTGTGAAAGAAGTCTATCAACTTCATGTTCAATAAGCATGCTGGGTATAGTAACTTTTACACTTTTAATTAAAGCATTCAGGATGTCATCGAGTTTTGGTTCCTGGGGTTCTTTGCCCGGAACAACGATTTTAGCTTTCGCAGTAATGGCCTTGATAGCGTCTTTGTAATTATTGAGCTCAACTTTTGGCATTTCGCAGGTTGTTGCTGTAAAAATCCACTCTGCGTTGTCTTCCAGCTTTTCAACATGAATTTTAGGATTGACAATAGGTTTGAGATTGTGTTCCTGAACTGCTTCTATATATTTTTGAGGTAAGAGTTGTTTGAGGACCTCTTCCTGAATTTTTTGTTTGTCCGCTGATTCTTCTACTAACTTTTTAGGCGCTTTTCCTGCTCTGAAGCCTGGTATTTTTGCTGTTTTTGCTACTTTGTTCATGATCTCTTCCTGAGTTTTTTTAATCTCATTCCAGCTAATATGTACTGTTAGTTTGATTGTTCCGTCATTTTCACGCTGAATTGTCGAAGTCATAGTGGAAATATTATATCATGTTTGGAGTGTTAAGTCGATTATGTTGTGATTTATTTAGAAAATGTAATAATTGCTAATTTTTTCTGTTTAAAAATTGTTGATATTCAATATACAAGATACAAGAGCAGTTTTAGAAGTTAAAAACAGTTTCTGTGTGCCAGGAAGAGGACTCGAACCTCCACGGGTTGCCCCACATGGTCCTAAACCATGCGTGTCTACCATTTCACCATCCTGGCATATCGTAAGAGTGATTTGTTGGATTAGATATCAATTATATACGATTTAGAGAGTGATAGGAAGCTTTTGCAGTCTGTAGTTGAGTGCAAACTGATCTATTTTTTTCATAAAGAAAGTCACTTTATGTGCCCAGCGGGGATCTGCTGCGTAATATCGTCCAATACTAAATACATCTGAGGCACCCCATTTGTTGATATATTTTACGCGAAGATCTCTGGAGATAGTTTGGATCCCATCTTTCCAGGAGTTAAAATAAATGACGTTTTTACCATAAACTCCCCAACCCCATCCATTGTAAGAATTATAAGGTATAAGATGACCAAAATACGATTCTACACCTGAAATTGAAACAACAAGCTTCCAATCAAGACCATATTTATCCGCCTCTTCAACAAATGTTTGAGCTTCATCTGCAAGAGGTGAGTTGTAACTTCTGAGGAAAGCCTCAAGAATTTCCACACGATGGTCTGCCTCATCTTGAGGAGTATCAAAGGCAAGGATAGCTGACCCCGATTTTATCGGAGCAGAAGACGTGGATGTCTTAAATGCGTATACTGTTTTAGAGGTAGATGTCGCTATAAGGAGTAAGAAAGCGACGCAGAAAATAAATTGCTTTATTTTCATAAATTCTCAAGAGGCACAAATTAATGCCTCTCCTTTAGAAACACCCAACAACGAAGGTGTTTCTAAAGGATTGAGTTTTATGACAAAAAAAATCCTAATGTCTTTCGACATTAGGATTTTTTGAATCCTGACGTCTGTGTTGGAATACAAACCTCAGGATCTAGCTCGGCATTATATCAAATAACTATAGGTTTGTCAAGTATTGAGTTATTCAACAAAATGCTTGTTCATTTTGAATTGAATAATTTGTAGACAATAACTGACTATTGAATAATAAAAGTGATCAATATAACAAATGTTATGAGTCTATTTTACTGCATTTTTTCCATGAAGAGGTTTACGCTATATGCCCATGATCCATCATTGGATGGTGTGTACATTTTCTGAATTTCCTCAGGTGTGACTAGTCCATGTTTGTTTTTGTATTTTAGCGAGAGTGTTTTGGCTACTGTGTCTATTGCTTGTTGGTAGCTGTCAAAATAAGTGTATTTTCCCCCATAAATTCCAAATCCCCAGCAATTATGTGATTCAGGTCTATTTTTCTTGCAAAGGTTAGACTCTTGCATAGCAATTGCCGGCAGGAGACGAAAATCCAGTCCATATTCTTGCGCTTTTTTAACGAGATACTCAGCATATGGCTCAAGTGGGGAGTTGTATTTAGCCAAAAATTGGCGTACAAGCTCAACCCTCGCATCTGCAGGAGCAACGTAAACTGCATAAATGTTTTGATTACTAGGTAAAGCAGCAAACGCTACTTTTCTCTCTCCTCCTAGAGTCATTGTCCCTTGATATGAATTATGGTAGGTAATAAAGAGTAAAAATACTAAAACGAGAGCAAATAAAAGAGGTGCGGTTGTGAAGAAAGTCGTGAGCAGAAAAAACTTTCTCATGTATTAATTTTTAATAATGTCAAATCCAGCAGTTGTTGTCAAGTTTAGGCTCCTTTGTTACAATGCTTTAAGAATTGCCCAGATGGTGAAACTGGTAAACACGCTGTCTTCAGGAGGCAGTGCCGCAAGGCTTAGGAGTTCGAGTCTCCTTCTGGGCACAAAAAATTTTCACCTTTATTGAGATGCACCTTTGTAGTACAAGTATAGCCTGCTAATTGTGTGAGAGGGGAAATCATCTTCACTTACAGCAGTAGCGGAATTCTCCAACATACGTTTTTCGCATCCTCTCTTCTACCTAATTGATATTTTTAAACATGGTTTTGTTGATAGATAATTATTGGATCTTGACATTTTATATAAGAATATTCTAATATTCTAATATCTTTTTATTGTATGACAGATTTATGCGAAGAAATAAGTAAATTCGGTAAGGGCATTGGCAGTATTCCACGTTATCGTATCGTGGAGGCGTTGTTTTCCGGACCAAAAACAGTTAGCGAACTGGCTAAAAAAACCAAGCAATCCCAGCCGCTCGTCTCACAGCATTTGCGCGTTCTAAAAGAGACGGGTTTAGTGAAAGACGAGCGTAAAGGTCAGGAAGTGCATTATACGCTCAACGCAGAACATACTATTTTGCTTCTCAAGCGTCTTTCAGAGGAGCTCAAGCCGAGAAGAAAAGGAAAGATATAAACAAGCTCATTTCTTAATTTAATATAAAAATTATGAAAAACAAGGCAACAATTCAAATCAAAGTAATAGTTGGCAGCACTCGTGAAGGTCGTTTCAGCGACAAGGCCGCAGCATGGATTGCCGAAGAAATAAAGAAACAGGAAGGCGTTACGGTCGAGGTGCTGGATCTGCGCGACTACGATATGCCGTTTTTCAATGAGCCGATGAGTCCGTCATTCAAGCAAGAACCATATAAAAACGAAGCGGTATCTCGTTTCACCAAAAAAATAGAGGAAGGCGATGCTTTTGTAATTGTGACACCAGAATATAATCATGGAACATCCGCTGTCCTTAAAAATGCGCTTGATTGGGTGTATCAAGAATGGAATAACAAGCCGGTTGCATTCGTAAGCTACGGTACCGTCGGAGGTGCGCGCGCTGTTGAGCAACTACGCCTCAATGTAATTGAGCTTCAAATGGCTCCAATCAGAAATGCCGTTCACATTCCCGGCGAACAATATTACCAAGTGTTATTTGGTAAAATGGATATGAAAGAATTATTTGCAGCGCAAAAAGATAAGGCTGAGGCCATGATCATCCAACTTCTCTGGTGGGCTCGCGCTTTGAAAAACGCTCGAGAGATCGATTAAAGACTGAAGTTTTTAGAGATAGGAGTAAGCTCAGTTGATTGTGTTGCTTCATCTTTCAATACAGTTCCTTTGTAAGGCAAAATTGCCTGAATCATTTTATCTATACTCGTTTTAGTTTTGTCATACACAACTTCACCCCTGCCCTCCACCATTCCCTTTATGATTTCTCTTCCAACAAAGCCTACAGTTGCATTCACAACACCTGTTGTACCTTTGAGTGCGTTTTCCACATTATAAGGACATGATGCACAGTACATTCCGTCAATCTTTAGCGTAGCATGACGCAATTTATTTATATTTACAGCATGAGTAGAGTTTGCTTGATTAGTTTTCGTTGCCAGGCGCAAGATGATAATACCAGTCAAAACTAGAGGAATTACGATAAAAATAATTTTCTTGTTCATATTTTAGTAAAGGTATTTATAAACCAGCGGTGCAAGCAGTGGCACCAGCAAGAATGTAAGTAAGAGATACAGCAAAATCATCGCGCAAAGGGAAATCAGAACTTGTACTCCAATTTTCTTATTATCGATTTTGCCTGATCCATCCCCGCATTCACAAATTTCCCTTTGTCTCTTTCTGAGGTAAAGCAATGTGGCAGCGATAAAGAACAGAAGCGAGCCAGCGAGGAAATACTGTTTGTTGTAACCGATTGAGAGCACACTTCCCGCAGTTCCTACTCCAAGTGCAATCAAAATAAGAGGACCAAGACAACAGAGTGATGCGATAAATGCTCCTATAATGCCGATTTTAAGAAATGTTTTATCGTTATCTTTCATCTCATCCTTGCATCTTAGATAATAAATTTTTAGTTGTCAAAATTAGTTATCTTTGTACGTTTTTAAAAACCATTTCTGGGTATTTTGATTGCGGTGAGGACAACCAGGCCAGCAACATGGCCGCTTTTTGCCGTTGAGTAAATCTTCTTCTAATCGTTTTAGGTGTCTTTGTCGGGTTTTACTATTCTTGACTATTGTTACATAGCAAATCCACTCATTTTGAGCTAACTGGGTGAGATTATCCCACTTAGCTTTTAATTTTGGTGATGCCGCTAAAATTTCCTCAATATCTTTCGGAATTGCGTGCTTAAAATTGATTATTCTCTTTTTCATATGCAGCAGCTTAATTTTGAAATGTCTTTTGAAAAAGACAGCGCGGTAATTTTGATCGCTTCAGAAAGCGTCGGAAACATTGGCAAAGAGTTTACAACATCATCAATTGTATTTTTGTTTTTTATGAGCATCATCGCTTCGGCAATAAGTTCTCCAGCGTTTGGTGCGAGAATATGGACACCCAAAATTTGCTTTGTCTGGGGATGAATCACCATTTTGATGAGACCTTCTGTGCGGCGCATGATAATTGCCTTTGGTACATCTGCAAATGAAGTCGTACGACAGTCACAAACACCTATTTGTTTAATCAGCTTCTCCTCTGTAAAGCCAACTCCGGCAATCTGAGGGTCGGTAAAAATCGTATAGGGTACGGTGTGATAGTCAATTGAAAGTGTTGTACCTTTGAGTGCGTTTTCAGCGGCAAGCGTGCCTTCTCGTCCGGCAGTTGTTTCAAGGCGTAGTGGCAAATTGGTGATATCGCCAACAGCAAAGATGTTCGGATTGGAGGTTTGGAAGTATTGATTAACAATAATTGCATAAGTTTTATTCACCTCAACTTCAACAATATCGAGTCCCAGTCCATGCGTGTTGGGTGTTTTACCTGTAGCCACAAGTATTTCGTCTGCAGATACTTCCTCCTGCGATTTGCCTATATGATAGGAAACAACTTTTTTTGTATCTTCTATGCGAGCGCTTTTTACTTCAACATGTGTCTTGATTGTTATTCCTTCTTTTGAAAGTATTTCTGATAGACGATCAGTGAGTTCTTTTTCAGCATATGATAAAATTGAATCGCCGCGCTGTAAAATTGTTACCTTTGTGCCAAAGCGGGAAAACATTTGGGCAAATTCTAATCCCAGTGGCCCTGCTCCAATTACAATTAATTCTTTTGGCTGATAATTAAGTCGCAGTGCTTCAATGTGTGTAATAAATCCAACTTCGTGTATTCCTTCAATTTGCGAAACATTGGCAGTAGAGCCAGCAGCAATGATAAATTTTTCAGCTCTCAACTTTTCGCCATTTACCTCTACTTCATTCTGAGAAACGAATTTTGCCCTGCCTTCAATCGCAGTTACATATTCTAAATTTTTCAGTACTTTTTCGTATTTTTCATTGCGCAATTTTTCTACAAGTGAAAGTTCATCCTCAACTACCTTTTGAAAATCAAAATTTTGTATTTCAAGCTCAATACCAGCTACACCATGATGTTTTGCGTGATATAAAACTTCACTAGCATAAAGAAGCGTTTTTGAGGGAACACAGCCTACATTGACGCAGGTACCGCCCCATGGAAGGCCTGAGTTAATCATAGCGGTTTTGGCTTTCAGTTCGTTGGCTCTGATTGCAGCTGCAAATGCGCCCGCTCCTCCGCCTATAATAATAAGTTCAAATGTCTTCATAGTTTTAATATTTTCTTCAAAGCGACAGCGTTGTTATGTTTTTCATCAGAGGCAGAAAATAATAAAGTGACAATTTTTTCTTTGGCAATAATTTCTTTAAGAGAGTTTACAATATCTTCTTTTTCTTTCAACTCCTCCTCATAACGATTTGTAAATTCTTCCCATTTTTGGGGATCATGAGAAAACCATTTTCTTAATTCGTTGCTTGGTGCGATATCTTTCAGCCAAAGGTTTATTTTTGCTTTTTGTTTTGATATGCCTCGTGGCCACAATCTGTCAATAAGAACTCTATATCCATCTGTACTTTCAAAATCGTCATATACTCTTTTTAGCTGTACCCTTGATTCTGGTGTGTTCATAAATTGGCAAATCTTTGTCTAAGAATATTAACAATACCTCTATTTTTTAGTTGGTAATAAACGGTGCGTGATTTCCGGTGGCTTTCCACCATATTCGCCTTTTTTAGCTTGCGCAGTGTATGCGAAACAGCAGAAATTGAGACTCCAACAACCTCTGCTATCTCGCTGACCGAAAGCTCTTTGTGTCGGCACAGGAGATAACAGATTTTGAGGCGCGTCGGGTCGCCGACCATGTTGAATTCTCGCGCACATGCGAGAATGGCTTGCTTATTTTTGAGTCCCTTTTTGAGTTCTTCCTTTTTCATATTTGAATATACATTCAAATGATAACAAACAAGAAGAGAAAGCACAACGAGTATTTTATACACTTGGAGTTTCTTAATCTTTTTCGCGACGGGAGTGTGTGGTAAGGATAAGAAAAATACAATAACCGTAAAAAACCATCCAGCCAAGCCGAAAGCGTAAAGCCACGACACTCATAATTCAGCGCAGAGCAGAACAGAAAAACTTTCTTTAGAGAATTTCTTGTTGTCGTGCGCATAATCAGAGCAGTAGAAAAAGTTTTCTGCGAGGCAGGTTGCCGCATGTCGGCTGGCGGCAATGGGAGTGATTGGTTTATGTCAGCAATTATTGCTAAAATAGGTTCGAGCTTGATTGTAGAAATACGTTGTATATATTACTTCTTGTGATTTGACCGCCATTATCAACAGTTGGCTGCAGTTATTCAAATTTCGCTAATACAACATGAGCTAAGTTCAAACTTGAGTTATTGTTTTAGTTCTATAAATTTTAAATTTTTTATATTTTCCATGGTAGAAAAGATATCTCTAACATATTAATTCTAGAAAAAGCAAATTATTAAAAAAAGTTTTTTAACTTGATTAATTTTATTTTTTTTGTTTTTTACTTTAATTAAATTATTAGCCAAAAACTAGTAGTACCCTTTTACCTTCAGTTGAAAGAGAGAAGATTTCTGGTTTTTGGCTAGTTTTATGAAAATGATATATAGATAAATTGGAAAAGATTTTGGAAAGTGGAATAAATATTCAATTCAATAAAAAGACAAACTTTATCTTGCTAATCATAAACAAGTAGACTAAATGAGTTCATAATAAAAGTCACTTTTTTCAATTTCAATTTTTGAGATCAAAAAAAATAACTAGTATATCTCCTTTTTGATCTAATTCTAATATATATTAATAAATTCCGAAGTCGCTATTGCTTTCGCAAATATGATAACACCTAAGATACTTTGAATTGAAAACAAATATTTAGATAATACAGATAAAAACCGTTGTTTTAAATCTTATTCATTGGTTATGATATATAAAATATCTTATAGTTATATGGAAATTTATGTAATAAGTTTCTTTAATAATTTGACTAAAATTACTTAATAACCTATAATATTCCATTCTATGGAAAGAGAAATACAAGCTTTACAACATCCTTTAGTTCAGAAATCTTTGGGTCGTCGCGATTTTTTGACTCTTAAGTTTGGAGAAAAAGCAGAAAGCACAAGGACAAACGACGAGGAGAAATATTACGAACAAACCGAATATATAGAATCTGAATTAAAGCTCAATGGGTGCATAATTAAATTTTTAGGTCTTCATGATGACAAAAAAAGCCAAATAGAATTAGTAGGAACATTGAAAGAAGATGAGCTTAAAGAAAAGATTAAAGAAATTGTTGATTGGGCAGAAATCGTTTTGTTGCGATATATACCATATGAAACAGAATACGAACCAGGTGGATTTAATGCATCGCAGATAAGTAGTCTTAAAGAACGTGAATTTGATTTTTATGATAATCTTTATAAGACAATATTAAGTCATTACAAATATACTGGAAAAATGATTGGATGTATTAATCCAGAGGGAAATTTATACATGATTTTAAATTCATTTCTAAATTATGCGAATGATTATAATTCTTTCCGATTGGTATATAAGACAGTAAGAGGAAAAATGAATCGTAATGAATTTTTAAAGCAGTGTGGAATCATCTTGCCTCTTGTCTATATTAGTGAAAGAGATAAGTCTTTAATCAAATCTCTTTTAAGTTATCGATCACTGTCCAACCCAAATTATAATTTGGCTGATAAATTATTGGCTGATGCTACTAATTATATAGATATTCGCACTGCAGAAAATCTAGTAGAATTTACTAATAAGTTAAAAGAAGAAAATGAAAGTACAGAAGCAGAAATTACAAAAATTGCATATATTGGAAATTTCCATCGGACAAATGTTGTGCTCTCATACATTCAAGGTCATGATCTTGAGAAAAAAGTAAAAGAAGGATTTTATAGTCTATTTGATCTCTTAGGAAAACGTAATGATTTTAGGATCTATAATATCAATGATCTAGCAACTAGAGAAAATATATTTGCAGAAAATGATAATATTTTACCCGACTTTGAAAAATTATTCATTAATCTTAGTAATTTTTCAACTGATGGTGAAAAGGTAATAATTGCCTATGGTAAAAAAATACAACTAATCTCACTAACACAAAAGGATGATGAGGGTAAGCCTAAAGTGCTTGCTGAGTATGCCCCGGAATGTCCTGAAGTCACTTTCTCTACTCTTTCTATTGATGTTGAGAGGGTATTATTAATAAATAATTCTACTAATAGATTACAAGTTATCTCTTTAACACAAAAGGAGGATGAGTGTAAGCCTGAAATAATAGCTGAGTTTGATATCCCAAAATGGGCAGAATGGGGTTTTAATGCTAAATTTTCTCCAGATGGTTGCAATCTGTTAATATTCTCTAGTGGTGGAGAAATGCAACTTATTTCTCTAGTGGAGAAGGATGATGAAGGTAAGCCTAAAGTGCTTGCTGAGTATAATTTCGGAGAATCGATTTCAAAAGTACATTTTTCTCCTGACGGTTCAAGGTTGTTAATGATTATAAATGGTGTGGTAAAAGTTATTTCTTTAACAGAAAAGGATGATAAAGGCTATCCTAGAGTGATAGCTGAGCATGACCTCAAGAGCAAGTTCAGAAAAAATGTTCATGTACTTGCTTTTTCTCCTGATGGTCAAAAAGTGGCAATAAAAAGTAATAACATCTTGAATATTATCTCTCTAACAGAGAAGAATGTGATAGGCAAGCCTAAAGTGATAGCGAAATATCGTAATTGGGGGGAAACAATTCGTGAAGCAGACTTTTCTCCGGATGGTAAGATGCTGGTAATATCAGAGGGTAGCAAGATGAAGGTGATCTCTTCAGAAGTGACTAACCATCAGGGAAATTCTTTCGTGATAGCAGAATATGATACAGGAACAACAATAGTATATAATGTTAAATTCTCTCCAGATGGGGAAAAAGTGATGATGATAAAACATTTGCCGGCTAGAATGTTAATTTTCGACTTATTTCCAAATGAACAAAAAGCAGTTTATTAGAATAATCTATAAATCATAAATCAAGAGTCATACTAAATCCCAATTATAGATATTTGATATTTCAATATTTGTTGATTTCGGCGTTTTTTTTGTTTTAAATTATTCTTTGGTTAATCTCTTTAGGATCTTGCCAAAAAATGTTATAATTTGTTCTATCCTAAGAGAAATAATTGTTAAGACTCTTTCTTAATGTGTTTATATTGTAAGCGAGCGGATGTGGTGAAATTGGTATACACGCAGTCTTGAGGTGGCTGTGCCGTAAGGCGTGGAGGTTCAAGTCCTCTCATCCGCACCAAAACTAAATTGTTCGGAATTGACTTATCCGCGCTCCAGCTAGTCCAGCGCTAAAAAATTTTGTGCAAAGTGTATTATTACAGCATTTAGTATTTTTACTGCACGAAGATATATTTGTTTATTTCCTCTAATTTTGGGGTGCTTTCTCTATTGATAGCAAAGATCATTGATTTGTTGAGTATACTATAGATGGAAGATATCAGCAAAGCACGGAATATATTAATCAGCAACATCAAATATTAGATCTTCGTCAAGAAAAGAAAGGCTATTTACTTCCCTCATTTATCCGTATTCCACGCGATCAACTGGCGCAAAAATATTGGGAAGAAATGTTACAACAAACGCATACATCAGGAAGAGAACATGGATTAATGGTTTCTTATGATGGTCAAAAGTTACTTACCAGCAGGATTTTTGCAGGATTAGGAGAGCAACATTGTTATGGTAATAATACCAAACATCCTCCCTCTTTTCGTCTTCCATTTCTTCCGCATGGATTTAAGAGTTTGGATCCACGTATAAGAAATCTTGCTCTTATTCATACTCATCCTACATCAGATGATATAAATCATCTTCCAACTACTGTTATCTCGGAGGCAGATATACTAGCTTATGCGCAAAATTCATACAACGCACTAGTTATGATCGATAAAGGAGGAGTACATATGTTAACTGGCAAAGATCCTCTTCAGATAATTGATGCAAGGATTGCTCATAAGATTGTTGAGGATGCATTCAAGATTGTGAGAAGCAATAGCAATACAGTTGTCCAGCTAAGAGAAGTAATAGCTAAATCTCTTAAGCATTTTGGAATCCGCTATTATTTTTCAGCAGACAAAACACCTACGGAGGATGGATATTTGATTCTTGAGGATAGCGCATCCTCCCCTATTCTTACATGATATTCATCAGAGTATCCTTTTTAGTTTTTAGAAAATTATTTGTTTGCGTGGATGGTAGAGAGTTTTTTAGTATTGTTGCTTCATCGAGATCTATTATCACTCGTTTGTTGCGACTTGTTGCTCCTGAGAGAATATCTACTTTTCCTTTGGGAATATCGAAAAAATCTGCAAGTTTTTCTATAGTTCTTTATTTACTGCTCCATCTTTGGGGGGTGATTTCAGCTTTATAACGATTGAACTTCCATTCCAGGCAATTACGGGATATTTTTGAGCTGGCTTCACCAATACGCTAAGTAGCATATGCAAAATTATAACAAAAATGTTAAATCTTATATTAGATTTGTGATGTAATTTGCTCTGTCCTTTGGTAAAATAAGATTAGCTTAGAATGCTAAAATATTGCTTCTTGTCTCCTTTTTTAGCTATAATCAAGCGATGCGGACGATTAGCTCAGCTGGTTAGAGCGTCTCGTTTACACCGAGAAGGTCTGGGGTTCGAGTCCCTAATCGTCCACATTTACTATATATAGCATTGATTTAGATTTTTATTTTATACACGAATACTACTTTTAGATTTTTTATAATATTTTTATAATACAAAAAATTGATAGTTGATGTATAGTTTTTCAGTAAATAGATTTTGATTATCTTGCTTTTGCGATATATAAAATTGTATAATTTTTACCAATCCATACCATATTCCTAAAAGTACTATATATTATGAATATTAGGAGCCGAGGTAGCCAAGGTGGTCACGGCGGGTGTCTGAAGAACATCAGATCTCAGTTCGACTCTGAGCCTCGGCACTTATTTATATACCGCGCTATTGATTGTGCCTTATAAGTTTATTTAAGTTTATTTTCTACTAAACGAGTTTCATAAATTTTTTGTTATCTTCTCAAGAATAATTCTTTGATGAAGTATTAAATTTTGCTATAATGAAATACAGTCAAGATTTAATGTTTTAATATTTAGCTTAAATCTTCATATCTTTGTTCAGAATTTGCTAAGTGGCAGAAAAATTCGTAAAAACATTACATTCTTTACGATGATATAATTGCGGGGGTAGTTCAGCAGTAGAACGCTTCCTTGCCAAGGAAGAGGTCGCGGGTGCGATGCCCGTTCCCCGCTCAGCATTATTGAAATATTCTTTATTTACATTGTGTAATCTTATCCAAGTATACAGGTATACCTGTATACTTGGAATAATTAATTTCAATAAAATAAAAACATCTCAAATGTAGTTGAGTTTGTTGATAATCTTTTAATATAAGATTTAATATAAGAAATAATCTTCTTGCATACACCTTAGATGGCGTCTATAATCCCATCAATTAATATTCATGAAGCTAATAAAGCTTGAAAAAATAATAACTTCCATATTTCCATTTCTTGTTGTTTTTGTTGGAGCATTATATTTGCCTAGTGACGCAGATTTGGGGTGGCACTTGAAGTATGGTGAGTATTTTTTCAAACATGGTTCACTACTTCGTGAGAATATCTTTTCATCAGAGATGACTAACTTCCATTGGGCAAACACATCATGGTTGACAGATCTTATTACCTATTCTATTTTCTCTGTTGGTGGATTTTTGGGTCTGACATTGGCGAGTGCGTTCGTCGTGATGCTAACTTTTTTCTTTTTTTCCAAAGCATTTCAACTCACTTACTGGCAGCAGTCGTTGATATTCCCTTTTCTTTTGTATTTAGAAGATCCTGTAAATTCTGTATCCTTTCGCGGTCAGCTGCTGAGTATAGCTCTTTTAGCTGTTCTTATCTATATTCTTTTGCAGTATGATCGTAAAAGAGGAAGAAGTATTTATATTTTACCCCTGCTTTTCTTATTATGGTCTAATCTCCATGGACAATTTATTTTGGGTTTGAGTCTTCTTATATTTTGGTTTATAAGTTTTGCAATTAAAGAGTATATATCTGTTAATAAAAATTTTTCTTTGTTAATGATAAAACTTAAAAGACCTACAGTAATGATCATACTTTCGTTGTTAACAACATCTATCAATCCTTTTGGTGCGGGTGTGTATTTTGCGGTATTTGAGCATTTTGGTAATCCGCTTCTGAAAAGTGTTATTGAGTATCTCCCTCCTCAGGAACTATCTATAACTTGGTGGAATCAAATAATTATTGGGATGTTTTTGAGTATTGGTATTATATCTTTTTATTTTCAAAAAAAATTGAAACAACTTTCTCCAATACTTATTCTTACTACTCTACTCTATGGACTATCTTTGTATGTCAAGCGATATTCATGGTCAATGTATTATCTGATAATTCCTTTTCTGCAGCCTATAGCTGATTTTATTAAACCAGATAGTTATAAGATGAGATTTATAGGAGCAACTATAATTTTTGGTATTACATTTATTGTATTATTGATTCTTAAGTCTCCTTTGCAGCAATTTCAGTTGATGTCATGGGAGAGATATTGCCATGATTTCCTTGAGTGCTCTCCTAAATCAATGGAATTTTTATTAAGTCAACAATATAAAGGTCCAATAATGACGATGTACAACTGGGGTGGATGGATGATTTGGAATTACCCGCAGATCAAACCAAGTATTGATGGACGTATGCATCTTTGGAGAGATGAAAAAGGATATAGTGCCTTTAAGGAGTATTATGCTTATGAGCAGAATCTGGAAGATATCAATAACTCTAAGTACAATGTCGTTTATATTTCATCAAAAAAACCGATCTATCAGAGACTCATACAACTTAATGCAGAAAATAAATGGAGTATTGTCTATAGAGATAGATTTGCTGCAATATTTGTTAGGAATCACTAAATATTTGCGTCAGTCGTAAATGCAATTGATGGTAAATCAGATAAAAAAATTTTCTCTAAATTATAGTTAGTAATTTATTTATAAATTAGAATATTTTGCCCACTTTTGCTGTACAAATGGAACGATTTTAGGCTAGCCAACTGGTTAGATATCCTGGAATTTCCAGAGCTTACTCTATAGTATACACAACAACTTCTAACTACTGTAATCTAAGAATTCATTTCGAGTAGCTTCAAACAGCTTTTTTGATAAAATAAAGGTTAGACTATGGGTGAAAAGGAAAAGATGTATTCAGAATTTTTGGAAGTCTCAAAACAAACGGGAGTGCCAATTAAGAAAGTCTTGGATGTATTTTGGCATCTTTCCAGGGGTGAAACTATTGAAAATAACGAACTAGTTCGGATGGTAGGAGTGTCCAGAAATGCGCTAAACCAGGTAAAAAAAGCTCTATCTGCCTATTTAAATCATCCATCTAAGGAGACTTCTTTGAGAAAAGATATAGCTGAAAGAGTGAGTAGATTGTATGACAACAATTTTTTGGTAGAAGAAGACCTCCTGAGAACTTTAACCACAAGTGAAGTTTATGAGCAATCTGTTACTTTACTTTCCCGTTACAAGGATAGAAGAACAGTTCCCAAAAGAAGTCTTGACCAGCTTACAGCTACAATTGAAACTATAGGAAGAAGAGTTGCCCTTCTTGACTTCTTTGGAGATGTTAAGGATAAACAAATCTTGTTTTTAGGTGATGACGACTTTACTTCTGTCGCGACCGCAAACCTTAAATCGGCACAAGATATAACAGTGGTAGACATCGATGAGAGAATTTTGGACAACATAGGAGCTATTTCAGATAAACTTAACCTGAGAATCAAAAGAGTAAAGCACGATTTAAGAGAACCAATCCCCGCTGAATTGAAAGGCAAATTCGACACAGTGTTTACGGACCCACCTTATACACCAGAAGGAATACAGCTTTTTGTTTCAAGGGCATTAGACGCGATAGACCAAGAAAACAGGGCGGCAAGGATTTACTTTTGTTACGGTAATAGTGATAGAGCTAAGGAGAGGTTTTTGCCAATTCAGAATGCAATTACAGGTATGGGACTAATGCTTAGATGGATATTTGATAGATTCAATAGATATGAAGGGGCTGAATCTGTGGGAAGCGCAAGCTCGTTATATGTTGCTGAGGTTACACCCATGGCGAATCCCATAATACGAGGCAACTATGATAAACCAATCTACACCATTGATTAGACAATTTGTTGCGCTTATAAAAATAAAACCATTTGATAACTCTTTAGTGTTTGTTGAAAAGTTGGCAGACAACATCATTTATGATTTAGATTTAAAGGTAGTTAAAAAGGTTTCTTATATTTTTAAGCCAACAGGAATTACTCTTGTCTATATACTTTCCCAATCTCATCTTGTTATCCCTACTTACCCCGAAATTGGTTTTGTCAATCTCGATTTATCAATTTGTGTTAACCGCACAAAGAAAGAATTTGAAAGTTCATTAAAACACATATTTATTAAACAAAAAGGTTGCTCTATTGAGGTTAAAACTGTTAATTTTGACTAAATATAGGTTTTGGTTACAATACAGTTATTGGAACGGTCGTTGGGCGTCCTGTACAATAAAAAGTGTAGGCCGTGGCAAGACAAAAACCCAACAATGTCTAACAATAGTAGTGCTCGAAAAGAACTAATCACCAACTTTGTTCCCCAATTGTTGAGTTTCTTCGGTGAGGATATTTCTAGAGAGGGTTTGGTTGAAACTCTCCAGAGAGTTTATAGGATGTATGAAGAATTGCTTAGTGATTATCTTCAAGATCCAAAAGTTGTTTTTCAAAACATTCAAAGCAACGGTTACAAGGACTTAATTACACTAACAAATATAAGATTTTATAGTCTTTGTGAACATCACATGATTCCATTTTTGGGAAAATTCATATTGGTTATGTTCCCAACGGGAGGGTACTTGGGCTTTCTAAATTTGTTAGATTAACAGAAATTTTAAGTCACAGACTTCAGACCCAAGAAAATCTTGCCAATCAGATAGCCGATGTGTTGGAAAAAAACTAAACCCTAGAGGATTAGCGGTCACAATTGAGGCAGAGCATCTTTGCATGAGTATGAGGGGCGTGAGAAAAAGCGATTGTATTACGAGAACTACAATAATTAGAGGACTACTAAAAAGGATTCTAAATTAACAAATCAATTTTATAGAGAGATTAATAAGCAAAAAGATAAATGATATGAAGGTCATAAAAGAAATACAGTGGGATATGGGACATCGAGTGACTAATCACCACTCGCAGTGTAGAAATTTCCACTGTTATAGATATAAAGCTGAGATATGTGTTGAGGGTGATTTGGTAAGAATAGAGGGAATTTCTGATGAAGGCATGGTTATTGATTTTAGTGATATTAGAAAAATTGCAACAGAACATATCCACAACGAATTAGATCATGGATTCATGGTATGGAGTAAAGACAAAGCTCTCGTAAGATTTTTTAAAGAGAATATTGATAAAAAAAATATTATTGTTCCTTTAGTGACTACTTCTGAAAATATTGCCGCATGGATATTCAACCAACTTGATGGTCAGATAAAAGATAAGTACAAAACTGACTTGAGGCTTCGCTCAATCAAATTGTTGGAGACACCCACAAGTGTGGCTATTTACACACGGAAAGATGCTAAAAAGTTAAGAAGAAGATTATGAGACCTGATATATACAAACCGACACTAAAGGATCAAGATAGGATAAAACCTCAGTTTGATAAATTGAAAGTTAGCGGTGATGGAGTTTTTGCAACCCTTCAGGGCGAAGGTATTACTGCTGGCTTAGCTCTGTGTTCTTGCGTCTTCACTACTATAATTTAACATGTAGTGTTACAAGCGGATGGTTAAGTGATACTAGATATACTTGGGATACTAGCAAGCGAGAGTTTTGGCAAGAGCCAGAAGATTGGTCTTATGAGAAGACTGCTATCAGAATTAGTAACGCATGGGAATCAGCCTTCCCAAATGAATAAGAGAAGAGATTAGTTATAATAGGAGTGAACTGTTGTCACAGAAGAGAAAGATTGCCAGAATTTTGCAAAAATTGCCAGGTTGGGAAATAGAAATAGAAACAAATAGAACAGTTATGTTTATTAAAGAGTTGCACACTTGTCAATTTTATTGTTCACCAAAACTTGATAATAGTGGTAATCCTTTGCGTAGACTATATAAACCAAAAGTTTTAGGAATTTCATCTTAATTTATCTTCACAAGCTCGTTGGGCATTTATTGCAGGAATCTGCAGTAGTTCTGGGAGGACTAATTAGCCTCCATACTTATTTGAGTTAGCTTGGAGAGTTTCCCGTTCAAAGGTGTATTTCGAGCGTCAGAACCAAACGGTTCGAAAGTTGCTAATTTGGAGAATTGGAAGATAAAACTTTCGAACCTAACGAATTGCACGATAATTGAACCCAAAAGGATCTCTGCGACCTTCTCGTTCTACTTGGCTGCGGGACATGGATTCGAACCATGATAAGCAGATCCAAAGTCTGCTGTCCTACCATTAGACGATCCCGCATTAAGTGAAAATTGAGTGTTTAATAATGCAATTGTACCATACTCAGGCTTGAAATCCCAGATTTTGCTAATCAAAATTTAAATCAAAATCCAAAAAAGTTAATTTATAGATTTTTCTCAGGATTTTGTCTTATTCTGTTTTAACGATTATTAAATAAAGTGAGAGAAAATTTTAATTATTGATTTGGATAGAAATTGAGGAGTTCTACTTTGATAGAAGGGTCAGCCTTATTAACTAATTCTTTGAATTTATTAATATCAGAAAATCCCTTCTCCCCGCGATAGTGATAAGGATGAACTATCTTGGGTTTAAATGCCACGACTGCTTCAGCTGCTTCTTCAACAGTCATAGTATAGGGAAGATTCATTGGTATAAAGGCAATATCAATATTTTTGAGTGCTCTCATTTCAGGAATATTACTGGTATCGCCAGCGATATATACCCTCTCTCCTTTGGCTTCTAGCACATATCCATTTCCTCTTCCTTTTGTATGAAATGCTTGAGGGGATTCTGGGATATTGTACATTGGGATTGCTTCAATCAGAATTCCTTTCTGCTCTGTTTTTTCACCATTGGCAAGAATTACTGTCTCTCCTGCAATTTTTTTGGACATTCTCTCAGCGACTGCTTTGGGAACTATAAGAACAGTATCCTTCTTGGAGACTTTCTCAAGCGTCGGGTTGTCAAAATGATCAAAATGAATATCAGTTATAAGGATAAGATCAGGTGCTTCCTGTACTGCAAAAGATTGTTCTCCTCCTACTGGATCAACATAGATTACTTGACCTGCCATGTTAAGTACCATAGTAGCATGAGATATGGGAGTAATCTTAATTGTGTCTTCTGTTAGATTTTGTGTATCCATAGGTTTTTTACTAGAAACATAATCAGGTTTCTTCTGAATAATTATATATATTATTCCTGCAATTATTGCAATACTACTTAAGATTATCGCAATCAAAATAATCCAGGGTTTCATTTAAGACTGTTTAAAAGAGAAGATTAATCTCTTAAGATAATCTATTTTACTATAAACTCTTTTTGTAAGAATTAAGACAAGATATTTAATTTTTTTTATTTTTGGTAGTAGGTAAGGGTTCAAGAGCTTCTTGAATTTTTTCCATATCCAAGCGCGATTTATGAAAAAAATATCCAACAGTCCCAAATGTAATGACAGGTGAAAGCCAGTGAGGGATATGTGCTCCAAAACTATCAAGTATCATAATTATGCCTAAGAAAAGGATAGAATACATAGCGCCATTTTTAAGATATTTGTATCTTTTGATGCGTTCAATGTTACTTACTGTTAATTTTCTTAGTACCAGTGCGCCTAAACCATTGCCAATAAGAATAAATGGAACTGAAAAAGTAAAAGCAAATGCTCCTATTACACCATCAATTGAAAATGTAGAGTCAAGGACTTCTAGATAGGCAATTTTGCTGATATCTGACATATTGCCACTGATAAGTTTTTTTTCTTGTTCTTCTGCAAATTGACGAAATCCATGAATTATAAAAAAAGCAGTTGATCCAACAACAGCACTAAAAGCCAACATAGGATGAGTATTAAGTGCTAGCCAGACAATTATAGTCAGTAAAATTGAAACAACGGCAAAAAACCATGCTCCTTGAGCTTGAAAAAATCTTTCTCCGCGTAGTCCAAAATTTTTGGGTTCAAGAAAAAGCCAGTGGAAGAAAAGAAATGTTAAAAAAACTCCTCCACCTAGCAGCAAAAAAGGTGCTGATTGTTCAATTGCTTCTGCTACATGCGGATCATTATTAAATGCTGCCCCAAGTACTCCGATAGGACCTAGTTGTGGGTTGGCAAGGAAGATAATAACAAATGGTAAAAATCCTCGAACAATAAAAACAGCAAAAAGAAATCCCCACAGTAGAAACCATCTTTGAGCTTTTTTGCTCATTCCTGAGAGAACTTCTGCATTGATAACTGCATTATCAATGCTTGTGATTACCTCAAAAAGTGACAGCCCGAAAATTATCAGCAAAATGGTAAATATTTCCATATGATGAGAATTACATTCTAACAAAAACCGTTGAGTGATTGAAGAGGTAAGAAATTATATTAAAAATATTAAAAAAGTAGTTGCTAACTAAGAGTAGATTCTTTATAAACGATTTATGAGTACAAAAAAAGGTTTATTTGTTTTTTCCGCTGCGTCATTTCTTCATGATGTTGGTTCAGATATAGTGTTTTCAGTATGGCCACTTTTTATTACTAATGTTCTAGGTGCGAATATGGCAGTTCTGGGATTAATTGACGGGATAGGAGATGCACTTGTTTCACTCTCACAGGCTGTTTCTGGATATCTATCAGATAGATTAAAAAAAAGAAAGATTTTTGTCTTTCTAGGATATTTGTTTGGAGGTGTTGCTCGTATCGGATACGCTTTTTCTCCTACATGGGTTTGGATAATTCCATTTAGAATACTAGATAGATCAGGTAAGATCAGAAGTACTCCAAGAGATGCAATGATATCTGAAATTTCTGATAAGTCGAACAGAGGACGGAATTTTGGAATACTTAGAGCGATGGATAATTTAGGTGCTGTTGTTGGTATTCTGATTGCGATTTTATTTATTAAAAGTTTTGGATACAGGAATCTTTTTTTATTTGCCGCATTTCCTTCTTTGGTTGCCGCATTACTTATTATTATATTCATAAAAGAGCGCCCAGTATCTTCAGATGTTTTTCGTGGAATACGACTGAGCGATTTCACTTCTGATTTGAGATTATATACATTTCTCTCTGCTATTTTCTCCTTAGGTACATTTAGTTACTCTTTTCTTCTTGTTTATGCTGAAAATAAAGGTTTTACATTAATTGCTATACCTCTGCTCTATCTTGTATTTACATTAGTTGCGGCGATGTTTTCTCTTCCCTTTGGCAAATTATCTGATAAATTTGGAAGAAGAACGATTTTGCATGTATCTTTTCTTCTCTGGATTGGAGTTGTAGCAATTATGTTTTTATTTTCTAATTTTGTTGGTATTATTGGTGCATTTATTTTGTATGGACTTCATAAAGCATCTCTTGATCCTGTACAGAAAGCTTTAGCAGCTGAGCTTGCTCCACAAGAGTATTTGGCAAGTACGCTTGGCGGATTTCAAATGATTATTGGCTTGATGGGACTTCCGTCATCTTTTATCGCAGGATTATTATGGGAGTATGTAGGACAGTCGGTACCTTTTATATATTCACTAATTCTGTCAATTATTGCATTTTTGCTGCTTTTTTTAATTAAAGAAAATAAGAATCTCGTTTCTTGATTTGATATATTAAAATTATATTCATGGATAATAAATCTTTGAAAAATCGTTGTCAAAGTTGTGGAATTCCACTTTTCCATCCTGATCAGTATGGAACAAATAGTGATGGCAGTGAAAATTCCGAATATTGCAAATACTGTTTTCAAAATGGTTTATTTATTGATCCTAATATGACTCTTTCTCAGATGATTGAGAGCTCAACATCGTATATGGTAAATGGTCTTAAAATGAATGAAAGCAAAGCACGCTCATTATCACAAATTATTATTCCTCAACTTAAACGTTGGAGGCAATAACTCTCTTTCAGGATTTTTACAAATTTTTATCTTTTTTCTTACGTATACTGTTTAGTCTATTCACTAGTATGGATAAGAAGAAACAAGCAACAATACCTGAAATAGAGGAAAAAGATACAATTAAGATTGATGAAAACATCAAAGTGGATGAGGATGGATATTCAGATGAATTGATGATAGAAGGTAATGAAGATATTGCTGATGCAGAGCGAGATACTTTATCTTCTGAGGCTCCTTATATGAGTCCTGAAAGTTTGGGTCAGCAAGATCCTGAGGGGGGATCAGAGCCAGCTCCAACAGGAGAGGACGTTGGTGAAATGGCTCGTCGCTATGGTCTAGATTATGACAAGGATAACAGTGGCGAAGGATATGAAAATGATGAGCTCAATACAGCAAAGCTGATTGATGAAGCAGAAGAACGCATTCGGGAGAGTTGATAGCCTCAGTTGTAAATCTTTGCATTAATATACGCCTTTGAGTAAGTGATTGACAAAATTCATAAGAAAAAGTATTGTATTTATTCATGCGGAAGGTACTTCTTTTTGTCCTGCCGATTATTGTCATTGCAGTATTGATTTTTTATTTTTTTTCAGTAATTTCTCGTACAATTCTATTTAAATCCCATGTTTCTTTAGCTTCTCAAAATAATCCTCCAAAAGTCATCTACTCTCGAGATTCTGTGCAGAATAAAAAACTTTCTCCAACACCTCATACTTTACCTAATTCACGTAACATTTCTTCGTCAATTCCAACACCCACTCTTGTATCTACTCCTGTTTACAAACCCTCAGTTACTCCGACTGCAGTCACAACATCAGTTACTCCCACATCTTCTCTAATAGGTAAATCAGAAAATATCAAAGATTATATACTGCAAAAAATTAATGAATTTCGAGTTTCTCAAGGCCTTTATAAAGTTCAGACTGATCCATATACTTGTAACTTTGCTCAACTAAGAGCAGAGGAGATATCGCGTTCCTTTAATCATGATGGTTTTAGGCGAAGAATTGAAGATAATTCTCTTCCCTATCCTTCCTATACAAAGGTAACTGAGAATATTGCAATGATATCTGATTATACCAAAGTTGTTGACATTTGGATTGCCTCTTCTGGGCATGCTGAGAATATGAGAGAGGATACGCCGTATGTTTGTATTGGGCAGGTAGAAAATTATTTTACGTATGAAGGGTGGCGGCCTTAGTTTGTTTTAAAATTGTTTGAGTTATGATAACTAATATAAAATTATTCTAAAAGGAGGTGATTTATAATATGTGTTTTAACTGTGGTTGTGGTCTTCCTGATGATGATATGGGTGTTGGTCATGCAGGTTTTGATCCCAACGGAAAATCAATTACTACCAAGACTTTTGAGGAAGCAGCTAAATCTCAAGGGATGACAACAAGACAAGCAATGGAAGAAACATACAAACTCCTTGGGCAAGTGTTAAAACAAAAGTAGTTTATTTTTTATTTCTTACGCATTCTTCATGTAATTCTTGTCTAGATCCCCTATGCTTTCCACATTTGATAGTGGAGGTGTAGATACTATGGATCCAGACTACGATACATCTGATCTGAAAAGCGGCAACTCCGAAGAAAATAGTGAGAAATCTCTGGATGATAGAGGGACAAGTGATTCCAATGGAGACGAGTGATCCAATGAATCACCCTAATATAGGTGATTATTCTACTCGTCTAATGGATCGTCTAAGGTGGGTAAAACTATTTATTTTATTACCTTCTCCCACGTAAAATTATCTCTTCCGAAATGACCATAAGTAGCTGTTGGAAGGTAGATGGGTCTTTGTAAGTTTAAGCCTTCAAGAATTCCTTCTACAGAGGTATCTAGCAAATTGAGCATAAAATCACGGATACATCTTGGCGATGTCTTTTCTGTACCAAATGTCTCCACCTCTTGCATAATTGGCTTCCTACCTCCAATAAAGTATGCAAGTCTCACCTCAACTTTGTCAGCAAGTCCTGCAGCAACTATATTCTTTGCAAGGAAGCGTGCAGCATAAGCTCCTGATCTGTCAACCTTTGTTGGATCTTTACCGCTAAATGCTCCGCCACCTACTCTTGAGTATCCTCCGTAGGTATCAACGACTATCTTTCGTCCTGTAAGCCCTGTGTCTGAAGCAGGTCCCCCTCTATGCCATATGCCTGTGCCATTCACAATTAATTTATCTTCAGTTATCGAATATCCATATGTATGGAGCACAGGAGAAACTACTTTTACATACAATTCTTTTTTAACATCATCAAGAGATACATTTTCATCGTGAGGTACAGCAAGAACGACAGATGTTACTCTTGTTGGTTTGTTATTTTGGTACGCAACAGTTACTTGGCTTTTACCATCCGGTCTAAGATAAGGTATAGATTTTGTCTCTCGGGCTTTATCAATACCTTGGGTTAGAGCATGTGCCAAAGATATAGGAAGAGGCATAAGATTTTCTGTTTCTTTACAGGCAAATCCAAACATCATGCCTTGATCTCCTGCACCCTTTTTCTTAACTCCGCACGCAATTTCAGCGGATTGTTCATGAATATAAATATCTATCGGCACAAGATAAGAAAAACCATATTCAGGATCAAGGTAGCCAAGACTTTTAATCAAGTCTCGAGCAATTTTTTCGTAGTTTACAACGGCTGTGGTGGATACCTCACCTGCGATAATCAAACGATTTTTGGCAGCCACTGTCTCAACTGCGACTCTTCCAAATGGATCTTGTTGAAGAATTGCATCTACAATAGCATCGCTGACTTGATCGCAGATCTTGTCAGGATGTCCTGCACAAACAGACTCTGAGGTAAATGTAAATGAATTCATTAAAAAAACCTCTCCATACGAGAGGCCTTAAGTATTTCCAGTTTTCACTGGCACATATGCATTGCTGCAATGGCACCGTAATACTCTCGGTTGCCGGGCCAAAACGGCCTCTCGGTATGCTATCTATAGCAAAACATATTTTTTGAAGAAATGCAAGGTATATTTTATCCTTAATCAATATACAGCCAACCAAAATACAATTAACATTGATTTGTTCATTTGCTTTGGTTTTTATATTAATCTCTTTTCTTGAGTTAATCCTCAAGTATAGTATTTAAGAGTTGTGTTTGCTCAAATATGAAGTATAATGTATATCAACTGATGATACGTCTTGCGCCATGTAATTTGTTTAGTCTATTTCTGTCATTTTTTCCTTCAAGTTCAGTATTAACAGCATTTGCATAATCTTTGTCATTTCTTCCTGGGATAATGGTAATTACTCGCATAGGCTCCTGATTTTGTGCGTTCTCAAAACCAACAATAAATTCACCTTTATCTGTTAAGACATATAACCTTCTATTACCTTGCTCGTCCTCAATAATGGTGGCGTTTTTAACTTCAGCGTTGTTTTGGGGATTGGGATTATCTATGAAACTTCTTAGACGATTGGAAAATTTAATAAAACCATCAATACTTATCTCACCCTCAGTGTTTTTGTATCTGCCATTCTTTTCCGCATCGGCTCTGTACTCAAAGTAATGAATTACTCCTGCGTGGTATCCTTGATCATTAACTCCAAGATCTCCTGATGAATCTGGCGATCTACCCCAAACTCCCATTGCATCGAGTAATTGTGGATCGTTTTTTCTATTACTAAGCTCAAGTTCTAAACTTGCTAAAATTTTTTTTCTTAGCTATTACAGAATTGGACAAAGCCTCTTGTGCTTCTGATATTCGAGCTGCAAACTCATTTTCAAGTTGATTTCTAAAGTATTCTCTTGCTTGATCTAATGGCATTCTCATTTTTTCACCATTTATTAAATTTATTTCTATTTCCGAGATAGCACGTAAGGCTTCTCCCCATTTCTTGCCATATTTTCGTCCTTCTTCTATGCTAGTTAATCCAAGTGCAGTTGCTGCCTGATCTTCTATAAGTGGTTTTATTCTCTGCTCTACGGTCTTGTCGATTTCCTTATATACAGTTGATAACTGTTCCTGTTGAGGTGCTGTCTGAACTGCGATAAATCGTTCCTGCAACGTTGGGTTCTTTAGCAGTTGATTTAGCTCTGATATACCCTTTTGTTCATAAGTTTGTTGTACTTCTCTGTGTTTATGTTCTTTATATTGTTCCATATCATATTATATTCAATCTAGGCAATGTATAAGTCATATACTTTTTCGACCTTCCTTAATTAAATTGTCTAATATCTATCTAATATCTAATCTTTTATCAAATTCTATATTTGCCTTTTATCCAATAAAGTTTGTTGAAAATATTCCGATAGTGCCTGATTAAGAAGATCAATTGTTTTTTGTTCAGCATTGTATATTTTAATTACCTTATAATTCCTATATTGTGACCCTTCTCTTGTTAATTGATAGCAAGCAGGTATCCAATCTAATTGATCTTCAATTTTTTCAAGTTGCTCTTGAACAATTTCTAGATTTAAATTAGGATATCTTTTACCAAATAATACTACTAGGCCTTCAGGTGAGATTCTTTTAACTCCTTTTTCATCTATGAAGTATTTACGAGGATCAATTTTTGGTAATTTGTAGAGTAAGTCTTTAGCTTGGTTTACACTATATACTGTTCTGATTGAATTACCCTGTCTCGCAAGTTTTTTACTGATCTTTATTCCCTTTAGTTCTTCAATTTTTGCGAAAATTTCATCTGTTACTCCTGAATATGTTGAAGTTATTCGTGACGCTATAGCCCATTCCGGAGTTTGTTTGCGGTCATAACTTACAAGAACACCTTTATTAAGTACATCTAAATCAGATAATAATTCTTCATAGTTTTTATAATTACTTGGTAATACAGTCATTAAGGGTGTAGTTTCTGTCAAAGATGCAATTACCTGCTGGATAATTCCTCTATCTTCTGCTATTCCTACTGTACTACCTAATGGTATATCTCCTTCGTTCAATATGTCTGCTACATTAATCGCAGGATTTTTATCTTCATACTCATCCCAAATGTCAATTGCAAAAGCGATTCCGCCGGGTCTAGTTATACGTCCAACTCTTTGTTTTGAAAAGATTATCGATCGAGTAGGTCTAGCTCCAATCATAGCTTTTGCTCTGTAACTATCCCAACCCTCACTTAGTACACCAATAAAAGTAAGTACATCAATTTCACCTTTTTCAAATTGTTGGTATATTTCCTGACGTTCTTGTGAAGGAACACCTCTATGTACAGCAACAGCTCGGACTCCTTCTCTTTCAAGTTTTTCAGCTAAGTATCTTGCATGCCAAGCTTCATTTCCTGCAATACATGAAATAACTGTACCAATACCATGTTGTGTTAAGGATTTAGCTGCTTCTATGATAAGTCTATTTCTTTTAGGGTCCTCTGCTAAATATCTGATTCTACTATCAATAAAGTCTCCTGAGTCGTCGTAGAGGTTTGAACCTCGAATGTGGATACCACTTTTTATTCCAATCGGTACGATAGGTGCTAATAATCCCAGCCATATCGCTTCATTTAGTTCAAGAGAATGTATTTTTTCAGGAAGGTAATGAATTAATTTTTTTTGTTGGCTAGCATCAGGTGTTGCAGTGAATCCAAGAATTACTTTATTTGGAGGCAGAGAGTTAACTATGCTCCCGGTTTTAACACCTAAAGTATGATGTGCTTCATCCAAGATAAACACATCAAATTTATTCAATAAATTTCTGCCTGTTGGAATATATTTAATACTACTTACAAGGTGATGTATTTCTTCTTTGTCTATATATTCTGAAATTCTGGAAGACTGATACTCTTGCAAGAGTAGTTGTTTATCTGTATCTGTGATTGGGCGATATTCATTTCTTTTATTAAGAATAGAGAAAGAGTTATATGTTGTGACTACTACATCATACATATCTAGAGCTTCTTCTGTTTTTTCTTTATCTGGTGTATCACTGAAAAAGGATCCAACTTTTAACTCAGGGGCAAATTTCCCATATCCTTTTTCTCCAGTTCTACCCATTATTTGCTGAACCAGATCTTTTGTAGGTGTTACGACTAGTATTTTGGGTCGAGGAAGACTAGGATCGGTGTTCAATAATGCTTTAGATAATTCAACAAATAAAACAGTCTTACCTGTTCCAGTTGGTAATTCAATAAAACCTCTTGTATAGCCCTCTTGAAAAAACCGTTGAAAGCTTTCGAAAACATCACGTTGATGAGGACGTAATACTCCGTTGCGTTGTGCATCTTGAAGATAGATGTTGATGCTTTCATAAAAACGATGAGTTAGTTTGGGACCTTCATGAAGTAAGTCTTGAGGTTTTGTACTTTCTCCTCGTAAATTTTCTTTACCCATAATTTAATCTTAATTGTTTAGATTACTGAAGAGGAATAATTAGTTCTTCGACTGGTTCTGGTTGAGATAAAGTAGCTTTTAATTGTTCTATTGTGTGACCTATCTTTCTTTGAAGTCTAATAGCAGCTATCGTATCAATTTTGTAAGATTTATTAATACCTGATTTTTGTTCACCATTGAGACGAATATTCATAGTTTCAATCATCGTTTTTAATTGATAAACGAGCCTTTTTATTTGCTCATTATTATTATAATTTAATAAGCTATCCAAAGTTGGTGATACTTCATCATACCAATCATTGATTATTCCGCAATTTGTAAGAAATGCTTCTTCATGATCTTTTCTTGCTCGAAGGCTTCTTTGACCAATAACATCAAGAACATGTGCATCGGCAACTAATTGATATACCGGCGTTAAATTGGGGTAATTTCTGGGTTCTGGATCTTGTAGTGAAAAAAAATATTTCATTATTTCACTGCTATACATATTTCTTTGTCGAATGAATGCAGATGCTTCGCTTGCAAAGCTGCACAAAGTATCCCATTGCATTCCTTTTCTATTGGGTGCGTTTCTGTCTGCTCGTTCAATGATACCAGCCAGACTATCTGATATTATTCCTTTTTGTGTTACTCGTGCTTTTTCTTCTAGTATCCCTATAATCATATCTTCAACTCCATTAAAGTCTGGACGGTTCTTTCCTGAAAGTAATTGTAGTTTTTCAACTAACTTATGTAGTTCATCCGGATTGAATACATCTTGATAACTTTCTGAATTTGTAAACTGAGATAAGATTGATATATCCTCTAGCAGCTGCTTTTGTTCAGGAGTACGCTTATCTGGTGAAATAGCATGAGCTTTTTGAGCCTGTATACGCACAGTATTATCTGGATTATATTTATGTTCATGTATAGAAGTAATAGGCACCAATCGAGGTAGTATGCTTGGAATATTATCAGCTGAAAATCCTTCTATTTTTTGTTTTTCGACTGGTAAATTAGCGCTTGCTGCTTCTTTTTGCTGTAAGAAAACTAGTTTGTTATTGATATCATTAATCAAATGACCAATTTTCAACTGTTGACTTATTAAAAAATTTAAAGAATATCTATCAGTTCTTTCTGATGGAATTTTCTGTCTCATCGAAGTAATAGTTTCTTCTAACTTTTCAACTAAGGGAGCAACCCTAGTATCCTGCATTAATATTCTAAGTAAATCTCTTACTTCTGTATGCCAATTATTGATTAAATTACTGTTGAAGTGCCAGGATTCAAGATTTCTTTGCTCAGGTGTAATGTACCGATTTCGATAAACATCATAACATGCCAAATCTAAAGCAGCCTGATATAAAGGCTCTATCGTCCAATCAACTTTATCCACCTTTATTCGAAAATTTTGTTCTGGATTAGGATTCATAATTCTACCTCTTAAAAACATGGATGCAGTCTCAGCAAAGTCATCGATTCTTCTTGTTATTAATGGGGAATGACCATCAACTTGTAACTCATTTTTTGCTTTCTGTATGTCTTTTTTGTCAACTTTTCCGGAGTAGCCATTGTATTGTTCTGCAAATTCTATTATTCTTCGTTGAAAATCTAGTGAAATTTCTCTTATTCTACCATTTGGTGAAGATATAATATTTTTACGTATATCACATACGATATGATGAAGTTCTTCGGGTGTCAAAACTCTTTGATAATTATTATCGGTTGATAGGTTATTAATAAAAGCTATATCTTCAAGTAATTGCATTTGTGTATCAGTAGGCTCTTCTTCTGATTCTTTAATTATTCTCAACTGATGCTTTATTAAATCCGTTGGTTTTGGATGTATCTTTTCTACATGAGATGTAATTGGTCTTAAATTTTGTAATAAAGGTGGTAAAAGGGTATATATTTTGGATTCTTGGATTGGGATTTGCTTCTCTGCTACTGGTGTTGCTTCAGGAGTAGTTTTTTCAACAGCTTCTTCCTCTAATGCAGACTGACGTTTTTGATTTAGAAGTTCAAAACCAACTTGAAGATCGATATCTGTTTTTATACGTGATTTTAATGCTTGAAGATTTGCTAGTCTATCATCTACAACATCTTGTGTAGTATATCCTCTTCGCAAGTCTTTTTTAAGTTGATTAATTATTTTTTCTTCCCGTGCGATATCATTCTCAAACTCCTCAGCTTTAGAGATTAATTCTGATGCATGATCTTGAATATAAACTTCTCTCTGAGCACGTAAATCCAATCTTCTTTGTTCAAGTGTATTAATACTATCAGGAATTATCTGCTCAACAAGTCTTCTGGCGTGAACTTTTGCGGCAGCTTCTACGTCAGGATCATCGCGGGTGATGTTCCAAGAGGAAGATTCAGCAAGCATTCTGCGTCGTTTATCAATAAGGTTAGATATAGTGTTATATTTTTGCTGAATTTCAGCTAATCTTGAGGAGCGTTGTTTTTCCATAAATTTTAATTGGGGATTATAATTTTTTTTCTTACCTAAGTCAAATTTTAATTGTATTAGAGCAATACATGACAAGAGAAAGTTTAAGTGATATAGTTTTGAGATTTTAGTTTTTTAGTAAGAGTATTGGCAGGTCAATGGGGTTTATTAATAGCTCTTCTTGTCTTTCTAAGATTGGTTATTAGAAAGTCGAATTATATTACCGTCTTCATCTAGAAAACCGATATCAATAACTTTATCTTCTTTGACTGTATATTCTTTAGAATGAGATACAGTGGGAAGATGAAGTGATGGTGGCTCTTTTTCACTAAATAAAATCTCTGTGTTAGGACATGGTATTGTGTTGTTTATCTGAGGATTTTCTATCTGAGTATGGGACTGGGTATGAGAAAGAAAAACGATTCTACCATCTCCATCTCTAATACCAATACTGATGACAATGTCTTCGTTTTTTCTTCTTATGTTTGCAGGATTACTATTTTGTTCAATTGACATAAAGTATGTAATTAAATGCAGTATATATAACTGAAGTATAACATTTTTCTATAAAAATGTAAGGAAGAGTTAAAGAGGATTTTTTTGTAAAAAACCTTATAAATGTTTGCTAATTAAATATTTTTGAATCTTGGAAAGTTATATTTAAATGTGTTTAAATGTTGTCATGTCGACTCATCCATTTTTTTGGAATAGAATTTAAATTTTTTACTCCATAAACTTATCGCTCTCTCAAAAAGAATTTCTGCCACTTGTCTTGAAGTGAGACTTCTGATGATTATCAAGAATTAAAAGATAATTAGGTTTAGACCTATATGTCAATTATAAGATTTTTCTCTGAAGACCATAAATAGATATAGGCTAAAGAAATATTTCTTCAACTATCAAACTCTTTTGCCGCTGTCTTTTCTATAAATCTATAGAAGAAGACTAATATTTCCAGTGCATGTATTGTTTTTACTCTTATGTATCATATATTAACTTATGATACAAATTCCCACTTGACTCAACTATTGCAGTTTTTATAATAATTAGGTGGAGCCGCGGGATGCTTATAAATATTGTCTCATTTGTGGAGGAAAGCTCAAAAAATCAACTGAGTGCGTGATATGCACGCAGTGTGGTTATCGTATATATTTTAATCCTGCACCTGCTAACGCAGTTATCATTGAAAATGATAAAGGTGATATTCTACTTGTGAGACGGGGTGTTGAACCTCAAAAGGGATTTTGGGATTTGCCCGGAGGATTTATCAAACCACATGAAACATTTGAGGAATCAGTAAGAAGAGAGATTAGAGAAGAACTAGGCTGTGAGTTGAAAAACATAAAATTTATTAGTGCTCTACCCAATACTTATCCTTTTCAAGGAGTGAATATCCCAACTCTTGATATTTTTGCAAGCGCTGAATTGGTAACTTATGAGCTTAGCGCATCTGATGATATTGATTCTTTTCAATTTTTTTCTCCTACTGAAATTCCTTTTGATGAGATAGCTTTTGAAAGTACAAAAAGAGCTATTAAGGAATATCTTACAAGAGGATAGTTTTTTTAAAGAATCATTGCCAGCAAGAGATTCCTTAAGTTTTAGGAGTTTATTTTTTGGCTTTGGGCAGAAGGATTACTTTTTGATATATATATTCCACAAGAGAACAAAAAGTAACCCCACCATAAAGGGTACCATAACAGAAAGTATAAGAGTGAATTACAAAATATGCAAGTAAGAATTTAATGATGAGCTTGTGCTATCAATGTTTTTATATGTTTTGGTTTGTGTTTTAATTTTATAAATCCTTAATAATAACCCCTATAACCATTTATTTGTCTGAAATATTGATAATTAGATTAGAAATATATTCAGAAGTTTTTGAATTTAGAATTGTTTGAATGCTTTATTTTTTTATAAGAAGCAATAATACTCCAAATTTAAGAGCGAGAATTCTAAATGCAATTAACTTGGGTGTTGCATTTTTCCACCAAAGATGTAATAAGCTACCACTCCTCCACTCACAGTATCACTATTCCCCAAAATGCAATAACAATGCTACTTCCTTTATTTTGATAATTTTCAAACTGATAAATAATAATGCCGTTAGTTATTCCGAAGATTACCAAAACTAGTAGTGTCATATTTTTTTCATATTAATTTATAATATGTAAAGGATACGAAGGAAGCGTAAGAAGATAATAATAACGAGTAATTTGAAGATATTTTTAAAAAATTGATATAATGAATTAAGTTTTATGAAAATTGGATTTTTTACAGAGGGATATTATCCTCAACTCAACGGTGTGGCAGTCTCGGTTGATGAATGCGCACAAGCACTTGAGAGACGAGGGCATGAGGTATACATTGTTGCTCCTAAATATCCAGGAGTAAAAGACAAGAAAAAAGTTATACGCATCACATCAATTAAGTATCCTGAAAATCCCGAGATCCGTTTGGCGACATTTTTGCCTTCAAAATCACTTTTACAAGCATCGAAAATTGATTTTGATATTGTTCATGGACACTCAGGAGGTCCTTTAACGCTTCTTGGATGGGAAATTGCCAGACTTAAAAGAGTACCATTTTTGGTTACATATCATACTCTGTGGAATAGTTATTTGCATTATATATTAAAAGGAAAAATAATTAAGCCAAAGATGGTTGAGGTAGCGAGCAGAATTTTTGGCAATCTCTGCGATACTATTGTTGTACCTACTAAAAAAGTTAGAGAGGAGCTTATTTCCTATGGCGTAGAAAAGCCGATTAAAGTTATTCCCAATGGAATTGATCTTAATCGCTTCCAAAATGGAGACAGTAAATGGCTTAGCAGTCGTTTTGCTTTTGATCCTCAGGCAAAAATTGTGCTCTATGTTGGAAGACTTGGAAAAGAGAAATCAGTTGATTATTTGCTGAAAGCTTTCAAGAAATTGCAAGAGATCTCCTCAGAAAATGTTCTTTTGGTCATTGTGGGAGATGGTGTTGAAAAATCAAGACTTAAAGAGCTTGCTAAAAAACTGGGTATACAGCAATCAGTTATCTTTACAGGAGGAATTGAGAACGCATTTCTTCCGCATGTATATGCGAGTGCTGATGTATTCGTGTTTGCTTCCAAAACAGAAACACAAGGCATGGTTATTTTAGAAGCAATGGCTTCAGGCTTGCCAGTAGTTACTGTCTATGATGATGCCTATATGGATATGGTAAAAGATGGAACAAATGGTTTTCTAGTAAAAGGGTCACCTTCTATATTTGCTGAGTATGTGAATAAAATCCTTACTGATGCTTCACTAAGAAAAAAATTCTCAAAGAAAGCGCAGGAAGAAGTAAAAAAATATGCAATTGATACAATAGCAGAACAACTTGAAATACTCTACAAAGAGCTTATTGCGAAAAACTCGAAAAAAGTTGACTCTCCCTTCAGAAATTTAACGAAATATCTCTTATTGCAAGATTGATATGCTCAAACACAAAAATCCTCCCCATCCTCACGTTTCAGTTGTTATACCAGCTTTTAATGAGGCAAAGAATATTCATCAAACGCTTGAAAGTATACTAAATCAAACATATCAAGATTTTGAGCTGATAGTTGTTGATAACAACTCAACAGATAATACAGCTGAAATCGCAGGCAGATATGGAGCTAAAGTGATTTATGAACCTAAAAAAGGTGTGACTCATGCAAGGCAGGCTGGATTTTTAGCCGCAAAAGGAGAAATTATTGTCTCAACAGACGCAGACGCTATTCATCCTCCTGATTGGATTGAGCGGATTGTAAAAATACTAGATAGCGATCGATCTTTAGTAGCAGTTGGTGGTATTGCTTATCTTCATTCAGGTCCTCTTTCGGCTCGTTTGGTAGCAAGATATCTTTTTTATCCATTTTTGGTAATTGATAAACTCCTTTCAGGCGGGTGGAATCTTTCGGGATTTAGTATGGCAGTGAGAAAAGATGCATTTTTACGAACAGGAGGATTTGATCCTAATCTTCAAATTGGAGAAGATATTGATCTTTCAAAAAAACTGCGTAAATTAGGAAAGGTAATCCTAAGACGAGATATTGTCTCAACTGTCTCAGGCAGGCGTTACAAAAGAGGTCTTCTTAAAGGGATTTTGGATTATCTTCCAAGTACAGTTATGAGAATTTTTTTTCGAAGAGTTGCTTTTAATACTTTTAAAGATGTACGAGAAGAGTAAAATTCTGTGATTTTACTTGACTTGACAACAGATAAAATTTTTCTTTATGATTAAATTGTATTATAATTTAGTTAGAAGAGATTAATGGTCCTATGCAATCTCTATTTCTTTTTCTAATAGCTTTGTGTGTAGGCTACTACCTCTCAGTTTATCTTTCTCGTCCAATTGAGAAAAATGGAAAGTCTCTTCCCAATCGTCTTCCTAATCTTCGTTTTAAAAATATTGAGATTCTTCCCAATGTTAAAATCCATTTGCGCAATAAAACGTATCATTTTCATCATTGGTTTTATTTGAGCGTTTTTACTCTTGCTGCGTTAATGATGTTTGATAATTGGTTTCACTATACTAGTGGGAAAGCAATAGCTGGTGCATCTTTAGGAGGAATTATTCAAGGATTGCGATATCCTGACAGATTCAAATTTCGTCATCCACGAAATAATAAATATTAAAAATATTCCCTTAATAATTTATTTCCCGTAACCTTTCAGTAATTTTTTGTAAGATATCCACTTGACAAGCTATAGTAGCCCTGCTAAGATCTTACTCATCTATCTGCTCTGCCCATGCAGAGCATTTTTGTTTGTACTATGGAAGATCAAAAAAACCACACTTCATTCCTTATTTATATCAAAAATCTTCAACGTAGAATTAGACGATCAGCTTATATTCCCTTTGTAATTGTTGGTATAGTCGTATTAATTCTCATTTTATGGTCCATCAGTTCATTCACTAGTAAAACTTCTTCAAAAATTGTTGCTGGTGAAAGTTCCAATAAATTCAGGTTGGAAAAACCAAAGGCTCAGCAAATTCTTAATAAAACTTATGAGTTTCCGATTAGAGATGTAAAAGGGAATGAAGTTAGTAAAATAAAGTATACGCTAGAAAAAGCAGAGCTTAGAGATGAGATTATTGTTAAAGGTCAAAAGGCATCGGCAGTTGAGGGGAGGACATTTTTAATTATAAATCTTAAGATTACCAATGATTTTGATAAACCAATTCAGATTAATGCACGTGATTATATTCGCTTAATCATTAATAATTCAACTGAAAAGCTAGCTGCTGATATTCATAATGATCCTGTCGAAGTACTTGCAATATCAACAAAACTCACACGAATAGGATTTCCTATCAATGATAATGATAAAAATTTGACATTGCAGATTGGAGAGGTAAATGGCAAGAAAGACACTCTTAAACTTGCTTTAAAATAAACTATGAGCGATTTTTCTACCAAACATATTTCTCCTGAGCTGATTGAGGAGATTGTCATCGCATTAAAAAATATCAGAGGTTGGGGAAGTGTTGAGATTTATGTCCAAGATTTTAAAGTGGTGCAAATAACAGAAAGGAATATTAAAAAAACGAATGCCAATGATAGAACTGTGAAAATTGGGTCTTGACAACTTAGCTTTTACTGGTCTATATTTTGGATGATCAATAAATTTTTGCTGACCGTACACGGAGGCACGAAACATATTTGTTTGCGTGCCTCTTTTTGTTGGATAATGCGAAGAATTAGATAAATAAAAAACATTTGTTAGTAAACTAACAGATTAAAAAATACAGAGAGCTTATTATAACAATTCGACTATGAGAAGAGATCATTGTGTGGTAGTCTTAAAAATAAAAACGGAGGCCTTACTTCCCTACTAAATATAGGAAAGTAAAGTTTCCGTTTTTTTGTCAAAGATAGTTTTTTGACAACTAAAGCGGAAGGAAGTGCTCTTCGCAAAGGATGCGAGGAAATCATCAAAGGAAAGGAGGTGAAAAGAAATGAACAATTTCAAAACTAGACTTACAACAGCTATTGCAACCGGATCAGTCTTACTTCACGCATTAGCTCCGGTAACATTCGCTCAAACTACAATTGAGATCTCCGGCAATGGAGCAGGATCTGATAATTCTGTGAATGTTACCCGTACTATTAAAACAACGGTTAACCAAACAAATAATGCAGACGTTAAAAACAATGTAGAGGCGGATGCTGATACAGGTGATAACGATGCTAACTTTAATACCGGAGGAAACGTCACAGTCTCAACCGGTAATGCCAATATTACTGCAAATGTCTCCAATGACCTTAACAAAAATGTTGCACAAGTTGACTGCTGCACAGCAGCTGGCAACACAGATGTAAAAGTTTCAGGTAATGGAGCATTTTCAGATAATACGGTTAACCTGAATCAAAATAGCACAACCACTTTAAATCAAAACAATAGAGCTGAAGTTGACAATAATGTTGATGCAGATGCAGATACAGGCGATAACGATGCAGGCTTCAACACTGGCAATGGTAGTGTCACCATCCGAACAGGTAACGCTACTGTTAACACTACTGTTAACACTACTGCCAATGTCAACTGGGCACAAGTAGGCGGGAATCAAGGCGCAGCAGGCAATGTCAGCCTGATGATTCTTGATAACGGTGCGGGGAGTGATAATCTCATTAATGCAACACTCTCCAACACAACAAATCTCTACCAGTACAATAATGCAGACGTTAAAAACAATGTAGAGGCGGATGCTGATACAGGTGATAACGATGCTAACTTCAACACTGGTGATGGAGATGTTGTTGTTGACACCGGAAATGCAGAAGTTAATGCGACCATAGATAATATGGTCAACTTTAACGCTGCAGATGTTGACTGTGGTTGTGTCTTTGGTGGTCTGTCAGCAAAAATCGCTGGAAATGGTGCAGAGCCAGGGTACTCTTCTGATGATGATAACGTCATCAGAGTAACTCTTGCTGGAATCCAGAATTACAGTCAAGATAATATATCCAAACTAAATAATCATCTTGATGAATTGACCACCAACACCGGTGATAATGAAGCAAGCAAGAACACAGCTGGATCCAATGGTGATCCATCTGTTGTGACCGGCAATGCTAAAGTTAACGCTGGTGTCAGTAATGAAGGTAATCATAACATCCTTGGGAATGTTACTTTACCAGAACTGCCAGAGATCGATTTAGATTTTAACTGGTCAGCATTCTGGGCATTTTTCGGGATGTTCCTTCATAACTAATACTCAGAGGGATGGGAGTTCTTGCTAGCACTTCAGCAAGACTCCCTCCCAAAAGAGTAAAAAATAAAATTAATTACGCTAATTTAAATTTTATAAATATAAATAAAAATGAAACAAACTTTATTACAAAAAATCATTGCTATTATTCTTAGTACTACTATTATAATTATGCCTCTTTCTCCTGTTTTGGCAGAGGGAGACACAGTGCAACAGACTCAGTCAACAGAGAGTAATCTTCAGCAGATAACTCCGCCACCAACTGTCACTCCACCACCAACTATCACCCCTCCACCTCAGCCTTCGGAATCATCTGTTAGTCAGCCATCTCAGCCGTCAGTACCTTCCCTGCCATCTATGCCTGAGCCTAAATATATTTCAGAAGAACAATACTGGGCACCAACTCAATCTGACCAAAACAATATAGACAGCGCAGCACAGAATAATACTGGCAAGACATCAAATGGAGGATCAGGAGATACATATCTTACTACTGGGGATGCTAATAATAACACAAATATTGCAAATACAGGCAATCAAAATATCTCAGGCAATAACACCTGCTGCCAACAAGGTGCAACAGTTGTTAACAGTAACAATGGAGCAAATTCAACCAATACAGGATCTGCAACACTCTCCAATTCTGATAGTCTTAATCAAGGCAATGGTGGCGTCATTGCAAATTATGTAGATAGCGCAACTGTTACAGGCAATAACTCTACATCTTACAATAATGGAAATTCGACACTTACAACAGGTAATGCAAATACCACAGGTACTATATTTAACAATATAAACTCCAATCTTGCAGGTGTGACAGTCTCTGAGTTTAATATTGAGGATGATCATCTAGGTGATTATGTTCTTGATTTTGCGGCAAACTGTGTAGCCAACTGTGGATCATCACCCACAGCAGTATCCAATATCAATAATGGATCAGGATCAGCTAACACTGCTACATCCAACACAACAAATAACGATTCAACTAGTCAAACCAACAATGGAACTGTGATTAATGATATGACACTTGTTGCCAACTCAGGCGATAATACTGCTAGCTTTAATACAGGTGGTAACTCCTCTATTGTTACGGGTGATGCCAATGTTGCTGCCAATATTCTAAATTTTGTAAACAACAATTTAGCTGGGAATGTACTTTTAGGAGTTGTAAATATTTTTGGAGATTTGATTGGAGATATTATCCTTCCTGATAATCCCTGCTCAACTTGTTCTCAATCAAATACAGCAGTGGCAAATACCAACAATGGATCAGGATCAACAAATACTGCATCAGTGACAACGAACAACGCAGAAAATCAGTTCCAGTCAAACGATGCGACAATAGAGAATAATTTAGTTTTTAATGCTAATACCGGAGGAAATTCAACAAGCTTTAATACAGGTGGTGACTCATCTGTCACTACAGGATCAAGCAATATCAATGCGCAGGTACTGAATATAGCTAATACCAATATAAGTGGTGGTGATTGGTGGTTAGTCATTGTTAATAATGCTGGTCAATGGATCGGTCAGATATTGGGTGCTCCTCAGGGTACGACAGTTGCCGGATCAGCCGGTACGCATTTTTTTGTTGATGAGTATGGTCAAATTACAGCAATAAATGCCAATAATGGATCAAACTCTGTAAATTCAGCAGCAGCAAACATATCAAATACAAGTACCATTACTCAAAATAATTCTGCTCATGTAGTGAATAATATTAATCTTTCGGCAAATACAGGCAACAATAAATCAAGCTTTAATACAGGTGGTGACTCCTCTATTGTTACAGGAGATGCCAAGATAGTAGCTAATATTATCAATTTTGTTAATAACAATATTGTAGGGAGTGGGAGATTGGTAGTTACATTTGTTAATGTTTTTGGAAACTGGATAGGCGATTTTGTAACACCCGGACAGAAAAAACAACATCAAAATGATCAAATCGCAACTAATTCACAAAATAATAGTAATCATGCATGGCGAGGAGGATTAGATCAACAACAGCTGAATCAGGGTAATACTGCAACTTCATCAAATGAATCAAATACTCAAAAATCAAATTCTGATAGTAGTCCTACTCCTCAAAATGCGGTTATTGCTTCATCGACAACTCCAGCAAACGAGACTGTGGATAGCGGTATAGTTTTTGCGACCAGTAATTCTAGTGATACTTCGCTCGCACTTGTAAAGGGAGCTACATCTAATAATCCCGAATATGTAAACTCTTCCAGAAATAAAATAAAAATTAATCTTGCATGGTTGGTGGTAATTATTCCGCTAACAGCAGGAGTATATTTGCTTAAGAAAAAAATAATTCGTCCAAGTACGCTGTAATTTTACCTGCCAAGAAAGTTACTCTGTCCCGTACGTAAGCAGTCTCACTGAAAAAGATACGTAAGGCAAGTACTATAGAAAGTTATGAGAATAAAAATAAATAAAAAACAGTTAGTTTTGACATTGTTATCTCTTGTAATGCTTCCTTTTGCGGCAAGATCAACAAGTGCACAAGAGATTATAATTACCGATAATGGATCTGGTTCAAATAATGAAATAACGATCACTAACACATCTTCAACAACTGTAAATCAGTCTAATAATGCACAAATAACAAATTCTGTAAATACACAATCAAATACAGGAGAAAATACTCTTAATAACAATACAGCAGAAAATACTTCAGTTCAGACAGGAGATATAAATACATCTACTACAATTCAAAATAATCTAAATCAGTCAGCTGCCAATATTGGCTGTTGTGATAATAAAGAAAGTTCAGCAAATATTAGTAACAACGGTGCTGAGTCTCAAAATGCCATATACTATACCAATACAACCACAACAGTAGTAACTTCTCAGAATACATCCACAATTACCAATAATGTTCAGGGAACAGCTGTCACTGGCAATAATTCAGCATCGCAAAATTCAGGCAGTGTTTCTATCAAAACAGGGGATATAAAAGTTGAGGAGAAGATAAAAAACATCTCAAACAACTCTCAGGTTACTCTTAAAACAAATGTTAACGGAAATTTTCTTCTAACAATCAAAGGAAACGGAGCAGGTTCTGAAAATACGATTACTCTACAAGAAAATAAAAACAATATTATTACTGTTAATAATGTTTCTGATATTCTTAATAACAGCCTTTGGAATTTAATAACAGGAAACAATTTAGGAGATTATAACAACGGTAATGTAGTAATCAAAACAGGAGATATTGACCTCTCCGTTTTGGTAAATAATGATGTTAATACAAGCAAAGTTAAAATAGATTGTTGCAAAAAAGCTGGAGAGAATCCTCCACCAGGAAATGGTGGCGAGAATCCTCCTCCACCTCCTCCCCCACCTCCCGGTAATGGTGGAAACGGAGGCAATGCTGGCAACGGAAGTAATGGTAATGTAGGTAGTGATGGTGGTGGAGGAGCTGGAAGAGGGGGAGAAGTACTTGCTGCTGTGACAAAAGAAATTCTTCCCATTACAGGAAATCTGTGGTTTGTCCTTGCTATACTGGGAAATATCTTAATGTTATTTTTCGGGATGGTACTAAGACTGCGATCCGGTAGATCTCCAGCTTTTGCAGTTTCTTTCTAAAAGAATTAAAAAATGCGGAGGAAACTCCGTTTTTTTTATTTGTTTTGATAAAATACAGAATAATATTAGAGGTTTCACCTCTTAAAACTATGACGAATAAATCGCTGTCGTATTATGTAGGGACAATTTTGATTATTCTTTCTCTTGTGGGGTTTGTGATAACTTTCTACCCTATTGTTAGGGTTTATCTCTTCCCTCATCCACTCCAATCAATTACCAAAGACAATTCTTTTGCGATTTTGATACCTAAGATTCATGCAATAGGGAAAGTAATAGAAAATGTCAATCCCTGGGATCAATCAGATTATACTCGTGCCCTAAAAAAAGGTATTGCGCATGCAAAAGGTACAGCATTACCTGGTCAAAAAGGAAGTATTTATTTGTTTGCGCACTCAACTGGTCTTCCTTGGGAGATCACGCGTTACAATACTATATTTCTTCGTCTAGGGGAACTCAAAACTGGTGATGAGATAAAACTGTACTATAAAGGAAAAGAATATCAATATTTAGTAACTAGTAAAAAGGAAGTCTGGCCAAATGAAGTCAATTATCTTCTTGATCAAAAAAAGGATCAACTTGTACTTCAGACGTGTACTCCACTAGGTACATCACTTAAGAGGCTTCTTGTTTTTGCAAGAAGAGCTACTGAACAATAAACCACTGCAGACTATAAACTAGAACAAGTACCACAAGAGCTAAAGCGAAGAGAACAATATAACCTACTAGATTATGTACTGGCTCTTCCAATTTTTTATGATAACCTCTCTTATGTAGTGGAAGAGATTTTTTCGTTGCCATAATTACTTCTTATTAATTATGATGAGGTACTTTAACAAAATTGTCAAGAGTTTTTTTTATTTGTGCAGTGAAGCAATCTAAATTTTTGAAATCTGCTGTACTAATTGGGAGGGTATTTTTATTGGGACAATCAAGCTCGAATCAAATAATCAAATTTAGATTAAGAGTGAGAACAGATGAATTAAAAATTTGAGAATATCAAAATTTTCATTTGTAAGTTGGTCTTGTTTTCCCTTAATTTGATTATCAGTTACATCATCAGATTTTTTGTTATTTGGAGTTGATTCATCTTGTTGTGGTAAAGCTACATTTGAGTCATCTGGGTTAATTTTTGTTGCGCTAGAAGCATTGTTATTGTTAATGTTTACCTTAATTGATCCATCCTCCGATTGATAATTTACAGATTCATTGTCTGTAGCATGGAATGTTTTTACTTCTCCGTTAGTTTCAATTCGGACGTTTGTCTCAGTTGATGATTTTGTTTGGGATGAAGTATTGGAATTAATAGAGTTATTTATTTTTACACTCGTGCTAGCGTAGATACGTTGTGTCATAGCCAAGCCAGCAAGTACAATAATCAATATACAAATTGTGTTACGCATCCACATACCACTACTTTAGCATATTACTGTGATTTAGTAAACTTTTAGTAAGAAAAAATTTTTGAACAATATTCTACGATTATTAATATTTCTTAAGCCTAAAAGGATGATTAAAATATTATTCAATCCTTCCAGCAAAAACCCTGCTGAGGAGTCGTACGCTCTCCTCGCAGGGTTGCTTTCCATACAGATTCTTTAGATCTGTTATGGATTCAGGAAGTTGCTACCAGTGGTAGTATTATTTGTCACGTTAGCTGTAGTGTTGCCGCTATCTACAGTGACATCTCCATCGCCTGTGTTGTTGTTGGCATGATTGCTGCCAGTGTTTTGAGCTACAAGTGTACCATTAACAACAAGGGTTTCATTAATCTGTTCGACATGTGAATTATTTACATTCTTGATTCTGATCTTATTCTCTGATTCTGCTCCGTTGTTCTTGATTTCGTTAGTTGTATCCTCTGTTGGGCAACCACAAAGATTAACAGTTGCAGTATTACTACCATTTGTTGTGGTATTAGTCACAGTAGAGTTCGCATTGCCACTCTTCACTGTGATATTACCATTGCCAGTATTATTATTTGCTGTGTTACTGCCAGTGTTTTGTAAAACACCAGTAAGGTTGATAACAGCTGTTGCATTGGATTGGTTTACTGTAGTTCTATTTATATTCTTGATTTTGATTTTATTGGTCGAACCCGCACCGTTCCCACTTATAGTATTAGTACTAGCAAATGCAACTGGTGCAACTGTTGTTGCTAAAAGAGCTGCTGTTGCCACTCCTGTTGCTAGCTTTACTTTAAGATTGTTCATTCTTTCTCACCTCCTTTCAAAAATAGATTTTTTCTTCATGAGAGCTACGACTCATGCCGCAGTTTAGATTTCACAATTTGTCTCTGATTCTGCATCACAAGTATCTGCCCCTCCTCCACCATTTGCGCTGTCTGACCCATCATTTCCAATGAGTGTATCAGAGCCGCCTTCTCCTTTGAGGGTATCACTTCCAGCCCCACCTAAAAGTTGGTCATTTCCTCCCCCACCTATAAGACTATCATTTCCTGCTTCACCTAGTATGACATCATCTCCACCATTTCCTTTTAACAAGTCACTTCCAGCTCCTCCGACAATACAATCATTACCACCCTTTCCATTAGCCACATCACTTCCTCCAAGGGTAAAGATGAGGTCGTTACCGTCTGTTCCATTTATATAATCATTTGCATTTGTTCCTATAATTGGAGGCCCAGCGAAATCAATTCCAGAACATGCTGATGGGACAGGTAATCCTGTTGGTGTAGGAGTCGGTGTGGGTGTTGGTGTAGGGGTTGGAGATGGCTCTGGAGGTGTAGATTCAAAATTGTATATTGTATCTACATTGTTGATACCTATGACAAAAGCATCAACATTCCCACTGAATCCTCCTATCCATGACCCTCCAGCTTTAAAATGTATAAGACCATTTATCTCACGAATGCCTCCTAATGGGAAATTTTGAAGAACTTCGCTCCATGTACATGGATTGGATATAGGGCATAACTCATCAAGATTTGACAAAGTATTTGATGAACCCCACCAATTTCCACCTGCTGCATTATCTAATGGATTCCACACCTGCCATACTCCACTATTGACAGTATGAGTATAATATGGTTCATACACTAATCTTCCTCTCCAGTTATTATCTCCATCTGTGACATCGTTATCAAAGTCGAATTGCAGACTAGGAGCGAGGGAATTGCCTCCAACAATTTTATAAGTCCAATATTCTAATTTTGTAATATCAGCTAGTTTTACTCCTGCATAACCCCCATGAGATAATGACATCCCTCCGCTACTATCAACAGTTAACTGCGCGCTGCCACTTCCTAATGGGGGAGTTCCGGGTCCATTTACAAATCCACCTGTTCCTGTTGGGGTTTCTTGATGGAAGAACCAGCCATTTGTATTAAGAGGAGAAACTTCTATTGTTGTTGCAGCAAGGGCAGGAGTAAGAACAAAGACGCTTATAAGTGCTGCAACTGAAATCCCTCCGAGTAGTTTATATTTTGTCATTATTTTCACCTCCTTCCCTGGTCAGTGCATAATTGGATAATTTCCGCCCGCTCTTATTCTTCCATCAACCGAGAGAATGAGAGCGGGTTCAATTTGTGATAAAAAATATTTTTGAATACGTGTTTTAGAGGTGAAACCTCTATTCTATTGTCTTGATTTTCTAATAAAAGCCCCTCATATCCTTCCAACACTGAATATGAGGGGCTAGTGTTTTCAAAAGAAAAAATTCTGTAAAATGGGCAGTTGTACATATTTTATATTATCAATTGTATTTTTTTTGGGATTGTGCCTGATCTATAACTTTTCAGAAGCATCCTGTAAGACATGCAGTTTTCTTTATGAGTTTTACCCATTGATGAGATACTAAATGAAGAGCTTGTTGTTGTCAATAATGATAAAAATAATCAAACTATATCAATATTTTTTCACATTGTTTTTCAACGCAAAACTTATTGCCAGTTCTCAGAAAATTAAAATAAGAAAATGATTTTCAGATAAATTTAGAGATAACGTTATTTTCTAAAGGGATTATGAAATCGAATTGTTGGTCTATAGAATTTTCTATAATGTTCTTTAAGAGCTGCAGCAAAAGGTAATGCTGTATGTATAACTGTTATTGGATCTGCACTATCTGCTGTTGCTATCCAATTTACAATTGAGTCAACATCTTGAGGATTTTTGATATCCCCAGCAGATTTTTGACGCGAATCGACAACTTTTTCATCTCCCGGTGCGTAATAAAACATTGCTCCTGTCTCATCATCAAAATATCCAATTACTTCTGGAAGAGGTTTGGAAAGAGAGACATTATTCAAAGATCTGACTATATTCTGAAGTCTTCTTAGCATGTCGTTTGCTCTCCAAGTAGCTATCTTTAAAACTTCTTTTGTATAAAAATTAACTTTAGTTTTTATTTCTTCTTTTTGATCTTCAAGTTTGGGATCTGTTGTTAATTGAAGAATTTTTTGAATGTCATAGCTATCTAAGCCCCATCCAGATTTATCATTAATAGTAGTAATTATAAGACCATTATATAGATCAGCTTTACTGCTGCTTTTGATTCTTATTGTTGCAATCTGTGGGTTGTATGTATATTGATACTCAGATTGAATGCTTTCTGGAGATTTTAAAAGATGCATTTTAAAATTTATGTCTAGAAATTCATTTGATTCTGGAAAATGATGTAGAGGAATTCCATCAGGAGTCAACATTGGTGCAATTGTATATAGAATACTGCCTCTTTTAGTTCTGGGGAAAAAATAGCGATAAATACCAAAATTTATATTTTGATTGGATAAATAAAATTTTTTATCAAGGAAAAATTCATATGGATAATTGTCATTAAGAGGTATAACATTTGGTAAATTTTCTTTTGCCTGATAAATAAATAAAATTAAGTCTTGTGTTAACCCAATTTGATTTTTAATGCTGATTTGTTCACTCTGAAATCTTACAAGTTGTTCTTGTAAAAATTGAAATGATGTATCTACACGTTCTAATGTTTTGAACTGCTCAGATAAGGTTTCTCCTGTCCAAAACATAGGTGGATATTATACAAAAATTTTTAATCTTAACAAACTATAAATTGTTTTAAGTTGATATTTGTTGATTTTTAAAAATTATTTTTTATATTTTTTTGTTTGTCTGAGTTGTTTATTGCTCTTTGGATTAAACCACATGTAATATACAACAGGTATGAAAAAGAGCATAATTGTCCCAGAAAATGTAAGGCCTGCAATTATTGCTCCACCTAGCCCCCTCCATAAAGGATCTGAGATAGTGATAGGAATTAACCCCATGATTGTTGCAAGACTTGTAAGTGCAATTGGTTCCAGCCTACTTTCAGCTGCATCTATTATACTCTCTTGAAAATTCATTCCTGATTTCTGATTTGTATTAATTTTGTCTACAAGAAGTATTGAGTTTTTGACTACAATTCCAAAAAGTGCCAATACTCCAATAAGTGCTGGAAATGAAAGAGGTGTCTGAGTGAGTCCAAAGATAATAAATACACCTGAAATAGAAAGTGGTATAACTAACATAACAATAAGAGCTTTTCTAAATGAGCTGAACTGGATTACCATTGTTACAATTATAAGCAGAAAAGAAAATATCATTGCTTGAAGAATAGAGTAAACTGATTTTTGATTTTCTTCATTAACTCCTCCTGTCTTCCAAAAATATCCCTCTTCAAGTTTGAGATTATTTTTGGCAAAATTCTCTAATTTTTGATTCATCTCTGTTACAGAAAATCCTTTCTGAACAGATGCAGAAATTGAAATTGTTCTTTTACCGTCTTCTCTGGTAATCAAAGTTGGACTTGGTTTTAAAATTAGTCTTCCTAAATCAGTAATAGTAATTGGTCCCATTGGAGATGGAAAAGAAAGTAGAGTTATATTTTCTATATCTTGGGGTCGTTCTCCAAATTGAAGCGTAATCTCCATATTTTCTTCTTCAGAGTTCGCTTGTTTGATGGATTCAAGCTGTAATCCACTTGCGAATGTTCTCAGCCATAATCCAAGCACATCCTGTGAGATATTGAGGTTCGCTAATTTATTTTGATCGGGGACAAACACTATCTGACTTGGTCCAGTTTTGATTGATTTTTGAATATCTGTAACTCCTTCTTGCCTCTCAAAAAATTTTTTAACATCTTCTGCATAGTTATCAAGCAATGCAAGATCATCACCAAAAAGTTTTATTTGTAAATCTGATCCCGCCGGTGGTCCACCTGATACTTCTGATACAGTTATTGTCCCTTTTGTGTATGAACTAAGAGATTTTCTGAGAAAATCTGCAATTTCAATAGAAGTATGAGATCTTTCTTTGCGATCAGGCAGAACAAGAGAAAACATAACTGTATTTTCATTGTTACCAGCGGATGTAAATTCTCTACTGTATATTTTGCCCACATCAGCAGTGATATATGAAACATCTGGTGTAGATCGAAGTTTGTTGAGAAGATAAATAGCCTCCTGTGTTGTTTGTGTTAAATTTGTTCCAGATGGCAACTCAAGATTAACATATAAAAAATTTTGATCATTTTTAGGGAAAAATTCATTTTTTACTAACCCTAATGGTAGGAGAAGATATGAAAAAAAAGAAAAAATAATTACTAATATTACCGCATTTCTCCTATTGCGTTTTGATGCAAGTATGCGAGTAATAATCGATCGGTATTTTCTTTCGATGATTGAAAAGCTGATAAATCCCTTATCAAAATAATCAGGAATTTTACGAAGAGCAGGTTTTTTTTCGGATTCTTGAAGAATATATTTTTTTGTTTTCCTAATCAAAGCTATCCTAACTTGTGATGTAACAAAAAGAAAGACTCCAAGTCCGACCAAAGAGAAAATTAGTCCAATACCTTTTGGAGCTATATAAATATAAATAGAAAGAAGAAAAATAACAAAAATAACGCGCAAAAAAATAATTAATCTTTGCGGAATTTGTGGTTTAAGGAGTATTGTCATCAGAGGAAGAATAATCAACATAGCTACGCCCAGAGATCCAAGAAGAGTACTTGATACAACAACTGGTATTGATTTAATAAACTCTCCTATTATTCCTGTTGAAATGAGAAGCGGTAGAAATGCCCAAACTGTAGTAAGTGTAGTAGTGAGAATTGGTACTTTAAAATCCCTCCAGACGAGAAGCCCTGTTTGAAGAGGAGTAAATCTTCCTGTTCTATAATACTGAGTCATTGCAGAAATGACAACGATTGTGTCATCAACCAAAAGTCCGAGTGAAAGTAATAGTGAGAAAAGAGAAAGAAAATTAAGTGAAATTCCCCAAATCTTCATAACGGTAAAACTTATAAGAAATGTTAAAGGAACAGCAAAGAAAGAAACAAATGCTTGCCTTCCGCCAAGAAATATAAGTAGAACAAAGAATACCAACGAAACTGTAATGATAAAATCACGTAGAAGATGGTTGAACTGTTTATCAATTAGTTTTCCTGTATTGGTAATTGTTTGAACTTCAAATTTTCCATCGTATTTATCAATAATATCTTGCACTATCTTTTCAGACTCTGAAACAGCTTCATTAATATTGGTATTTGGTGCTTTATAAACAGAAAACGTAATTGAAGGTTGAGGCTTTTTAGCCTTTGTGGCAAAAAATGATAAAAATTGGTTTGGCTTGGATCTCTCATAAACATTTGCAATTTCGGATAAAGTTACAACTGAACCATTAATAAAAAGCTTTAGATTGCGAAGATCGTCAACGGATTTAATCAAAGGATCAATTGTCAATGTAAATGATGAGTGGGAAGTCTGAACAGTACCTGCCGGAAATGAATTGATTGATGATTTTACAAGTTGAGAGATTTGCAGTGGATTAATACCATATGCCGCAATTTTTTCTGGTCGAATAGAAATAACGATTTCTTTCTCTTCTAGACCACCAGTTGTTATTTTCTCAACAGATTGTAGATTTTCCAGTTCTTTTTTTAATAGATCTGCAACTTTTTTAAGACTTGGAATATCATTTCCTGTTATGGCAAACGACCATACCGGTTGATTTTCGAAATCTACTTTTTGAACTACCGGATTCTGAGCATCATTTGGAAGATTTGCAGACTCAATTGCTGATTGAATTGATTGTCTTGCTTTATCCGGATCAACTCCTGATTCAAACTCTACTGAAATAATCGAGATGTTTTCTCTTGAAGATGAGGTTATTTTTTTAACATCCTCTACTCTATTAATTGATGACTCGAGATTTTTTGTAACAAGAGATTCTATATCCTGAGGACTTGCTCCCGGAAGCAGGGTTGTTACGATAACAACTGGTATTTTTATTTCTGGATTAAGTCTTCTGGGAATACTCAAATAGCTTGATAAACCAATACTAATAATAGCTACAATAATCAAAAAAAGAAGTCGGGGATTACTTAGATATTTAGCAATAAAGGTATTTTGTAATTGTCTATCAAATCTGAGTTTTTTAAGATATAGAAATTCATTCTTCATAAATGCCATTACTAAATTTATCTTGAAATAACTTTGACATTATCTCCTGAAATAATGTTGCGGTTGAGAATAATTTGATCGTCTGTGCTCAATCCAGAAATAACCTCTACATATTGTCCATAAATATTACCTAATATTATTTTTTTTGTTTGAGCCTTGCCGTTATTAACAACATTAACATATGAATCTTTTTGAGATTGATAGACAGCATCTATTGGTATAAAAGTTGTTGCGCCGTCAAAACTGGAGACACTAAGAGGAATATCAACAGGAATATAACTTTCTTCTGTAATTTTTCCAATAATCTCACTTGGTAAAGTATAAATTACTGCATACATCTGACCATCAGTAGCAACAGTAGAGATATAATCAGGAATAATGGAAATTTTTTGTTTTCCAATATAAAGTAAACTTGGTTGTATTCTTGATACTAGGAGTGCGATATCACGTGGAATATTAACAACAGCATTGGCAGATATCTGATTACTCGATATAGTTACTAAAGTAGTTCCAGGATTGACTGATTGTCCTGATTGGACATGAATTCTTTCAACTACACCAGCAAATGGAGACGCTGGACACATTAGAGATTCATTTATTAATGCAAGATTGTACTGAATACGACTTACCTCTTTATTGATTTCTAAAGCCTTTTCTTGGAGATCTAATTGTTTGAGAGTAATATCTTTTTGCAGGTCGGCTAAATTTGTAGGAGGATTTTCTTTATTTGTTGTATATTCTAGATTGCGAAGGTTGTTTAACAATTGATTGACTCCTGACTCAATTTGAGCTTTTTGTATTTTAAGTGAAAAAATATTTTCTTTAGGCGCATTTACTTTTTCTAATTCATTAATTTGTTCATTAATAAAGTTAAGAATTTGTTGATTAAGATCTAATAATTCGCGTGATGATCCAAGAGATTGTTCAGAAATTTTTCTTAATTCTTCTGTATTATCGCGGTTTTTTTCGGCAACTTCTCTTTGCTTTTGGATAATTTCTTTTTGTGTTGTTAATGTTTCTTTAGAGTTCTGGTATTGTAACTTAGCTAATTGTGACTGTAGCGACTGTGCATTTCCACCTTGATAGTTTGATGAGAGTTTGATCAGAGTTTGACCTTTGGAGACAGTCTGTCCTTCTTTGACCAGAATTGAAGATACTACTCCCGGAGCTAATGCAGTAATTTTTACTACACCTTTTTTTTCTAACTTAGCTTGCAGTCTGATTGTAGATGTTTTTCCAATTTGATAAACACTTACTTCTTTTATCAAAGATTGTTTTTCTTTTTTTAATTCTGTTTTATTGGACAATATATTGCCGAAAATCATTATCAACAGTAAGAAAACCAGTGTTATAAAAAAGCTTTTAAATGGGTTTTTAATTAAAAAAATTTTTATTTTTTTGTAATTTTTACTTTTGATTACACTTGAATATACATGCAAAAATTGCATTGAATTTATTTTTTTCCACCAATTTATCATATTGAGAAAAATTTAGGCAGATAATAAGGGGGCAGAAAATGACTTCTGAAGTATAACTAAACTATAATATTGAGTCAAGAACTTCTTCAATAATTTTATTTATGCATCTACCAAATATATATAATATACAGCTTGTAATTGCTTTATTTTAATAGCAAAGATGCATATACTATTGCAAGAAGTATCCTGTATATACCAAAAGGTATAAAGGTATGCGACTGGATGAAACTGAGTAAAAATCTAATTGCAAGTAGTGCAAAAAAGAATGAGAGAATAAATCCTATCAGAAGATATTGTATTTCACTTGTTGTTAAAGAAAATGAACTTTGAATGATTTCAAAAGTTGAGGCAGTAATCATTGTGGGAACAGCCAAAAAAAATGAGAACTCAACGGCTGATTTTCTTTTGGCACCCAAAAACAATGCCCCAATAATTGTCGCAGCTGCTCGTGATACTCCTGGAATCAGAGACAGAGATTGAAACAATCCAATTAAAACTGATTGCTTATAAGTAATTTCTTCTACATTCTGCACGTGGTATTCTTTTTCTTTGTACAGCAATTCTAAAATAATAAGAATAATCCCCCCTAAAAAAATAGCACCTAATGTGATCAAAGGATTACCTAACAGAATATCTTTAACTATTCGATATAAAGTAAATCCTATGATTGCTGTCGGAAGAAATGCAATAAAGATTTTCTTCCAGAGAATATAACTTCTTTTCAGTTTTCTCCAATAAAGAAAAATAACAGCGAGAATTGCTCCAAGCTGGATTATAATCTCAAATGTTTTCATAAATGGTGTTTGGCCTATGCCTAACAAATAGGATGTGAGGATGAGATGTCCGGTTGAGGAGATTGGAAGGAACTCTGTAAAACCTTCAACGATTGCTAGTATAGCAACATGCGATAGATCCATAGAATAATAATATCAGATTTTTAATTTGAAAGCTCGAACTGAGCTTTGAGAGCTATGTGATCTGAGAGATAAACTCTTGTACCATCAGCAAGCAGGAATTTTTTCTTAAATAATTCTGATGTCTGTAAGCATTTTAATCCTTCTCCTTGGAAAAAAATGTAATCTTCTCTTCTTTTGGGTGTATAGAATGGAATCATATCTGTGTGGTAAGTAGAGTCTTGGTACTGAGAAAAAGGATCAGTTAATTTGGTAGCACGTAAAAAATCAGAATAAAGATGGGTCTTTTTTGGCATATTAAAATCTCCCGCAAGAATGAAATTTGTCTTATTAAATTTTTTAATCTCTCGTGTAATTTGATGTAGTTGTTTGACAAGGATTTTAGTATAGCGGTTGTCATCTGACCAGTCATGATCAGAGTTTTGTGTCAGATGCGTATTAATCAGTATCAGAGGTAGTGATTGGCAATAAGCGACAAGCAGACCTTTTTTGGTGATTGGACCTGTCAATGATCTGTTCCAAAGTGATCCTTTTACCTCAAAATCAATGTACTGAATTGTTCTTATAGGAATTTTTGAAAAGATAACTAATCCTCCACGCGGACCATAAATAAAAGGTTTATACAAAACTGCATAGTCAGGAAGCAATTTAGTTATAAATTTTAAGTTGAAATAAGTAAAAAGTTCTTGGAAGAAGACAATGTCTGGGTTTTCTTTTTTAAGATTTTCTGCAACAATTCTCAGACGTTCTCTGACACGAGTTCTGAACAGACTTCGAATAATTTTATGAGCAAAAAAAGGAGCAGCAAAAGTATTGAAAGAGATTAAAGAAAACTGCATATTTTGTTGCGATTAACTATTATTTGGTAGAATTATAAAATGCGTTCTCTATTTTTGTATAGTATAGCGGTAGCAATCTTTAGTATTTTAATAAACATTTTTTTATATATTTTTATTCATCAAAAGCATTTAAAAAATTTTTTTGAGTCTCCTCTACCCCATTTTCTCACTCTTTCTAGTAATTCTCAAGTAAAGCTTCTTGATTTTTGGCTACCAATTATCGAAAAAACCGAAGGAAGTGAGAACGGAGTTCCTAATTTTACTGCGAAGTCAGTTCTGATTTATGACTTGAAGACTAACAAGACACTTTTTGAACACAAAGCATTTGAGAGAATGCCTATGGCATCATTGACAAAAATTATGACAGCAATTGTAGCTTTGGAAAATAAAAAATCTGATGATCGTTACTTAGTACATAAATATGACTTGGTAGGTGAAGATAGTATGGGTCTTGAAGAGGGAGAAATTCTTGGTCTTGAAGAACTCTTATATGGTTTGATGCTTCCATCCGGTAATGATGCTGCTGAGGTGATTGCAAGCAATTACAAAGATGGAAGAACTGCATTCATATCTGCCATGAACAATAAAGCTAAAGCATTAGGACTTGAAAATACAGTGTTCAGCAATCCATCTGGTTTACAGGGTGATGGAGTACAACATACAACAGCGTACGATCTATTGGTGATGACAAAATACATGCTGGATAATTTTCCAATCATGAGAAAAATCGTAGCAACATACGAATATGTAATACCCAAAACAGCAACTCATAAAGAGTACCATCTGTTTAATGAGACTAACCTTCTTACGAGCTATCCTGGTGTTAAAGGTGTGAAGACTGGTTTTACTCCTGAGGCAGGAATGTGTCTTATTACGTATCTTGAGTATAAAGATCATAAAATAATTGGAATACTTTTAAATAGTAAGAATAGGCGTGAAGAAATGAAGAATTTTCTTGACTATTCTCTTAAGAGATTAGGTATTACTCCTCCCATTCATCAATAAATTTGGTTGAATAAACTTTTACTATTAGGTACAATACAGTCATTACAATCACGCCGCGGTGGTGGAATGGTAGACACGAGGGCCTTAAGAGCCTTTGTCCCTAAAAGGACGTGAGAGTTCGAGTCTCTCTCGCGGCACTCATCAAAGTTAATTAAGATAAATCAAATTGAGGTAATGAATGCAATCAAAAGTTTGTAATGATAATAGGTAAGAATATAGAGATGGATTTTCAAAAGCTACTGCAAAATGAATTGCAAATGCGATACGGGGACTAGCTCAGTTGGCTAGAGCGCGCGGTTTGGGACCGTGAGGTCGGAGGTTCGAGTCCTCTGTCCCCGACCATACGATACTTTCAGAGTTTTTGGGCGAGTTTGATTGCTCGCTCGCCTCGCCAGAGGCGAGGCTCGCTTCGCAAATTTCCTTATATTTCGGCACTAAATCAAGGGGCGGACGGAAATCAAAGAGGATTTTTCTGTCCAGCAGGCGGCGGTTCGTTCCAATTTTTTCCGCAAACCCAGCCCATTCATATAAATCTAATGGGCTGGGTTGAGACAAAGCAAGTTTTTCGGCGTGGTGAGCGTCTTTTATCCAATTTCTCAATGGTTCGATCCAATTGTTTCCCTTTCGCCCAAAATCGCCTTTCTTTTCCAGAAGGGCGGTTTTAGTTTTAATGAGTTCGTCTTTCTTGGCAAGATAGGTCTCTTTTTCAATGGTGCCGTCCAAAAAGGCGTTAACTAATCTATCCAGCTTTTGTTCGGTTTCTTTGATTTTCTCCTCAAGATTTTGGGCGAAAGACTGCGAAGACTGGGCTTGTTCCTTTTCCCATTCATCTACCTTTACCAACATCTTTTCCGCCCAGTCTTCGCAGAGAGCGACTTTTTTCAGCTTTTCTTTAAGCTGGGCAACGAGCAAGTCCTCGCGCAAGTATCCTTGGCTGCATTTGTCAAACTTCTTTGTGCACCGGTAGTAGCGGTATTTTCCTTTTGCCCACTGCGCGGTTATCATACCGCCGCACTCTCCGCACCGGAAAAGCCCGACAAACGGGAAGTTGTGTCCTTTTCTTGTTTTGCGCGGCCTTGCTCTCTGCTTCAACATTTTTTGAACGGCTGAAAAAGTCGCTCTGGAAATAATTGGAGGAAACTTGCCCTCGTAGGTTTCGCCCTTGTGGACAATCAAGCCGAGATAAGTTGGATTAGTGAGCATTCGTTGGATTGTGGCTTTGGCAAGAGGTGTGCCGTTTTTGCTCACCACGCCCCAAAAACTCAGGCGCTCGCCTAAACTTTTGAGAGTGTGCTTTCCTTGGGCAAACTCCTCAAAGGCTTTTGCCACAATTTTTGCTTTGGTCGGGTCTGGCTCAATGTTCCTTGTCTTGGGATTATTTACATATCCAAGCGGAGCTTTGCCCGGATATTCCCCGCGCCTGAGTTTTTGGCGAATCCCGCGCTTTACATTCTCGGACAAGTTGTCCGAGTAATACTTACTTTGGCCAAAGGCGACTTGAAGCATAAAAAGTCCTTGCGGAGTTGGCTCAAACCAAAAAGTAGGAAAGCGCAAAGAAGCGATTTTGCCTTGGTCTATGAGGTAAATAACCTGCCCGCCGTCAACGCTGTTTCTTGCCAATCTATCAGGGTGCCACGCTAAAATGCCAACCGGGCTTTTGCTGGTATGGATTTTTTCAATCATCTTATTAAAAATTTCTCGCCCGGGCTTCTTTGCGCTTTTGCTTTCCACAAACTGCTCAATAATTTCCAGCCCTTCGCGCTTGGCATATTCCGCCAACTCCGCAAGCTGGGCTTCAATAGACATCACTTGTCTTTCTTCGTCCTCTGTTGATTTGCGAGCGTATAAAAAGTATTTGATCTTCATATTGCTTTTAGGTTAGTCGCCTTTGGCCACTGCGCCTGTGGCGCAGTGTAAAGCGCGAGATTAAAAACTTGCTTTGTTCTTTTACCTTTGGCAAAAGGCGGAAAAAATTGGAGAGCAAAAGCATTCAATAGATTTTCTATAAGGTGGCTTTTGCCCTGGGCGCTTTGCGTCCACGAACCGCCGCCTGCTGGACAGAAAAATCCTCTTTGATTTCCGTCCGCCCCTTGATTTAGTGCCGAAATATAAGGAAATTTGCGAAGCGAGCCTCGCCTCTGGCGAGGCGAGCGAGCAATCAAACTCGCCCAAAAACTCTGAAAGTATCGTATGGTCGCAGTTACTGAACGCCGCTCGAACTTTCTTTGAACGACAATCTGCGCCCTGACGGGCGCAGAACCCGCCCAGCGGCTCGTCGCCTGACGGCGGCAGGCAAAGCCCGCAAAAATTTCCTTTTCTTTTAAGGGGGACGCGCAAAAAATTTTTTCAATTAAGGAAACAATTTTTGCGGGCTTTGCCTCTTTGCTGGCGCAAAGACGAGCCGCTTCCCACCCCCAGTCCGCCTTCGGCGGACAGAGCAGGCGGGCAAAAATTCCTTCCCCCAGACCCCCTTCCTTTTTGCCCGCCTGCTTGGGCTTCGCCCTAAAATTTTTTGGCGGGACTATTGTATTTTTTATAGTCGCCCTTGCCCCACCCAACCCATGCGCGGGCGACAAAAGGAAACTCCCTTGATGATTTTTCTTTACTTTTTCTGGATAATTAGTTATCATTATAATAGAAAAATAAGAAAGTTTAGAATATAATCTATATACTATAATGTTAAACAATGGATATGCAAATGTCAAATAAAATATCGGATAATCTAAAAAAATTAAGGGCTAAAAAGGGCTATTCTCTTGAGAAAGTGGCTCGTCTTGCAGATCTTTCATTAAATACCGTTGTAAAAATTGAGAATGGAGTAAATAAAAATCCTACTTTTGAAACTATAACTAAACTTGCGAAAGCATTAGATGTGCCGATTGATGATTTGATTAAATAACTATGCAAAATTTTCAACCAATAACAAAAAAATTATTTCCTACTGACTATCAGTTAATTGATGGGACTGATGAAATTTTTGAGTTAAATTTTGCTATTTGGGAATATGAAAATCTTAATAAAAAAGATTTAATTAGGCGCAGTGCATACTTTAAATCAGTAGAAGGCGAGCCAACGATTCACTACCAGACTTGCAATCTTCAAAATTTAGAAGATATACATCGCAATAGTTCCTTACGCACAAAAGCCTTTTTCTTAAATGGTAAATATTCTACAGGATACGCCACTCATAGTTTATTCCCATATAGAGGCAAATTTCATCCACAGATGATAAGGGCTTTACTAAATATGATGGGTCTAAAACCGGGCAATGTTGTTCTTGATCCAATGTCTGGTAGTGCGACTTTATCAGTAGAGGCAAATTTGTTAGGCATTGATTCAGTGGGCGTCGATGTAAGTCCCTTTTGTTGTTTGATGGGCAGAGTAAAAACTTTTGCCTTAAATCTTAACAGCGAAAAACTTACTCAAATAACCCACGAACAAAATAAAATTTTTAAAAAGTTAAACAAGGATAAAGTACCGCACTATTTTATAAAAGATGGCGACGATGAAGATAGGTCATACTACGAAGTTGCTTTATTAGCCTATCTTGATGCCGTGGGTTTCGCGCGCAGAAGCTCTAAATCGTTAAGTGCTCTTTTTCCAATTGTACTTAACAGGTATATAACAACTATCAAAAATTTCCAAAATGCAAGAGAAAAATTAGGTTTAAAAATAGGGAAAAGTAAAATTATTGAAGATAGTGCGTTAAAATTACCCTTGGAAGATAATAGCGTTGACGGCGTAATTACCTCCCCGCCTTATTCTTTTGCAATAGATTATGTAGATAATGATAAACCACAATTGGAATATCTTGGCTATGCCCCAGACAAGTTAAAAGAAAAGATGATTGGTTTGCAAGGCAGAGGAATAAGTCAAAAGTTGGAACTTTATTTTGAAATGCTTGATAAAGTGTTTAGAGAATTGGCAAGAGTTAGTAAAAAGGGTAGCAAAACTATTTTTGTGGTTGGAACTAACGATATTCAGACAAAAGGTGTTAGATTGGAGACGAAAATTAAAGAATTAGCAGAAGGGCAAAAGTTTAAATTTCTTTTTGAAATTTTGAAACCAATTAAAGGTCTCCAAAATACGATGAAGGAAGAATATATTTTAATTTTTGAAAATGACAAATAAAAATATGATTAAAATTTCAAAACCCACAACTGAATCAAAATTTAAGCTGGTTATAGATAAAAATACCTTTTATCTTTACGACCGTGATTTTGAGGAAAAATACGAGGGCTATATTTCTTCAATCAAAGAATTACTTTTAGTATTGCGAAATAAAGTCTCAACAGAAGGACTTAAGAAAGACTTTTTTGTTGAATTAATCCGCAATAAGAAAAACGGCTTGCGAGCACTACTTGCATTGACTGGCATCTCAAATGAATATTTAAAACGCTTAATAACTCTAATAAGAGTGATTGACGATGAGGAATTAAACAGGCTTACATTGAAAGATAAATGGCAAACAGGAACAGAAGAAATTGATGAGGGAGGAGTTAGTGAATGGAGCGACTCAAAGATTGCTAATCTAATAAAGAATAATGAAAACTTTGCGAAAGGAATTGTAAATATATTTTTTGAGGGCTCTACCGTTCCTGTACTAACTCAAGCCCTGCCTTTATTTGAACTTAAAAAGCTAAGTGTTGAAAAGCTGGAATTTAAAATAGAATCTCTTGTTGATACTTTAATACGCTACAAAGAAAAAGGATCGTATGCCGGTAAAAAAGAAAATAACCCAGAAGTGCTTATTGAGAAAATTTTAGAGGAGCTTGAAATACCATATACTTCTGGAGATCTACAAAAATTAGTTGGTGTACTGGATGAAGAAAAACGAACAATGGATTTTATTATTCCCGATCAGAATAATCCATTATTGATTGTCGAGTCTTCTTATGTTGTAACGACTTCCTCTGGCCAAGGAGACAAAGCAAAAACAGAGATAAATGTTGCTAAGCTCATCAAAAAGCATTATCCCAAAGCTCTATTTATTGGTTTTGTGGATGGTATTGGTTGGTATGTAAGAAAAAACGACCTTAAAAGAATGGTTGGAGCTTATGATGAAGTATTTACTTTTCACAAAGAGGAACTTAATCGCTTTAAAGAATTGTTATCAACCGTATTCAACAAGTAGTTATGGGCAAAGATATTAAAAAATTTGAGAACAAAATTATTCTAGGCGATTGTTTGGAAGTGATGAAAGATATCCCTGACAATTCAGTGGATATGACTTTTGCTGACCCGCCTTTTAACTTGAAGAAAAAATATAACCACTATGAGGACACAAAAGAAAAAGAGGAGTATTTAGAATGGTGCAATAAATGGATGAACGAGATGGTGAGAATTACAAAACCAAGCGGATCTATTTTTGTTCATAATATTCCCCGTTGGTTATCGCACTTTGCCGAGTACCTAAACAAAATCGCCTATTTTAGGCATTGGATTACTTGGGATTCCGGTGGTGCACCGATGGGCAAGACGCTTTTACCGAATCACTATGGGATTTTATATTACACAAAATCAAAATCATACAAGGATTTTAAGTTTTATGACATTAGATATCCACATCCACGCTGTCGTGTCTGTAAGGAGTTTTTGAAAGATTATGGGGGTAAAAAGGATCAAGCACATGGCTTTGGCCCTCTTCTTTCCGATGTTTGGTCTGACATTCACAGAATCCGTCATAAAAAACGAAGAGACGAACATCCTTGTCAATTACCTGTGCCATTACTAGAGAGACTTATTTTGATGAGTACCGACGAGGGAGATATTGTATTTGATCCATTCATTGGTACGGGAACTACCGCTGTCGCCGCTAAACGTTTAGGACGAAAGTATATTGGGATAGATATTGACCCTCAGTATATAAAAATTACAGAAAAAAATCTAAAACAAGCGAAAGAGACAAAAGTAAATGGTTGTTATGTATCTGTCTATCTTGGTGAAATTCGCACAATGAGAGACAAGGATTTTAAAGAAATTTGGAAAAATAAAGAAAAGAATTTGAAACTATTAGATAACAAAATGTACAAATTAAACAAAAGATTTGATTTATAAAATTACAAGAACTCTATGAGTAGGGTTTTATTAAAAAAGTTAACAATTAAAAATTTAGGACCAATCAAAGAAGATGAGGTTTTTTTCAATGAATTTACTTTTTTTGTTGGTAGAAACAACGCAGGGAAGTCACATTATCTGAAGGCAACTGAATTATTGCTATCTACTGGAATAAGGAAGGAGCATATTCCAAAATGGCAACATGACAAAGATAAACCGATAGTTTTAGAGGGCGAATTTGCAGGAATTAGTGATTTTACTCATTTAGTAAAGGCTAGTAATCACAAAGAGGCAATAGAAAACGCTATTGATAATGGTATTTTGAAAATTGCCTCTATACTAACTCCGGAGTCGGGTGCTCAGATTGGTATTTATAAAGAAGATGGCACTTTACACAATCCAAGTGGTTTTACAGGAAATTTATTAAAAATTCTCCCAGATGTTATATCAATTCCAGCTACTGCTGATACTGTTCAAGAATTAACTGATAAATCTACAACAGCATTGGGAAAATTAAAAAAAGAAGTAATGAGTTCATTTTTTCAAGAATTAGCTGTTAAAACAAAATCTGTTTTAACAGATTTAGACAATTTCCTCCATAGCGAAGAAGAGGGAGTACGCTCCAAAGCAATCACAGAGTTCGAGGCTGGATTAAAAGAAGAATTTATGGGTGAATTTAGTGATATTACACCATCTGTTGAATTTGGTTTACCAGACGAAACTGTTATTGCAAAAGAGATGAAGATTTTCCTTGATGATGGACATAAAACAGAAGTAGAACAAAAAGGGCATGGCTTGCAGAGAGCAACATTATTAGCTTTTTTGAAGTTGCTAGCTAAAAAAGGCAAAAGATACCAAGATCGTCCTGCGCCAATATTTTTAATTGGAGAATTAGAATCTTTTCTTCATCCGTATGCTCAACGTGAGATGGCAAATGCTTTAATCCAAATGATGGAGCGTTATCAGATAGTAACAACTACACATTCACCTTTCATTGTTACACCAACAACTATTGAGGGCTATCGGAGAGTAAGAAAAACTAAAGAGGAAGGAACCAAAAATATCGCTCTCAATCCATCCAGCGTTGATGTAAGTTTAGTTAAACGACACCTTGAGCGTCGTGGAAATCTTGAAGGGTTATTTGCTGACAGCGTTGTTTTAATTGAAGGCAGTCATGACGAGAATTTTTATGAAAAATTAAAAATCATTTTTAATATTCATCCTCCAAAGGGAAAATTTACTCTTTTCATTAAAGCCGATGGCAAAAAGCAATTAAGGTTGGCGAGAAAATTTTATCAGCAGATGTGTTTTGATGATATTGCTGTGATATGCGATTTGGATTATCTATTTAGTCGTGATATAGAGTATCTGCTCGAAGAATTTGGACTGGAAAAAGAGTTGCTCAGGAGGTTTCGTGCACACATTGATTGGCAAAATGATGGTGATCCGAAACTAGATTATATAGTTCAAAAATTAGATGAAAAAGGAGTGCCTGATGGTTTTGATGATTTGATACGGAGTTTACAGGATAAAAGATTCTTTGTGTTGCGACACGGTGCACCGGAGATGTATTATAAACACAATAAAGGAGAGAAGGATGGTTGGAATAATATTAATTCAGAAAACGATTTGTTAGAACCTGATTATTTGAAAGAATTAATGAAAACAGTTTTAATGTAACTAACCCCACCCACCGCCCTTTTTGATTTATAGTCCCGCCAAAAAATTTTAGGGCGAAGCCCAAGCAGGCGGGCAAAAAGGAAGGGGGTCTGGGGGAAGGAATTTTTGCCCGCCTGCTCTGTCCGCCGAAGGCGGACTGGGGGTGGGAAGCGGCTCGTCTTTGCGCCAGCAAAGAGGCAAAGCCCGCAAAAATTGTTTCCTTAATTGAAAAAATTTTTTGCGCGTCCCCCTTAAAAGAAAAGGAAATTTTTGCGGGCTTTGCCTGCCGCCGTCAGGCGACGAGCCGCTGGGCGGGTTCTGCGCCCGTCAGGGCGCAGATTGTCGTTCAAAGAAAGTTCGAGCGGCGTTCAGTAACTGCGACCAATCTAAAATTCTAAATTTTGATCAACAATTGTTAATAGATATGCTTCAAAACTTAGTCCTAGAATTAGCCACAGTTTTTGATTTTGCAATCGATAATTCATTTTGTAAAAATTGCAAAAAGCAGATGTAGTAATGTATTAGATTAAATTGCTAAATCTGATTTTAACTCTAGTAGTAATTTTCGCCTTTCATCATCTTGCTACCGACATATTTCGTGATATTAGAACTCACATTCTATTTATCAAATTATTAAAAAATTTTCATCAGACATCATGCAACCTATGATATGAATATAGTACAGCAAAGGGTATCATTTTTAATGAAGAAGTTCCTCAGGTGGATTTTGAGGCATAAACACAGGCAACTTATATTACTAAAAACCCTGAAAGTTTATCTGGCAAAAAGGCGCTAAAAAGGAAAATTACTGCCGCAACGAGAATTAAAATCCAAGCAATTATTCGTTGCTTCCCCCAGAACAAAAGCCAAAATAAACCAAAACCGAATACTGCCAGGGAAAGTATTGCTATCAGTCTTGTTGTTTGATTTTCTCTCCAACCATAATCAGCTATGAGTAGATCTAGCTCCACAAAAACCAAAATCAGAAAAACTATCACTCCCAAGATTATCTTAAAAAGCTTATGAAGCATTTTGTTTTATCAATTCTAAAGTTGTTTTAGTTTTAATATATAGGATAATTGGATAAAATTTATTATACCAGCAAAGATGTGAAACTATCTTTTCTAAATTAACTAATTTTGCATACTCAATTCACAAATCATTACACCAAAATTGAGCGTATTGTTCCTTGTATTTCTCCTCTACTTAACTTAACTTCTTTATTGCCTTTTTTATTTCCCAGAGAAAATTTTTAACTCAGTTTCTTTATACTTTAAAAAAAATTACAAATTATAAAGAAAATTTTCTTATGGATTATACTCAATAAATCTCAAATTTCTCCAAAAGTTTTTTGTTGCCCTCGATTTGATAACGTAGCAGATTTTGATAAATTCCAGGTCTGCCTGCTAGCTCTTGGGGTGATCCACAATCAACAACTTTTCCTTCATCAATGACAATAATTTTATTGACATTTTGAATTGTTGAGAATCTATGCGCAATAATAATTACCAGCTTGTCTTTCATCAGGTTTTCAAGAGCTTCATGTACTTCTTTCTCTGATTTGGCATCAAGACTGCTTGTTGCTTCGTCAAGAATCAGAATAGGTGCGTTTTTAAGAATTGCTCGTGCAATCTGAATCCTCTGTTTTTGACCTCCTGAAAGACGTACTCCTCTCTCCCCGATTTCAGAATCTAATCCCTTTGGCAGCTTCATTACAAAATCGTAAGCATTTGCCATTTTGAGTGCATTTATTACCTCTTCTTCTGTTGCTTTTGTTCCGTACATTACATTCTCGCGAATAGTAGATGAAAATAGTTCACTTTCTTGAAAAACCAAAGCGATATTACTGCGGATAAATTTGGGATGAAGGTTTTTATAGTCCATATCTTTTAAAAGAATTCTACCCTTTGTTGGTTCATAAAATTTCAAGATAAGATTGACAATCGTTGTTTTGCCTGCTCCACTATGTCCTACCAAAGCTACTTTTTCTTTATCTGCGATATGGAAAGAGACATTATTTAATACTTGATCGGAAGTTGCATATTTAAACGATACATTTTCAAAAGTTATTGATGGGTTATTAATTTTTTCTATTTTGATGTCCTGATCAAAATATTCTTTTGATGGGAGGCGTAATACTTCTAAAAATTCTTTTGATCCTGCTTCTGCGTATTGTATATTTGTGAGTATAAACGACATGGCAAAAAGCGGCCTTCGGGACTGAGCTACAAGTTGTATGATAAGCACCATCTCACCAATCGTGAGTTTACCTTGAAAAGTATTTATAAAAACAACAATATTAATAAGTGTTAGGATAATATTCAAGCTCAAACCCCGTAAGAAATCAAAAGTATGATACGTCTTACTCTGTCGAGCATAAATTGCATTACTTTTTTTCAAGCTCTCTGAGATGTAGGAATATTCCTTTTTTTCAGTAATAAAGCTTTTTACTAGGCTAATATTGGTGATTACTTCTTGAATTCTTGCGCGTGATTGATCTTCTATTTTATTCTTTTTTACTTCTTCTTCTCCCCATTTCTTGGATGAATAGTAGCTTAGGATTAAATAAATAGGGAACAAAAGAAATGTAAAAAATGCAATAGGCAGACTGTAATAAGCAAGTACAGCAATAGTAAAAATACTTTGCAGAAATGTAGGAAGGATAAAGTTGGTTGTAGTATTAATAAACTGCTGAATTGATTGAATTCCACGGCTAAGTTGGTTAATAATTTTTCCTGACAATTCAGTATCAAAATAACTCTGGGGTAAAGTAAGGACTTTATAGTAGTACTGCTCTGTTAGAAATTTTCTGAGTCTTCCTGAGAAGTGATCACCTAGACGATCGCTAATTGTTGTAACGACCAAACTTATCATACTTAGAATAAATGCTGATGCTATAAGAAACACTAGTCTTTCAAAACTTCCTCCTGTTTGTTGTAGATTGGCAACAATTTCATCAACAATGAATTTGGAGATAATCGGAACGATTAGATCAATACCAGCTCCAATGACAATTAAAAAACCAATAAGTGCAATAAGCCTATGCATAGGCTTGGCAAGAGAAATAATCTGCAGAATATTTTTCATAAAAATATTGTAGCAGATAAAGATGAGGACTGATTATTTTATTGCTTGAATATTTTCTTCCTCTTCTTGGGGAATTTTTTCTCTTTTTGGTGGCTCAATAATATTTCTTAGAGTAACAAGAATACTATTTGCCCAGAGTGCGTATCCAAAGTCTGATGGATGCCATCCATCTGATGCAATTGCTTCAGGAAATATTTTTAATAATGCCCTGCTATCATTAAATATATCGACTACGACTGTATTTGTATCTTCTGCTGTTTTGATAATGATTTCATTGAGTTTATTTGCCATATAACGACTATATGTTCTAAGAAGTTTGGGTACAGATGGTGCTAGAGATAGATCAGGTACTGTACTGATGACAACAGTAGCATTGGTTTGTCTCTGAAGTGTTTGGAGTAATTTGCGCAGAAGTTTTTCATATTCATCAGTTTTTGTTCTTCTTATAATATCATTTGCACCAACAGAAATAGTGATAAGATCCGGCGATGCATCTAATGCTTTGGGTAGTTGCTTTTCAACTACATCTGCTAATATTGCTCCACTTCTTGCGAAATTATAATATTTTGTCAATCGATATCGTTCTTTTAGGGAAGCATAAACAATATTGGCATATGATCTCTCAGGTTTGGAAGCACCCATTCCCTCAGCTGTACTGTCGCCAAGTGCGACGTATGTAAACTGTTTTGTTGTGTCCTTAAGAATGGATAATATTCTTTTTTTGAAATTTTTAATCCATCTCAATATTTTTTTCATCATAATTATTATACTTGAATTTAAAAACTTCTTTAATATGTAAAATACTCATGATATAATGACTATTACAATTTTTTTTACTTTTAATTGGTTTGTTTACTGATTGAGATATTTTTAAAAATTTATATAACCCAAATAACATGCGGGGGTAGTTCAGCAGTAGAATGCCTCCCTTCCAAGGAGGAGGTCGCGGGTGCGAATCCCGTTCCCCGCTCACATATCCCAATATTGCCAAGTATACAGGTATACTTGGCAAAATACTTCAATCTGGAGCATTCAAGAATCCGACAAAAAAATCAAGAGAATCAATAAAAAAATCTTGATTTATCTGAATGTAACTCAATTGCATTTGAATATCCCTAAATTATGGATGCGCAGATACAAGTAGCAAAAATAAGTTTGCAACTATTTAAAGATGAATCTCTGAAAGAAGTTTTGCAAAATATAAGAAATAATTTGCTTATATAAAAAATACCTACTGAGAAATACTGTTTTTATCCGTAATAGCATCATGTATAATAATAGTTCATGCAAGCTACGAGCAACTACCTCAAACACAAAAGTAATAGTTTTCTTCAAAGAAAATTATTAGAGAATTTTAATAAAGCACTACTTGAAGAAGTGCGTGCTCTTCAGCCCTACTCTATTCTTGATGTTGGATGCGGTGAAGGATTTACATTAGAAATTTTGCGCAAGGCAGGTATTGGGAAAAAACTTGAGGGTGTAGATTATCTTGATCGTGCTATTAAGCTAGGTAAGAAAGAACATCCTCGCTTGGTATTGAAGCAAGGAACAATTTATGATCTAAAATATAAAGATGAGACTTTTGATGTTGTTATATGCACTGAAGTGTTAGAACATCTTGATAATCCAGAAAAAGGTTTGGAGGAGTTGGTGCGTGTTACGAAGAAATATTGTGTTCTTTCTGTACCCAATGAGCCATTATTTATGCTAGGTAATTTTTTGCGAGGGAAAAATTTAACGCGTTTAGGTAATGATATTGAACATATTAATCATTGGACATTTTGGCAATTTAAACATTTTGTCGGTAAGAAACTAAAGGTTAAGAAAGTACGTTATCCTCTTCCTTGGACACTTATAATTGCTGAGAAATAGTTATTGTTTTTCTTCAGCGGCATTAATACTATTGAAAAGGACAATAATAAAGGACACAAATGGAACTGCGAGAAGAGCTCCCAGAACACCCATCATATTTGCTCCAATCATAACGGCGACGATGACTACCACTGGATTTAGTCCGACTGCTTTTTGCATAATTTTTGGTACCAAAAAGTGATTTTCGAGCATTTGAATGACAGTATATAATACAACTACAACAATAGCCATCGTGGGTGAAATAGAAAAAGCAACAATGATCGCTGGTATGGAAGCAATAATAGGTCCTATTGTAGGAATAATCTCCAGCATACCAGCTAAAATGGCAAGTGGTACAGCATAGGGAAGAGCTAAAATACTAAGCGCAATCCAGGTAATTACTCCAATAGATAATGAAAGAATTAATTGACCTTGTACCCATGCTCCTAATTTTTCATCAATAAGACTAAGGGTTGTCAGTACTTTTTCTCGATCTTTAGGATGGAAAAGATGCGCAATATTCCTCTTAAAGCGATCATGATAAAGAATTAGATAAAAACTCACTACTAGTACTGTAAGTGTTGAGAATATTCCTCCAAAGACTTTACTAGTGACAGAGAAAGCATTCTTTCCTAATGTATTGAGCTCTTTTGTTACGACGTCTTGTACTTGATTTACATCTATAACAATACCCAGTGCTCTTGTTGAGTCGTCAATATAATTAGGTAATCTTGTTAAGAGCAGCATTACTTGAGAAGCTACAAAAGGAACAAGTGGAAAGACAATCAAGAAGATAATTAATAAAATGCTTATAAAAGGAATAAGCACTGATAAAAAATGAGGAACTCCCCTTTTGTGAAGCTTATTAACTAGAGGAAGAAGTGCCGCATTTATAATGTAAGCAAGAAAGATCAAAGTAAGGATGCCTCTTGTCTGAAAGAGAAACCACCCTGTTACTATGAGAAAGAGAGCAAAAATCACTTGGTTTTTGAGTAAGTAACTAAAAAATTTATGAGCCATACCTTTTTCATAGTAAATGTTAGCTTAATATTTGTCAATGAGGCTAAATAGTTTGCTAAGGCAGGAAAATCTTGATAAAATAACTTCTACATGCGCCTGTAGCTCAGTGGATAGAGCGAGTGCGTTCTAAGCACCAGGTCGGGGGTTCGAATCCCTCCAGGCGTACAAATTGCTTTTGATGTGTTTCTTACATTTTTCGTGTAAACTATATCTCATCTATAAAAAAATATGCTACCAATTTCAGACTCAGAGAAATCTAAACGCTTCCCTTTTATTAATATACTTTTAATTGCTATAAACATTGCAGTTTTCTACCTTCAGATTATCAATCCTGAGACTTTTACACTGATGTATGCTCTTATTCCTGCAAAAATTGATTTTTCTGATATCAACACTCTTTATCCATTTATAACTTCAATGTTTCTTCATGGAGGTTTGTTGCATATCGGATCAAATATGCTTTTTCTGTGGGTATTTGGAGATAATGTAGAGGGTAATATGCCACCTTTTGTTTATCTTTTTCTTTATTTGACATCTGGTATTGTAGGTAGCTTAGTACAGTATCTTTTGAATCCTGCATCAGATATCCCTATGCTTGGTGCTTCCGGAGCAGTTGCTGGAGCATTGGGTGCATATTTTGCCTATTTTCCTCATCATCAAATCAAGACATTGGTTTTTATTCCTCCATTTATTACTACAGCAAATATTAGTGCTGCTGTAATGCTAGGATACTGGATTTTTCTTCAAGTACTCTCAGGAGTAGGTACACTGGGAATGACTCCAGAACAAGGAGGAGTAGCTTATTTTGCACATATAGGCGGGTTTGCAACAGGATATTTTTTTGCTAAATTGTCTCCAACTCGTGATCCACAATTAGAAAGGATTTAAGGATATGGAAATAGGTAAGTTATTTATCATAATAGGAGGAATGCTACTTATTATAGGATTGGTCTTTACTTTCTTCCCTTCACTACCCTTTCCTCCCAGGTTGCCAGGAGATATTTATATAAAACGTGATGGTTTTACCTTTTACTTTCCTATTGTTACATCAATTATTATAAGTATAATTCTGAGCATTATTGCTTATCTTTTTTTCCGCAAATAGCTTCGTTTTAGCTAATTAATATGCTATACTATATTTTATTGCTCGATAAGATTTTAGACAGTTGATTCTCAATTTTACGGTGGCTGTAGCTCAGTTGGTTAGAGCGTCAGGTTGTGGACCTGAATGTCGGGGGTTCGAGTCCCCTCAGCCACCCCAAATATTACTTTCTGTTTACCCCTGTTAATTTTTCTTTTACATATCTTACTACCAGTTGATTTATGTTATGTTTTGATGTCTTTTGTCATCTTGACATTGAACGATCGTACAAGATATAACATAAACAGTACAGAACAGTAAACTACTTTTTGAGATTATCAGATCATAATTAGTTTTATTTGACTCTAATCTATCATTATGAACGTAGATCGTGCTATCTCTAAATTAAGAACATTTTATAGAAAACAACGACGACTCCCCTCCTACCAGGAGATTTGTGATCTTTTTGGATATTCATCTAAAAATGCTGCAGTCTATTTGGTAAATAAACTTATCGAAGCTGAAATTCTAGAAAAAGACGCAAAAGGCAAAATCCTCCCTAAGAAACTATTTCACATACCCCATTTGGGTATTATCAAGGCAGGATATCCTACTCCTGCTAATCCGTCGGTGGATGATAGTATAGATTTTTATGAGTATCTACTTAGCACTCCCTCGGAGATGTTTTCTCTCACAGTTAGGGGTGATTCTATGATAGATGAGGGTATTCATGATGGAGATATAGTGATTGTTGAGAAAGGTATAGAGCCTAAAAACGGAGATATTGTTGCGGCTTGTATTGATGGTGAGTGGACAGTGAAATACTTTCATAAGGAAAACAATCAAATTATTCTCAAACCTGCGAATGCTGCCTATCCTCCTATCAAGCCAAATGAGAGTCTTTTGATAGGGGGTGTTGTCGCAAGTGTTATTCGCAAGTATCGATAAATTGTTTATCAGAGTTTTCAATATTTTAGATTTTCAAATATTGGATAACTAATCTTTAGAAAATTTTTATGAGTGAGGTTATTCATGAAACACCAAGTATTATTGCAGTTTTTAATGGACAGACAAAGAAGTTTTTACCATGGAGAATTAAGTGGAGAGGAAGAATTTATACGATTACTACAGTTGGTCTTCACTACTCTCTTTATGAAGGTCGCGTACTTTATCACTTCTTTACTGTTGCTGATGATAATTTGTTTTTTCGTCTGAAATTCAATACAGAGAGCCTTCAGTGGATTTTGGAGGAGATAGATGATATAAATAGCGGCTCATAAAGCATACCAAATTAGATTATTTCTATAAGTTTTAGGTGATTGTAAAATTTGATGCTTTAATTTTTTCTATGTCACAGCGTATTATTTTGCATATTGATTTTGATTCATTTTTTGCTAGTGTTGAGCAGCAATGTAATCCATTTCTGCGCAATAAACCCATTGGTGTGACCGCAACGAATGGTAGAACATGCATCATAGCTTCCAGTCGTGAAGCAAAAAGATTAGGTATTAATACAGGGATGAGGACATTTGAGGCATTGAGAATATGTCCTAATATTATTTTTGTGCCTGCAGATTTTCGCAAATATTGGGAGGTAAGTAAGAAATTTATTGCGCTTTGCAGTGATTTTTCACCTGAAATTGAAGTATTTTCTCTTGATGAGATTTTTATGGATGCGACACTTACAGTCCATTTATATGGAGGAGTTGAGTCTTTAGTGCGGACAATCAAACTGCGTATTCAAGAAGAGCTTGGAGAGTATATTACAGTATCAGTAGGGATTGCACCGAATAAAATGCTTGCCAAACTCGCATCAGGACTTAAGAAACCCAATGGTGTTTTTGTTATCTCATCAGATCAGATTGAGAGTGTCTATAGTATCGCTAAGTTGCAGGATATTTGTGGTATTGGACCGCGAATTGAGGCTAGATTGAATCAAATGGGAATTTATACTCTCAACCAGCTTCGCCGTACTCCCCTTTCGGCTCTTATCGCCGAGTTTGGTCCGGTAGAAGGTCAATTTCTTAAAGACGTTGGACTTGGTAAAGATACAAGTCAAGTAAGAGCATATACAAAAACTGCGGAAGTGAAGTCTGTTGGTAGGCAATACTGTCTCCCCCAAAATGAATATAATAGACGTGTTATTCTGCAACATATTTATGAACTCTCTGAGGAGATAGGTAGAAAACTTCGTAAACTGAAGAAAAAAGCTAGGAGTGTTGGACTATCTTTAGTTGGATCTTATACTCTGTTTGGCCAAAGAACAAAAGAACAATTTATTGACAGCGGTCTTGATCTTTTTAAAGAATCCCTAAGTATTATTAGAAGAGAATCAGGAGGAGAGCTACCTTTAGGATATGTACGACGTATCGGAGTATGGGCAGGATATTTAAAAGATTCTCAGTATATTCCCTCCCCTCTTTTGTATGAGGATAAACGAAAAGAGAGATTGATGCAGGTTGTTGATGCTCTTAATGAACGCTTTGGTGATCATACCATTCGCAATGGATTTTTACTGGGTGTACCTCATCTGACAACTGTTCCTAATGGTTGGATGTCGGATAGATTTGAGCGTAAAAAATTAGCTGAGGAGTATCAAACTAGACATCAATAAATTGCCTGTCTACTTGATACTAATTGTTATGACGATCAAAACTATTAAGGAGAATGTAATCTTTGTAATATTTACCTTTGTTTCACAGTTAGCGTTCAAAGGAAGATTGTACTATAAGAACAGGCTATCACAAAGATAGCCTGTTATCTCTTTGAGAGAGATGTTTATGCTGTTTTTCTAAATGTTCCAACCAAGAAGACAAGTACAACAGCTCCAAGGATAGCGACTAATAGACTGTAAATATTAAAGCCTGTTACTCCCGGAAATCCCAGCAAACTCATTAAAAATCCTCCTATAAATGCTCCTATAATACCAACTACGATATTCATCAGAGCTCCTTGTCGTTTATCTGTCCCCATAATGATTGATGCTATCCAACCAGCAAGTGCTCCGAAAATAATCCAGAGAATAATGTTCATTATATCTCACCTCCTTTCTGCAATTTTTGTTTCATTATTTTGAAACATTTTTATTTTGTTCAGATAAGCTGACTTCAAGTTGAATCTCAGAACTTGATAGCGATGCGATTCCAAAGAAGAAAAATAACAAAGTTAATACAATAAACAATATAATACTTAGCAAAAAACCTATTTCATTATTGTTCGTATGTGATTGTAAAGATGTATATAAAAGAGTTAACATAACTTTCCTCTTATAATATTTAGATTAAGCTCAACAGATAAGAGTGTCATGAATAAATAGTAAGAGCAGGGTAAGATTTTTGTATTTTCAAAAATGAGAAAGCCAAAGAGATGTTAAATAAATGGAGGTAAGAAGTGTAACAACACTAATACATTGCCATATTATCTGGTGGATAAACCAAACTCCTTCTCCCGGAACAATCTTATTAATCCAAAATTTGTCAGGTTCGTTCCCTTTTCTTGGAAGAAATTGTTGTAAAATCCAGTAAATTGTCTCTCCGATACTTCTAACCAACCAAAAAAGCGATAATGTGAGAAGGAAAAAAATTCCATCTTGAAGTAAAAGAGAAATAAAAGCTATCATACTCCAGAAAACTCCAAATACTATATGATCTGCCCAAACAAATGATCCGTAAAGTTCGCATATCCGATATGGCTTCCCCATTCTCCCTTCATGTGTTCGACACTTGATAAGTGATTGAATAAATGTGACAAATGCTATTAGTCCAAAAATTGCTATTGCAATAATCTGCCAATAACTCATGTAACTATGAATTAAATTCTTTCTCTTTCAAAAGGTGAAGTACAAATATATTTTATTTCATTCAGCGCGTCCTCTTTTTCTTTTGGGGAGAGTCCGATCATCTCAAGATAGCTTTTATGAGTTAGAAGGTCTCGACACATGATAATTTTATTCTTTAGAAGTTTTAATTTTTGCGATGTAGAAAGTGTTGTTAACATCGTAATTGGATGAAGATGCGATGCTTCAACAAGTTCTCGAAGACTTTCTCCTTGAGGATAATTCCAGCTGATAATTTTCATTCCAGAGCACTCTGCATATGCATTGGCATCAATAGTTGATTTGGTATTGGTGACGATCCATCCTTCGTTAAATTCATATCTATCTTTTAGATCATCAAATCTTGCTTTTACATAGAGGGCGACATGTACATCGGATCGTGTTCCTGAGTTATTATGAAATTTAGCTTCTACCATTATCCTCTTTCCATTTTTCTCAGCGATAATATCAACTTCATGTGTAACACATTTACCTGATAGTATTTGTCGAGTTTTTGTTTTGTATCCATGCTCAGATAGGACTTTGGCAACAAAATCCTCGAAAGGATATCCTGTTGGACCAAGCATCATAATTGCTTGTTTAAGGCTATAGCGAGCTCTGCTGTAGGGTTGTTCTGATTCAGAAAGAGTGCGGATGATTATTTCATAGATCTCTGATGTTGGAATATTGTCATAGAGGCTTTTTTTAACTTTATCTAACACAAATTTTTGTAATGAATCGGGAACTCCTGCTCTTTTAATTGAACTAAGTACTTTTTCTTCTGAGAATGGTTCTTTCTCTCCTGTTGCTTTAATAACGGTAAACATGTTGTTTTTACTAATATATCAAAATTTGATAAAGGAGTTTTTCTTCAAACCAAAGATCTTTCCATCATCATAAATTTTGATATAGCCTCTTTGTAATAGCTCGATTAGCATTGCTTTATGTGCATTTAGAGATGGTGTAGCATTTGGATCATCTAGATTAAATATAACATAATCTGCCTGGTCCCAACCTTGAGGTAGGGTATATAAATATCTTCTATGAGCCAGATGTGAACCGATGCTATTACTTGCGGATACACTTGCAGTGACAGGGATCGATGCTAGAAATGCGTCTACATTTTTTTTGTTGGCAAAAGGTTTGGTTAACATATCAAGATTTGGTTCTCTACTGCCAGGCAAAGGACCATAAAGGTATGCGCTATATATGCTCAATAATAAAGAATAGACAATAATTACTGCATTAGGTATTATTTGCCATTTTTTCTTAATAAAAGCAACTGTAAATATAGCCGCTATAAAAAGAAAAGGAGTGATAGCTGATGTATATTGATAGTATATTTGATAAAGGTGGGGTTTTCGACTAAGTAAGTTTATAGCTAAATCTGGAAGTGCAAAGATAAGATACAAAGGTGAAAATAGGGAGAGGTATCCAAGAGGTTTAAATAAAGAATGAAGATAGTTTATACGGGATTGATCTGTCAATAAAGAATATGTTTTAGCAGGATTGATTAGTAATTGTTTTAAAAGCTGTGAGGGGCTATCTATCTCTCCTGCTTCTGAATAATAAGAGAGAGCAAAGTGGCTACCATCTGATGCAGAAGGTATTGCGTGCCAGATGAGAAAATAAAATAAAAAAGATGAGATAAAAAAAACAGCAATACCAAGTTTTTTTTCTTTCTGAATTAGAAATATGTATAAACCAAAAAGAGCGATAATTGCCCAAATTTGCTCTTTAGTTATTCCAGCAAGGAAGGCAAAAAGAATAAAGAAAACATATTGTTTTTTATACAAGAAATAAAATGCACCAAGAAGAAATGTTGTTGCTAATGTAACTGCATGAAAATCATAGATAGTGGCTCTTTGGACACTTGGGTTAATTAAATAAATAAAAGCAAATGTCAATGCTAGTGCTTTATTATTAAGAATTTTGTTGGCAATTGCATATACAAAAAATGCGCCTGCAGCAACAACAATTGTTTGTATTAGAAGAAGCATGCGAGGATCTTCCCAGATCAGATAGAATGGTGTTAAAAGAATAAGCAAAAAATCAGCATGAAATGCAAGTCGGGATACTATTTCTGTGCCATCGGGATTGGTGAACTCAAAAACTCTTCCATGTAGAGTATTCCAGACTGTTTGTGCCATATTGCCAAGATCAAACCGTCCAGTGTAATAATGCTCATAACGTAAGATGCTTATTGTCGAAAAATATACTGTATAGGCGGCAAATAGTAAAGAAAGACTTATTTCATACGGATATTTAGTTATAAACTTTAGTGTGTTTAGAATTCGGTCATTTTTTGTTTTAGCTAGGATAAAAGATATCCCAACAAAAACTAACTCAGCAAAAACTAGAATAATTCTTCCAAATAGAGCTGCAAATCCAGCTAATGGCAATGAAACAAAATAAGATAGACTAAATGCTATTGCTCCCTCTCTAACACCTAATCCTGTTGGAGTAATTAATGAAAGATATCCGATTAAAAGACTACTAATAAAAATACCAATAAGAACAAAAAAATCTGATGGAGGGAGAGGAATAACTGAGCTTAATGTGAAATAGTAACCAGCTCCTAATAACAAATAAGACACAAGCATAATTAAGAAAAGAAAAAGTGTTTTGTCATATGTAAATGGTGGTAAAAGATATTGTAGTTTTGCAAGATATTTGTGATGAATTTTTTTGATTATAATAGGGCTTAACACGTATCCAACAATAATAATACCTAGTCCAATCAAAATCAGCCTGTAAAAATTTTCATCTGTAATATTAAATGTAAAAATTTTTGCCAAAAAAAACTTAAGAGCTAAAAGTGAAAGCAAGAGTGCTGTCAAGACAACAAGTTCTGATTCAATGAGGATTGCTTTGGCAACATCTCGTTTTTTTACGTTTTTTGCCTCAAATCCAAGTGTGACACTCAAAAATCCCCAAATATTTCCTGGTATATAGCGTCTTAGCTGAGCAGAGGACCAAAGAAAAAGAGAGTGTCTGACATCCAACTGATATCCAAAAAATACAAGTATTTTGTACCAGAGAAAGCTTCGTAGGTAATAATATCCAACAAATAAAAGAAGTCCTAAAGTTAGAAGAAAGATATTAATCTGTGAAATATGTGACTGTACTTCATTGAGTTTAGGTAGAAATGTTTTGAAGATAAAAAAAAGGGCAACGATTGAGAATGGCCATCCCAATAAAAATTTTAATAATGTTAATGACTTATTCTTCATGTAAGTAACTTTATCTCGCTGAAGGAGAAGCTGTAGGTGTGATTGACTGGTCGGAATTTGATGATTCTGAAGCATAGTAAAAGTTTCTTGTTAAAATCTTTTCCTCACCAGTTACGACACTTTTTATTTTGAGGTCAACAGTAATCTTTCCTTTTGGAGGGTTATAAAGAGCTATAGATTTGTTGTCATATTCAGAATATCTTCCATTGTTCACTCGATACGCCCAGACAATTGCACAGTACGTATCTTGATCATAATCAACTGAAATAATCACGGGATTGTCAGTTACAGTTTCGTTCTCTTCTGGTGAAACAATGTTCACTGGACCAATTTCTTTTTTACATATTTCTTGTGTAGGTGAAGGTTTTTCTTCGCTAACTTGTCTGTTTTTTTCAACAGGTACGGTAACAATAATTGGTTTACTTTCTTCCTTTGCTTGAGATGATGGAGGTTTATTAGAATTTTTTAAATTTGACAAGTTGAGGATGATAACAGTGAGTAGCACTGGAATAGTAAGAAGCGCTGTAAAGAATTCAATATATTGTTTTTTGGATGGTAGTGATCTGTATGAATATCTTAGATTTTTAATTATTTTTTTAATTTTTTCCATGTGTAGTGAGTCGCGTGTTAATTGATGTTTATATTGTAACAAATATATTTATGTTTTCCAAAAATATCTTTTTAGATCAAAACGTACTTTCATTGAATTAAATTAGGCAGTTTGTTAAAATGCAGTTGTAGCGTGCGCCCGTAGCTCAACGGATAGAGCGGATGGCTTCGGACCATCAGGTTGGGGGTTCGATTCCCTTCGGGCGTACAAAAAATAATTTTTTTGGGCCCATAGCTCAACGGTAGAGCAGTGCCCTCTTAAGGCATTGGTTGGGGGTTCGAATCCCTCTGGGCTCACTAGTAAATACACGTAATGCAAGAGACTTTTTTGCTATACCTCCAAAGATGACTTGCTGAGATTTTGTTAAAACAATCTTGAAGCCTAAAAATCAATTTTTTATACACACCAATTACTCTAACAAATATTGCTTGGATAATATGACTGTTTTCGCATACAAGACAGGAAAGGAATCAATAACAAAGAAAAAATTAGCAGTTTTGAAAAATTTGTTTTGCAGTCAGTTGGCAGAGGTGTCCGAATAGAGCCGCTGAAATATCAAAGAAAGCGATTCCAAAATTTGCTAAACGCTAAAGTTATAAATGAACAATTATTTGAGAAAGTTAAGGATTTGATTCTGCCAATTGAAAGCTTAATTGTTTTTGGCACTAATGCCGAAAACCTGAAAGAAATAATCAAAACACTAAAAGAAGAAAAACAAGACAAGAGTTTGGGCGAAGCGTTTATATTAAATCCCGAAGCGCAAAAACATCTTCTCTTGGTGCCGGTTTATAAAACCGCTGAGAGAATTTTGCCGAGGAAAAAGATATACAAAAATACCCTGTCAGCCCTGAAGATTTAGATATAACTTCACGTTTCTACGAATTTTTGGACGATAAAGTCGCTGTAGCGAAATACGATTGCGAAGTGAAAGTTTTAAAGAAAGCAAGAGAAAGTTTTGCGGAAATAGAGCGATACTACGATTTTAGCGAGAGAAACTCACTCTTTGAGCCGGAGTTAATTCTTGGGCGAATTCTTGATTATCTGGGAATTAAGAGCAAAGAGTTGGATAAGTTTAAAGAATTAGAAAATGAAATCGTTCATTTTAAAATGATTAGGCTTAGTGATGGCGACAAATATGAGGAAATCAGAAAAAAGATTGATTTTATAAGGTACTATCCTGAAAAGAAAAAAGAATTAGACAAGAATTATGGAAAAATTCCTCCTGAAGAGTATGGTAAACAACTGAAGTTATTTGAAGAAGCTGGAAAATATGAAGTTAACGGCAAAAAAATAAAAATTAGGTATCTGGCTAATCATTACTATATTCCAGTGATACTTTCAGAAGACGAGAAAATTGATTATCTTAATCATATTATTAATGTTGATAGCGAGGTAAGATTTATCGAGCAACTGGAAGAATATCTTACTCAACCGAAAAACATTTTTTCACAATTTGATTGGTGGATGTTTTCAAAACTTGACCAAACACTGGACGAAGTTTTCATTCCTTATTATAACCCGAAGGAGCCTAAAAAGATGTCAAATTTCAAACCAGACTTTATCTTTTGGGCGCAAAAATGCAAACGATATCTAATTTTGTTCGTTGATCCGAAAGGGACAGAACACTCTGACGGCTACAGAAAGATTGATGGGTATTCAAGAATATTTGAAATTGAAGAGAATGGACAAAAACAAAGCAGAGATTTTTTATACAATGGATTTACCATTAATGTAAAGTTATTGCTTATGCCTGCTCGCGGCGGAATTGCTCCGGTGCCCGAACCACAGAAGAAATATTGGTTTGATAATTTTGTTGATTTTGCTGAAAAAATCAATCAATTTTTATATTGATAGTATGTGATCTTCGCTGGCATAAAAATCACATCCTTTTCCATTCTTTAGTAAATAATTTAAAATAAATAATAAAGATGATAGAAATATTCGACTAAAAAAATTGACTACATCGTAAAAATGGACTACTTGTTATTTAATCCATCAGGAAGAAATTGACTCTAATTACCTACATGCACATTTATATGTATAAATGGCGAAATACTTTTACAGACATTCAATGCAAAATAAATTTATTAATTTTCTTATTTTCACTGTAGTATTTGATTTTATTTAATGGAAAGGCTGATTGTGTTTGATTACAAGGTTTGCAGTGCTAAAAAAAGTGAGCTATATTGATATTAAAATATCAGATAAAGATTTACGAATGAATTTTGGGAAAAATGATTTTAATGCTTTAGATCTTTGCTATTTTGTGCATTATCGGTTTATAAAGCCAGTAGCTTTTATCAGTACAGTTTGAGCTTTGATATTAAATGCCATCCCTACGACTAGATGACAATTAGATTGAAGACAAGATTTATGGAAAATAATTGAGGGTAAAATTTTGATAGTTATGGTGCATGTGCGTATTGTAGTATTTGTGAATTAAAACATGATTTATAAATACAAATGTATAGGAAAATACAATATGCAGGAAAATATACAATTTGCAAAATTTTACAAATGGGCATTGGTACTTTGGAAAAAATATAGTGATTACTTCAATAAAAATTGCTGGGGAATTTGGGGTCTTGCATCTATTTTTAAATATACATTTTTAGCGTATTTTCTTTTATTTTTTCTACCTCTTATAGGAATATTTAAGTTTGATGATAATTATACAATAATTACACTCATTGTTTTTTTGGTTTCTGTTACTATTTGGGTTTTGTATTTGCCTATACTTTTAACTATTGTAACTTATCGTTTTTTTGTTACTCTAAAAAGAAAGATTATTATTCTAAAAAGAGAGGTTGTTATTCTAAAAAAAGAGGTAGTGAGAATTTTTAAGCTTGTAGTAACAAGACAGGTTACTCCAAAAGAACTCTATATTACCCCCCATTCTTTCATAATTTTGAATTTAATTAAGTTGAGAGATTATATTATCGATTTTCTTGATTGGTTAACACAATTTATCCCGCTTAATTATATTTTTCCAAATAGAATTTGCTATCCTCTAACAATGATAATACGGTATAAAGCTCAATACATGGAAGGCCTGTTTGCTTCTCTAAATATACCGTTAAAATACGTAGGATATGAAATTAATATGTACTTCACAATTTATAAATTCGAATTTTATAAAAAAGTTAAGGATGTAGATAAAGTTATTCGCAAAATTAGAAAGAAAACTGATCGGGAAAAATTTTATGTAGGGTATGATGGAGATTTGATTAATGTTATAGATCCACATCTATAAAGAATATTTGTTGTTATAGTATCTCCTCTTCTAATCTTATCCTTCCTGCCATTATTAGAACAGACCCTGAGTTTGTATTGGATTATAGTTTATTTCACTTGATTACTTTACTCTTTGAATGTTTTGGATTTTGAATGTCCAATTTAAAAATTTGCATTATTTTGTTATTATTGTTAAAATAAGTAAATTATGTATGAACGCTTTAAAGTAAGATTAGAACAAATACGTAGTTTTTTTAGAGTAAAAGAACATGATGGACCTAACAGCAGACCTCATCGTTCTGTATTTGTTGGTGATGGCGGAAGCCAATATATGGGAATAAAATTGAGCACTGGTAGAGATATATATGACACAAAGAAGACTAAAATTAAGAGCAGAGAGAAATTTTATCCTCTGGAAGAATTAATCGAATTAAGAAAAAAATAATTAATGTTATTAAGAAACATTCATCCACTAGATCCATTTAAATGGTCCACAGATCAACAATCTAAAAAAGATACCAGTTTTTCTGAAGAACATTTCGAAGAACATGAATAATATGTTGATTTAAAAAAATTAACATACAAAAAGGCAGAAGTTGCACAATTTGAGCTGATTAATTTTTATAAAAAATTCGCCATTTTGATCACGATACTGTTTCCAGAGCAATTTTAGATAACCAATAAAACAAAAATTATTCTCTACCCTATAATTAACTAATAAACAAAAATTACAGTATTTTGGATTCATGGGTACTTTTGCGAAAATAATAATCTTCTTGAGATTTTTTTAAGATATTGAAATACAGAATAAAAAGCGTATTTGAGATTGAAAGAGAGTAATTCATATACTTAGAAGGTCATTTTCTGCTCTGTTTAGAAGTACAGCATTTGTTGCCACAATTATTGAGGAGAGACTCATGAGTAAGGCAGCAAACTCTGGACGAAGCTCGATACCAAATTTGGGATATAATACACCAGCTGCTATGGGAATAGCAAGTAAATTATAAATTGATGCCCAGAAAAGATTTTGCTTCATTTTGCGTACTGTTGCTTTAGAGAGTTTGATTGCTCGCACCACATCCGCAGGATCGGATTTCATTAGCACGACTTTTGCTGTCTCTATGGCAACATCTGTTCCAGCGCCAATAGCGATACCTATATCTGCTTGAGCAAGAGCCGGTGCATCATTCACCCCATCTCCTACCATTGCTACAAATTTTCCCTGATCTTGTAATTTCTTGATATATCTTGCTTTCTCTTCAGGGAGCACTTCAGCAAAGATTCTCTCAATACCAAGCTGTTTGCCAATAGCCTCAGCTGTTTTTTTGTTGTCTCCTGTGATCATCACTACTTCAAGACCGAGTTCTTTCATGCGATCTATAGCTTTTTTGGCAGTCGGTTTAATAGGATCAGCTGCAGCAATCAATGCAACAACTCTCTTTTCAATGGCTACAAACATAAGTGTTTTTCCATCAGCTAGCAGTCTATCCATATCTTTTTTAAAGTGAGCAACACTAATGCTACGATCTCGCATCAGCTTGGCAGTACCCACCAAGATATGTTTATCCTCAACTATAGCTTCAACGCCGTGTCCTGCAATATTGTGAAAATTCTTAACATCCTTTTGTATCTTGATTTTTCTTTTGGCAACTTCTTCAAGAACAGCTTTGCTTAAAGGGTGGCTTGATTTGGCTTCTGCTGCGGCAACCAGTCTTAATACTTCATTTTCTGTTAATTCATTGAGTGTGATAATATCAGTAATTTTTGGTTTTCCTTCTGTGAGAGTTCCTGTTTTATCCAGTACTACTGTCTGTATCTTTGATACTTGCTCAAGGGTGGGAGCATCTTTAATTAGAATATTGTGCTTTGCGCCAAGTCCAGTACCAACTGCAACAGCCGTAGGGGTTGCAAGACCTAAAGCGTCTGGACAAGCGATAACAACAGTTGAGATTGCGAAAGTAAGAGAGAACATCAGTGGTTGGCCAATGATCAAAAACCATACAGCAAAAGTAATTAGCCCTCCACCTATTGCCACGATAACTAAATATTTTGCAAATCTATCAGCAATTTTCTGTCCTGGAGCTTTTGAACTTTGAGCGATCTCTACCATTCTTATAATCTGGGCAAGTGCTGTGTCCTTTCCTACTCTAGTTGCTTTAAATTTGACTGATCCAGATATATTTATAGATCCCCCAATGACTTGATCACCTTTTTTCTTTGCGACTGGAATAGACTCGCCTGTTACAAGTGATTCATCAATGCTTGTTTCTCCTTCTATAATTTCTCCATCAACTGGTACTTTATCACCCGGTTTTAAGATGATAATGTCGCCAAGCTTGATTTGAGAGGTTGGAACTATTTCTTCTTTTCCGTTTTTCAAAAGACGAGCTTGCGGAGGAACTAAGTTGAATAAAGCTTGCAGTGCTTCTGTAGTACCTCTTCGAGATTTCATTTCCATCCAGTGGCCAAACAAAACAAAAGTAGTAAGCATTGCGCTGGCTTCATAAAATGACTCATCGCTTCCCATAAGTGTCAAGACAACGCTAAATACATAAGATGCTGTGATGCCAACAGCAATAAGAACTGCCATATTGAGTGTCTTTGCTTGTAAAGCCTTATATGTTGAGTAAAGGAAGATCCACCCCGAATAGAAAAAGACTGGTGTTGCCAAAATAAACATAATCCAGTTGGCAGGTATTGGTGTTGGCAGTTGCAGCCTAAGAAGATTTACTCCAAGCGGTGAATAAGCAATGATAGGAATTGTGAGGATTAATGCTACAAAAAATTTATTACGTATATCCTTTTCCATGAGCTTAGCCATTTCTTCTCCTGCAACACCTGTGTGTTCCATACCCATGGTCATCGTCATACTCATCTTAAATTTCTCCCAAAAAGACATCTCAGATATGGGTTTCTTAGTGTGCATGACATGTTCATCATGCTTCATCTCTTCATGATTCATTTTGCTATGATCCATTTTGATTTTTGCTTCAATAAGATTCATCCCGCACTTTGGACAATTACCCATCTTATCTGAATGGATTTTCTTATGCATGGTGCAGGTATAAATTTTATGACTCATTTTTTCCTTCATAACTTTATTTTACATAATATAAGTGTTATTTACTACAGTATGTAGAATAGACGTCAAGCATATTAATCTGTTTCTCTCTCTCGTAAAACATTCATGTTAGTATTTATATTGTTATCTTGCTTAGAATATATTTGTAATAATACAGTCTATGACATCATATTACCAATATAAATAAATTATGGATTATAGTTATCAATTCGATGTGCTGTGCTCTTTGAAAGTTTTAAATAAATATTTTAGATAGCTAATTTAGTCTAGAGTTAACTCTACATTACCTTAAAATTCAGCATCATTCCAGCCTCCATATGTTCTGGAATATGACAATGGATCAACCATTCACCGGGATTAGCCATATCAACGAGAAGTTCGACAGTATCACCAGTTTGAACAAGCACAGTATCTTTCCAAAAAAGATTTTGATTTGATATCCCATTAATACTGGTTACCAAAAAATCTCTGTCCATGAATATCTATAGGATGTTGCATCGTTGGAATAAATTAGGGTCATTAAAGATTTTTATTTTTACTTTATCGCCTTTTTGAAATAGCCAATTGATATCCATTTTGGATTAGAATATCGTCTAAGAATAGTGCCACCTCACGATCCACCTCTGCCCAGTAGTTTTGTTCGCCGGTTCGACAATAAAATTGCCATAGAGTCCCAGATCTTGTGCGTAATCTTCTCTTAGATGAGGATGATACCAATAGACGCCTGGATCTGGAAAATTGATTTTGTAGGTAAATGTTCTTCCGGGTTTAATAGCTTTTTGAGTGATGTCAGGTACGCCGTCAAATCGGTTGGCAAGTCTAACACCATGTGAGTGTAAGGTAGTAACAAAGTCTGTTTGGTTTTTAAAATTGATGGTACTCTCAGCATTTTGTGGAACTTTGATCAGAGGAGCAGGAATTGAACCATTATACGCAAGCATTTTTATATAAACTCCATTAATCTTTTTCTTTACAATGCCTGCTGTTAAGTTATACGAATCTCCATTCTGTAATTCAACAATTTCAGGTTGTTTTGCATCAGGATAATTGCTTGTATCTTTTGAATATTCATCAATTTTAATCAATCTTTGACTTTGAGGATTTAAATTGAAATAGAAAGCTGTTCCCAAAAGAACAACACCTATAGCAATTGAGATAAATATTTTTTGCATTTTGAACGAATACGCTTAGCTAGTATCTTTAATTAATCATTCATAGATAATCTCAATTAGATCTTTGTCACGCATTTGATAATTTTCAAAACTGTTATTTTCTTTTCCATTTACTAACATTTTTAACTTACCTTCTTTGCCATTTTTTTTATCGAAGATCTGATTTGAATTAAATTCCTTCCCCCAAATTTTAAAGAAATTACCTAACTTAGTTTCATCTTTAGTAACAATACCCTGCATTTCCATATGGATTACACCTTCTTTGTTATCTTCTGGGTGGGTATGAATTTTTTGATGTACAGCACCAATTCCAATATTTGCAGGAATCTCTTGTCTTTGACCTTTGATAGATATTAAGAGCCTTGGGTGCCAGTGGATACCGTTTTCTGCAACTATTTGTTCTTTAGGGATAGACGATTTTACATTACTGCTACTGCCTGATAACAAAAAAACTGCACCTCCTAAAATACCAAGTGTTAAAAGACTAATACCTCCAATAATCTTTTGTTCTACTGTCATAGTAAATATGTAATGTCAATACTACAAATTGTAGTATATCAGTGATGCCTAATTTTCTGCAAGAGTTTAGACAGAGCAGCCTCCTCCACTTTCTGTTGGTGGAATAAGTCCTGGGATATTTTGTGCAGGTGTATGAATATTTGTCATCCATCCACTAAGACTCGAATATTCTTTAGAAAGTATCATTTTGGGGTCAATCTCATTCCAGACCTTATTTTTTGCATGCTGAAAGTAAAAAGCCATTTCAGTGTAGTTTTGTGGAAACCAGTAAGAATTAAATACAAGTACTGTTTTATATATCTCTTCATCCGTTAATCCTTGAGCAACTCCTAATTCAATAAGCCCTAAGGCTGCCGAACCGTGATTACAATCTTGAAAGAAAGAAGAATTGTTGCAGCAAGGGCGATAAATACTTTCAGCAATCGCAACAACACGTTTTTCTTGTTCAGAAGATAATTCTATAAGTCGTAATTTATTGAAATACACTCCACCATTCTGCTCTTTTCCCAGTGTCCATCCTCCTGTTGATGCGTAGTTGCCAACGTTTTCTCCAGAAATTGGACTTTGCTCATTGAGAAGCATTCTGTTGGAAAGACCTAATGGCCAGAGAATATTAATAAGCCAGACACTATTTTCTTTTGTGACTAAAATAGGTATATTGGATGGTTCAGTAAGGAGTTTTTTCATCTCCTTTGGAATTCCACCTCTATTTTTATAGATTTCCTCCAATTTTTGTATATCAATTACCCCAGCTTGTACCATCTTCAGACCAATATTGCCAAAAGAAAGTTTTGTTTGGTAGCCTTTTTCTGGAAGTACTTGATTGAGAATGTAATCTTTAGGCAACCACTTTGCAGGGATATATTTTTTTATTAATGGTTTTTCATGCAACCAGACAGCTGAATTCTCCAAAAAATTTTGCTTTAACTCTGGGGTTAACAAATAGTTGAAAGAAAGTACTATTGTAAGAAGTATAAAAGGTATAAGCAAGAAAAAAAGAATACTTTTTCTAGAGAGGGATATATAAATATAATCATCTGACTTTTCATGTGGAAGATGTTTCCCAGTTAAATCATTTTTTGTTTTGATTGTGTTATTTTTTTTGATAATTTTTATATTTTTTATATTGTCGTTGTTAGAAATCATATACTACAAATTGTAGTAGACAATTGATAAAATTGCAACTGTAAAAAAATGATGGTAATTATTTTTTTAGAATCTCAGAATAGAACTTATCTAGGTTGTCATTATTTATACAGGAGTTCATACATGAGGTATTAGTGCAGATCAAAAGTAAATCGTGTTCATCATGATGAATTTCCTGAGCTTGAACCGGTGAGACTGTGAATACAAAAATAACTAATGAAGAAAAAATAGTAATGAAGATATTTCTTAAGCGAAAGGGATATTTTACATCTTTTCTCTTAATCAAAGAAAAGATTCTTGGTTCAAGTGTATCTTGATCGGCTATTGCTGTCATTAGAGTGTTACCAGTTGTTGGAAATGTGAGTAATTTTTTCAGTGCTGATATTAGTGCGGATGACTCTCCTAAATGTTGAATGGCGAATTTATCTGCTCTTATTTCCCGTTCTATTCGATACTTTTTGATTAGATCGTCAAGGATTGGAAAAAAGGGAAAGAGAGAATGGACAACAGAAGCAATAATCATGGTAAACGTATCGTGGTTTTCTATATGATATTGCTCATGTCGCAATACTGCTTCTAGCTCTTTTTGTGACAAGCGTGAAATGATCCCTGTTGAGATATAAATTTTTGGGCTTTTTATCCCTAGGCAATAAGCAAATTTTTCATTAGTTTTTATAACTATTGTTTTTTCTTCCAAATTAAGATCCTTTATAAGATTACTGATTGATTTTTTCACAGTTATTTTAACTTTGAGTGTATGTTTTAAGTATTCAACTTTTGCAATTAAAATCAAAAATTTAAAAATAGCAATCGCTAGAATTAAAAAAAGACCCAAGATAGGAATAATACTTAAGTAATAAGGAATGGGATTCATCTGAGAATTAAGAAGAGTTTGACAATAATATGACACATGATCTATGAACGGAAAAATTTTTTTCAATATAAAAGCAAGAAGTGTTCCTAGAAAAAGAAGTAAACCTCCAAATAGAGCAAGATTTTTATTTATTTTTACCATGTTCTTCCAGCAGCTTTAAAAAATAGTTTCGTTTTGCATTCGGAAGCTTTTCTATGCTATCAACAAATGAAGCAATTGCAGTATCTCCATATGAGTTGATGAAGCTTTTCAAAAATGATTGAGCGATACTCTTGCTGTATCTGTCTTTAGAAACTTTCGGAGAGTAGATATAGCCTGTTTTACTTTCCTTTCTGATAACAAGTCCTTTATGCCAAAGTCGCTGGAGTATTGTCGCAACAGTTGTATATGCTAAGTGTCTATTGGTTTTTAGATTCTGTACTACATCACGTGTAGTGCATTTTTTCTTTTCCCAGACAATATCCATTACTTTTTTTTCGAGATCTCCAAGTTTAGCAACTTTCATACTACTTATTGTAACACAGAAAACTTTCATTGATCTAATACCTAATTACATTGATCTATGAGATTTATATTTTAATGCATTTTCATATCCCATCTTACGCAAGTTCTTAGTTGCATAAATACTGCGTGAACCGCTGAGGCAATAAATATAAATAATTTATTTTTTGTCTCTGAGAATTTTTCTGCGTTTTCAAATGCATAGTAAGAGGCAAATGAATGCTGTGATTAAGATGCCTTTTTGGTACTCTGCTTCCGTTCTTACGTCAAGAAGTATAACGTCTTTATTAGCATCTAGAGCCTGTTTTACTTCTTCTACCTCTACTGAGGGAATATTTTCTCCATTTCCAAACATAATTTATACAATACCTAACACTTGTGAAAGTCTTGGTACATCAAAACCAACAATGTATTCTGGATTAGAGTCTTCAAACTGAATTTCGGTTACCGGAACACCCATTTGACCTGTTTTTAAGACCATCTTTTCAGCTTCTATAGGATTTAAATCTACGAAAACTATTTCATGTTTGATTTTTTCTCATCAAGCCAGGCTTTCTCCATTTTGCAGTATGGACAACTTAATGTTGCATACAATTTAACATGTTTTATTTTTTGCTTACCCACATTCCCACCTCCTGAATAAATCTTTGCAACTTAGAGGAAAGATCTCCTAATTGTGGATATGCCAAATGGTAATAAACGGTTTTTCCTTTTTTTTCTGTTATGACAAGACCAGCTCGACGCAATTTCGCTAAATGTTGTGATACTGCTGATTGAGAAAGTCCGCAAATTGAAATCATCTCACTAACACTTTTGGGTTTTTGGGAGATACATTGGATAAGTTGTAATCTAGTAGGGTTGCATAATGCAGAAAGAATTATATTCATAATAATATATTAGCACTTTCTAATATATTGTCAGAAGATTATTTAAATTCATTAAACTAATAAGAAGCAACTCTCTAATTAAGAAAGTTTCTTTTAAAACATTTAAGATAAATATGATCTATTTATCTGATATTTTCCAAGTGAAAATTATTAAACCTTGAAGTCTATTGGTAATTTATAAAAATTTCCCAAGCTTCCAACTATTGCTTCTTGACTATATATGATAAAATTTTAGTATGCAAAATTATGTTAAAACAATTTTACTTCTTGGTATTCTAAGCGTACTTTTTATTACCGTTGGAGGTTTAGTTGGCGGTAGAGATGGTATATTATTTGCATTTATATTCTCACTTATTGTCAATGGTTCTGCCTATTTTTTTTCTGATCGTCTAGCTCTTGCAGCAAGTGGTGCAAAACCATTAAAAAAATCAGAAGCCCCAGAGCTTTATCAAATTATTGAAGAACTAACACGCAAAATGAATATTCCTATGCCCAAGCTCTATATTGTACCTACTAAACAAGCAAACGCATTTGCTACAGGTAGAGATCCAAATCATGCATCAGTTGCGGTAACAGAAGGGATACTTGATGTGCTTTCCAAAGAAGAGCTCAGGGGTGTTCTTGCCCATGAGCTGGCTCATGTCAAAAACAGAGATATTCTTATATCCTCAATTGCTGCAGTTCTTGCTAGCTCAATCTCATTCATTGCTAACATGGGACTTTACGGCGGATTTGGCAGGAATAATAATGAGGAAAATCGAAGTGCAGGAATAGTCGGTCTTTTAATTGCACTCCTTATACCTATTGCAGCATCTATTATTCAATTAGCAATATCAAGACAGCGTGAATTTGGTGCAGATGAAGCAGGCGCTAAAACTATAGGAGATGGAAAACCTCTAGCTAATGCTCTTCTAGCAATTCATGCATCAACCAAGAAATCACCTATGCATATCAATCCAGCTTATTCATCACTTTATATTGATAATCCTATTGGTGGAGTTGGTGGAACACTGTTGAATCTTTTTTCTACTCACCCTCCAGTAGATGAACGAGTAAAACGGCTATTATCTCTTTAAGTATATTTTAAATCTTTTAAATGTTTTACGAGGCAATAGTTGTAGAGAAAGAATTTAACGAGCCGTGAAAGATCACGGCTCGCAGATAATCTCATAAAGATATCTGATTATTTTTTACCTCCGAGCTTGTCCCAAACAAACCAAACTCCAGATAGTCCAACAACTACATACACAAGATTCTCAAGTACCGGGACAGAGCCAAATAGCAGTGCAACCAGATTCCATCCTGCACCACCTGCGAGGCCACCAAGTCCTACTAAAAGCCAGTTAAGAGCACCTACTATTACTAGCCACCAAGCTAATGTTTTTGCATTCATTCTTATTCACCTCCTTCCGTCCTTGTATCTTCTAAGTGTTCGTGGTTAATTCCCTTATCAATTAAGTACAGAAATTCAATTCATTAAATCTGACTTATTTAATAATAAAGATGAGATCACTAATTCCATATTAAGACTAAATGTTTATAAATGTCAAGTGAGTCACTAAATAAAACGGGAGAGGTTAAAAGACGTTCTGTGCAAGGGACATAATCCTTTTTGACGCAGGTATTTGCGATGTTGTTCAGTCCCGTATCCTTTGTTAGTTCTAAAATTATAATCTGGAAATTGAGAATGATATTTGATCATAAGTTCATCTCTATAAACTTTAGCAATAATAGAAGCAGATGCTATTGATATTGAGAGTGAATCACCGCGAATAAGAGGTTTTTGTAGTGTTTGTGGAAATGACGGTGCAGAAAATGCATCCAGTAGAGCAAAATCAGGTTTCAATAGCTTAATAATTTCATCAAATGCAAAAGAAGTAGCTTTACCAACTCCAAATTTATTTATGAAATCAACATCCACTGTAACTATTTGCCATTGAAGCGCATATTTTTTAATTTTCTGAGAAAGAACTTGTCTTTTGGATGCGCTAAGTAGTTTAGAATCTTGAACATCAGAAAGCAAAGACTCAAGAATAAAGGAATCCTTGGGAAATATCACACCTGCTGCGACAAGAGGACCTGCAAATGCACCCCTGCCTACCTCATCAATGCCTGCTACATTATTATAACCATTCTTCCACAAAATTTTTTCATGTTCAAACGTTGGGTGTTGATTTCTTATCGTTCTCACTATCTAATAATCGCATTTGATCTGTAGTACTGTCAAGCTCAAACGTATCCAGTGATTTTAGAGTTGGCAGAGATCCACCCAATATGCCTTGCATAGAACCATAAATATTTGTCGTGCTTAACAAAATACGTTTAGCTTGAGATTCTCTTACTTTCCAGATACGCTCAAATGCTGCTCTCTCTTTTGTAATTTGATCAATTTGTTCTTGATATACCTCAGCCAGTGATTCTATTTGTTGTCTGAACTCATACCCTGTAACGTACTCATACAAAAAATCAGCTTTTTCTTCTTTGTTTTCAAATACGAATTTTTGGTAAGCGACCTCAATTAATTTTTGTCGAATTAACTCCAAAAATGGTAAAAAACTTCTAAAAGATGAGACGTATATTCCATCCAGATATCCAAAATCACTTTTTATTCCTTTCGGTAATGCAGAGGTGATGATTATCCCAACACTTGCTTTTTGTGATCTTATATCCGCCTTTAATTTACTGATCCATTCATCTGACCAGATTTTTGTTCTTTTGCTTTCTATGAGAATCTCTCCACAAACTGAGCCACGTTTGGTTTTCACAATTTGCCTTATATCTGCTCCACTCATTCCTTTTCCAACAGGAGTAATCACATCGTCTGGAAATGTTTCCTTTAATATCTCCTCAAGATTTAACTCCATCACCTCTCCTTGTAATTGTTGTGAAGTTTGGTTGGCTTTTCGCTGAGCTTCTTCAAGAGCGCGCTTTGTATCTTCAAGCTGTTTTTTAAGTTCCATTTTTTCCAGTTCTGCTTTTTCGTGGATTGATCTGCTTAACTCATCATGTAATTTTTGCCGTTCTTGAAGGAGACGTTTTGCCATCTCAATTTCTCTTTTATCGTCTCTTTCTTGCAATTCTCGAAGTTGTTTGCTCAAATTAAGAAGTTCCTGTTTGAGTTCTTGATTTTGTTTTTTTGTATCGCGTGCTTCGTTTTCTGCATTTTTAAGTTGTAGTTCGAGTGTTGCTGTAGCTTTTTTGAGTGCTATTTCTTCTGCTTGTTGTTTTACAATCTCAAGCTCTTTTTTGTGTTTTTCGTTGATATCAGCAAGTAATTGATCTTCAATTTGATGTCGAAGAGCTTGACTGATTTCTACCTCTTTTCCGCAGCTTGGACATGTGATAGTGTTCATGGAATAGGATATATCTGTACTATAATACTCCAATACATCCTTATCTGACAAGTAGATATTTGTTTGACATCTGATCAGTTGCTTGCTACGATCATTTTACCGATGAAGAGTATTTTAAGAAATACTGTTATTCACGTATTGGCTTTGTTTTTATTACCTAAAATCATCCCGGGCGTATTAATCCATGGAGGAATTACGACTCTTCTTTTTGGCGGTTTTGTCCTCACAGTAATTTATCTTGTCCTCAAGCCAATATTGAATATTCTTTCATTTCCTCTTAATCTTCTTACTCTTGGATTATTTTCGATAATAACCAATTCATTACTTCTCTATTTGTTGACAATTTTTGTTCCTGGTATAATTGTCCACGCGTTTTCATATCCAAGAATTGAATGGTTGGGATTTGTCATCCCATCTATTTCGTTAAATACTTTTTTTGCTTTCGTTCTCTCAGCAATTGTTCTGGCTGCTTTAGTAGGAGGAATAAGATGGCTTATCGAAAAATAGCACAGCCACACGTTGTTTGTCTTGGCGGTGGTATTGGCACAGTCAATTTGATAAAAGGACTTAAATTATTTACACAAAAAATTACAGCAGTTGTTTCTATGGCTGATGATGGAGGATCATCAGGAAGATTAAGGAGAAAATACAACATTTTCCCTCCTGGAGACATTGTCTCATGCATGGCTGCACTTTCAGATGACAAAACAAAATTTATTGAAAAACTTCTTACTTATCGTTTTCCTGGCGATCGCTATGGGAGTGATAATGATCTTGCAGGTCACAAATTGGGAAATTTGATAATGGTTGCGGCTAGAGATATTACAGGATCTTTTGATACTGCAATAGAAAAAATTCAACAATTATTTACAATTCATGGCAATATCTATCCTGCAACTAACGAAGCAGTTTCAATCTCAGCAACAACAATTGAAGGGATTGAAGTACATGGCGAAGAGGCCATAGATCTTGGCAAATATGATGGTAAAAGAGTTCTTGATTCTATTAGACTTATTCCTCAACACCCACGAATAAATAGTAAAGTGATTAACGCTCTTAAAAATGCAGACCTGATAATAGCAGGTCCGGGAGATTTATATACCACAATTTTACCTGTTTTAGTTATACCGGAAATATCTGATTTTCTTAAGAAGACTCCGGTTAAAAATTTTTTTATCATCAATTTAGCCAATAAACCTTTTGAAACAACTGGTTACTCTGTATCTGATTTTGTCCGTGCAGTGGAAAAACATTTGGGAATATTTCCCTTTGATTCAATAATTGTTAATAACAATTATACAGTACCAATTCCTACTGCTTATCATTATGATTATGTACAGTATACTCCAGATGATGATACTTTATTACAAGGTAAATATAACATTTTGCAGGAAGATCTTGTAAATGAAGAATTTCCTTTATATCATGATCCCAAAAAGCTTGCAGAACTAATCCTAAAACATATATAATAATATTAATCTGTGTTTTTACAAATATTACAAGTACTTCAAATAATAGTTGCTGTCTTATTGATAATCACTATCTTACTTCAATCTCAAGGAGGAGGTCTTTCTCCTGTTTTTGGTGGTGGAGGAGAGATGTATCGCAGTAAACACTCTGTTGAAAAATTTTTAGTTTATGCTACAGCATTTTTGGCTATAGTTCTTGGTATTATCTCAATTGCTCTTCTTCTTCCCCGATAAAAAACTATGACCATAGTGAGAAAGCGATTATTAATTTGGCTTTTAAAAGCCTATTTAAAAAAATGGGGGAAAAATTTATTTTTGTCATTTTTGGCAGGACTTTTAATCTTTGTACTGCTTATTACGATAGGCCGTTACTTTTCTCACTTACTTCCTCAACGTAAAGAAAGAATAGGAGTTGTGGGAGCATATCAATTAAATACTCTACCATATTTTTTTACTTCACAACTTTCGCGAGGACTTACAAAAGTAGATAACAATGGTATTGTGAGACCAGATATCGCCAAGTCGTGGAAAATTGAAGATGGAGGGAAAACTTATATTTTTTATCTTCAAGAAAATCTAACATTCTCCAATGGAGAAAAAGTTACCTCCGATAAGATTAACTATAAATTTGAGGATGTGAAAGTTGAAAGACCTGATGACTATACTCTAATTTATAAACTTAAGGATGCTTACTCCCCTTTTTTGGTAACAGTTTCACGTCCCATTTTTAGAAAGGGACTTATTGGAGTTGGAAAAATAAAAGTAACTGATATTGAACTCAATGGGGAGTTTATATCATCACTTACCATAAGATCAGCAGATAAAGAAGTTAAAAACCAAACTTACATCTTTTACCCAAACCAAGAAGCTGTAAAAATGTCATTTCTGCTTGGCGAAACAACAAAAATAACTGATATTAATGATCCAATCATACATAACTCTTCTTTGATTTCTTTTCCAAATGTTAAATTTACTCGACAAACAAATTACAATCGACTTGTCACCCTTTTTTACAACACGTCAGATAGTTTTTTGTCAGAAACCAAACTGCGTCGTGGTCTTACCTTTGCACTGCCAAATTCATTTGATGGCGGTGAGAGAGCATACCTTCCTTATTCTCCAAAGTCTTACTATTATAACCGTGATATAGAAAAGCCTACCCAAGATCTGGAACATGCAAAATTACTTATAGATGCAGTAAAAAATAGCGCATCAGCAAGTGGTAAATTGCAACTAACTATTAAAACACTTAAGCGTTATAGAAAAGATGCTCAGATTATTGCCAACTCATGGAAAAGTATTGGTATCCAAACACGCATTGAGGAAGTATCATCAGTTCCTGAATCTTTTCAGGTTTATCTTGGAGATTTTACTATCCCTAAGGATCCGGATCAGTATGTGCTTTGGCACTCAAGTCAACGATACAAAACAAATATTACTAAACTTAATAACCTAAGAATTGATAAACTATTGGAGGATGGAAGAAAGACAATAGATATCCAAAAACGTAAGAAAATTTATGCTGATTTTCAGCGCTTTCTTTTAGAAGAGTCCCCAGCTGCATTTCTTTACTTCCCAACTACTTACACAATTGTTCGCAATTAACTCTGAAGTGCGTATTTGCTTCTTAATTTTCTATGATAAAAAATTGCAAATCTATGAGCTTCATCGCGAATACGCATAATAAGCTTCAGTGCTAATGAGTTTTTTGGTAGAGAAATTTCTTTAAATGTTGACGTAATGATAGTTTCCTCTCGTTTTGCCAGACCTATTACAGGGCAAGTAACAGATAACTCTTGCATTGCTTTTAAAGCTGATGAAATTTGTCCTTTTCCCCCATCTACTATGACAAGATCAGGATATTCCCACTGCTTATTTTTAAATCTTCTACTTATTACTTCCTTCATCATTGCAAAATCATTAGGTTTGCCATCTATTTTTACTCTATACCGTCTGTAAAGAGAACTTTCTTTCTCACCATTGACAAACACTACTTGAGAGCCAGTCGCGTGTTTTCCCTGAATATTAGAGATATCAAAACACTCAATTTTCAAAAGTTTAGTAATGGAATATCCATGAGCATTGAGAATATCTTTAAGTTCGTTGATTTCCTGTGTTCTGAGATCTGTTGTCAAATTTGGGTTAATATGGTATTCAAACGGTTGGTGAACTGGATGGGTAATAAGTGAAAGAGCATTAATCTGCTTTTGTAGCATTTGTGCATCTTCAAATTTTTCAGCTTTGCTTTTTTTATCTCTTTCTTTCTCCAACTCTTTTATAAGTTTTTTTGAGTTTCCTTCAAACATGCTAATTATTCTTTTAATTGTCAATTTATATGACTTATAAAGTTCTGGGGAATCATTAACAGGAGGACAGGGACAAAGTCCAAGATGATAATAAAGGCATGTTCTTTTGGGGTGATTTAGTACAGAGACAAAAGGAAAGATTCTTCTTATAGTCTTAAGGACAATTCTTACTGCAGAAGGATTGGGAAATGGGCCAAAGTACAAAGAATCTGGATCATCCATTCGTCTTGCGAGAAGAACTGCGGGATATTTTTGATTTATTGTGATTCTAACTAGAGGATATGATTTATTATCTGTAAGTCTGACATTATATTTAGGCTTATATTTCTTTATATAAAAAGCTTCAAGCAGAAGAGATTCAATCTCAGACTCTACAACTGTTATGCGAATGAACTTGATTTTTTCTACTAATGTTGCGGTCTTAGGACCAAGTGATGAAGGAGAATTAAAATACGATGAAACTCGAGCTTTTAGATCTTTTGCCTTCCCAACATATAAAATCTTGTGATTCTTATCAAGAAAAACGTAAACTCCTGGCTTTGATGGCAATGATGAATAAGATGATCGTGAATATTCCAACTCCAACACCTCCAAAAATTTGATTTTTATCTAGCATAAAAGGTGAAACCTTAATACTATGGAAAATTATAGTATTATTAAGAGTAAATGTAAAAGTATGTGTACCGTGACTTAAAAATGGTGTCTTATGAAAAGAAAACGAAATCTCTTTTTTACCAAAAGGAGGTAACTGAGGAATGAGTATCGTTTGTATTGAGGGAGTAAGAGTCTTAGAGGTAACAGATGCAGTTTGTGCTTCAGACAGTTTTCCACTCAAGTTGATTGCCTGAATTTTACCGTTGATTGCCACTCCTGCTAATACTTTGTCGGGAAAAATAGGCACAATTTGTATTTTGGGAATATCATTTGAAAAACTGTCTGCAAAAGTTATTGAGATGTCTTTTTTCTTTTCGTCTCCAGAGTATTTGTACCCACCCGGAGGTATAGGATACTGACTATCAATACCTTTTCTTACGAAGGTAATATGGTCATAATCAAATACATCGAAATAATCTATCCCTCCTGTAGTACTTTCCCATGTTGGATCAACCATGATCCATGTTTGTCTTTGGAAGTCGTAATATTCAGGCCAAGCGTGAAGAATATCCTGCACAAGTGATAGAGGACGTTGTCTAGGATTTTCAGTATGAGCATAACCATTTATCTCTCTTGCAGGAATTCCAGCTGCTCTTGCAAGAGCTATAAAAAGATCGGTAAACTCCAAACATACAGCTGATTGGGGTTCTTCTAATGCTTTTAAAGCACCAAGTCTAGGTTTGTTTTGGGTTACCCTACTAAAATCATAATCAAGCGTGCTGACCACATAATCATAGATTGCACGAGGTGTCTTCAATTTTTGTGCGAGTTCTTTAATCGTTGGATTATTTGATTGCCAAAATGGTTTTTCTTTTGTGTACAACTTAAAATCATCTTTTGATAAAGGTTCTGGTCTTGGTTCACGATATATTCGCACTCTTCCCCTTGCTGTAACATCAATTCGTTGTGAAGGAGCAAGTATATACTCAGCAAGCCAATTTCCGTCTTTATCAATTATCACGTTTTCAGGATGAGGATTAATTGCATCTATCACAACTTCTTGGTAATTTGTAGTGGGAGGTAGTGCTATTTCCGTTCTTATAGGAAAAACATTTGTATTTCTTAGATGATAGGTAAGATTAAATTGATATATTTGTTCTGTTCCAAATGCTATAGAGATACCAGATTTGCCTAATTGTTCTTTTGAGAAGATCAATGTATTATCTTTTTGAAATGGTTTTATGTAAGCAGGTTTACCAAATGTTGAAGGTACTCTAACTTCAGCAGTAAAGTTGCTAAATTCTTCAGGATTTGCAATACCGGGAATATTTATCTCCCATATCTTACCATCATGCTTGGCAATGTCAGGTGTATCAAAGGATAAATTGTATACTAATTTTTTATCTTTTCCAACAACTTTTTTGTTAAATGTTAACTCTATTTCATTACCCGCCTCTGTTTTTGTTATTTTTGGTTCAAGTGGTCCATCAGGATCTGATGCTTTGACATTGGTGATACTTTCAAATCCCACTTGCAATGTATCCGATGAAGCATAGTAATCGCTAGTTTTATTGGTTAAAGTAATAGTAATCTGTACGGATGTTGTGCCATTTTCTTGTACTGTATATAAGACAGTGTATTCTCGATCGAAATATTCAGATGCAAATACAAAATTTGGAGATAAAATATATAGCAAAAAAGTAATTAAAAAGAAAAAATATTTTTTCATCGAATTTACATATTCCAAAACTTATTGTATTAAAAATATGCAAAATTGACTAGCTGAGGATACGTTTTAAAAAACGTCCAGTATGAGAAAGGGAATTTTGAGCAATTTGATTAGGTGTACCCTGTGCGACAATTTCTCCTCCTTTTTTTCCTCCTTCAGGACCCAGATCAATTATGTGATCAGCATTTTTGATTACCTCAAGATTGTGTTCAATAACAATAACAGAATTTCCTTGATCTACAAGTTTTCGAAGAACATAGAGAAGTTTTTCAAGATCCGCAAAATGAAGACCTGTTGTTGGTTCATCAAGCAGATAAAGTGCATCTCTACCTCTCTTTGAAAGTTCTGAAGCTAGCTTCACCCGTTGTGCTTCTCCGCCTGATAAAGTCGGAGCTGGTTGTCCCAACTTAATATAAGAAAGTCCAACGTCCATAAGTGTTTGCAGTTTATGTGCAAGTCCCGGAACAAAAGAGAAAAAATCCAATGCTTCTTGAACACTCATATTTAGTACATCAGCTATATTCTTACCATTAAATAAGATTTCTAATGCTTCGTTGTTATATTGCTTTCCTTGACAAACTTCACAGGTAATATACACATCAGGTAGAAACTGCATCTCAATTTTAATCTGTCCTTCTCCTTCACAAGCTTCACATCGTCCACCTTTAACATTAAAAGAAAATCTTCCCGGTCCATATCCCCGAAGACGCGCTTCTTTTGTTTGAGAAAAGATGTCTCTTATATAAGTAAATGCACCTGTATAAGTTGCTGGGTTGCTCCTAGGCGTTCTACCAATAGGTGACTGATCAATTAAAAATACATTTTTAATTTGTTCATAACCCAAGATGTCAACAAATTTTCCAGGCTTCTGTCGATGATAAGGATTTTTAATCTGCATTAGTGCATGATAGAGAATATCATTAATTAAAGTAGATTTACCGCTTCCAGAGACTCCAGTTACTACGATAAATTTACGAAGGGGAAATTTAACTGTGATGTTTTTCAGATTATGTTCAGATGCTCCAACGAGAGTTAAATATGACTCTTCCATAGTACTTTGTTTACTGGTATTAACTTTTATGACCTTTTTTTTGGAGAGATACTGACCTGTCAGAGAATTGGCATTGTTCTTAATCTCTTCATAAGTACCTTGTGCGACAATTTCTCCTCCAAATTCTCCTGCTCCGGGTCCAAAGTCGAAAATATAATCTGATGCTGCCATAGTATCTTCATCATGTTCGACAACAATTACAGTATTTCCAAGATCGCGTAGTCTTTTTAAAGTTTCAATTAGTTTTTCATTATCTCTTTGATGTAAACCAATTGAAGGTTCATCAAGCACATAAAGCACTCCTGTGAGACCGCTACCTATTTGGGATGCTAATCTAATGCGTTGTGCTTCCCCCCCTGCAAGAGTTGAGGCACTGCGTGAGAGAGTTAGGTACTCAAGGCCTACATCTTTAAGAAATCTTATGCGCTGGATTATCTCTCGCAAAATTAACTCGCTAATTTCTTTCTCGCGCGTTGATAGTGAGTCAGGCAAGGTTTCAAAAAAGTCTAAAACATCCCCTATTGACATATCACTGACATCTACAATAGATTTACCTTTAATTGTGACTGAAAGTGCCTCTTTTTTAAGTCTTGCACCTTGGCAGGAAGGACAAAGATCATAGCGCATAAATTTTTCGATTTGAGTTTTCACATAATCAGATTCTGATTCTGAGTATCTTCTTCTTAGTTCAAAGGTAATTCCTCTAAAGGGTTCACGGATTACTGTTTGACTTCCCCATCTATTTTCTCCTCTTACACTGTATTCTTTCTCACCTGTGCCATAAAGAAGTAAGTTTTTTTGTTGTTCTGTCAACTCTCCAATCTTTTTATCAAGTGGAATTGCATTTTCAGCACAAAATGTTCTAAATGTTCTTGAAAACCACGTATCATTCGTCCCCAAATTAAAAAATGGTAAGATGCCTCCTTCATTGATGGTAAGATTATTGTTAAAAACTAAATCCTTATCAACTACAAGCACCCTCCCTATACCAGAACATTCTGGGCAAGCCCCATGAGGTGTATTAAATGAAAAAATTCGTGGTTCAATCTCAGAGATTGAGATATTACATACTGGACATGCGAACTTTTCTGAAAAAAGGTGGTCTTCCATTTCTTTAGGAAATTCAGGCAGATCAAACGTTGAATCCTTAATAATGCTTACAATCATCTCTCCATTTCCAAACTGCAGAGCTTGTTCAACATCGGTTGCTAAGCGATTCTTATCTGTTTCTTTTGCTATCACCAGAGTATCAATAACTAACTCAATAGAGTGTTTGTTGGTTTTGATTAATACAATCTGATCATCAAGGGAATATATTTTTCTATCGATCCTGACTTTACGGTATCCTCTCTTTTTAAGAGATGTGAAAAGTTCTGTATATTCTCCTTTTCTATCTTTTACTAAAGGTGCTAAGATTAGAACGCGAACAAAGGGTCTTCTCCCATCTTGCATTTTAAGTATAGTCTCCGTAATTTGTTCTTTTGACTGTCTGGCAATTTCTCTACCACAGTTTGGACAATGGGGGTGTCCTATGCGTGCAAATAAAAGACGCAAATAATCATAAATTTCTGTCACTGTTCCTACAGTTGATCTAGGATTATGTGATGTAGATTTTTGGTCGATAGATATAGCCGGAGATAATCCTTCAATAAGATCTACATCTGGCTTTTTCATGGTACCCAAAAACTGTCTTGCGTAAGACGATAAACTCTCAACGTATCGCCGCTGTCCTTCAGCGTAAATTGTGTCAAATGCGAGAGAGGATTTACCACTTCCTGAAAGACCAGTTAGAACAATTAATTTGTTTTTGGGAATTTCTAAATCGATATTTTTAAGGTTATGTTCTCTTGCACCTTTAATAATTATTTTGTCCATATAAATCTTAGTTAGATGCTGTTAAAATTTAATCTGCAAATAGCGATCAAACATTATATGTGATGCAAGATAAGAAAGCAATGGAAGTTGAATGATTATCTATACAACTTTGCTCAAATCTATTTTAGCAAAAACTTCGTTGCAAAGTAATTCTAGCATTGAGCACAGCGGTTTTAATATTTTTGTTATTAATAGATCAAGTCCTTAAATTTTGTATCTACTAATTGCGTAATAATTTAGAAAATTTGTTCTTTCTACTAATAAATTTTTATTATTCTAGTCTTCGTAAAATTACTTATTTAACTTCAATCTCCTTCTTAGTTCAGAAAATCTTTCTGGGTTTCCTTGTAGATTAAATGCAGGATTTTGGGGATCTACAAAATATTTTAAGCAGGCTTTATAAAAAGCAAAATCAAAATCTGGACTTGGTTTTGTAACCAACCAATGATTGTCATTGGCATTCATATAAACATCAGCGAGAATTTTAGATCTAACTATACCAAATGATTTGTCTTGATATTTTGTAAAAGCTGGTTCTTCGCCAAAACTAATACCTGTCATTTTTCTGCCTTTTTGATCTCTAACTGCAACAGTAAAACGAGGAATACCGCTATCAAATGCATATTGATTGCTCTGATATAAATCATCGACAATTTGTAAAACATCTTCTTCTTCATCAGCATCAAAATAAATAATCATTTTATCAAAACGGTTAAATGCTCTTATGGTTGGGTTGAGAAAAGTTTTCATCTGTGTATGTAATCCTCTATCACGAAATGCTGTTGCTGATTGAGTAAATATTTGTCCGATATACTCCGGTCTGAGATTAAAATAAAGTCTTCCATAATTTGTAAATTTGTTCATACGGTATCCACCATGGGTATTGCAGAAAAGCCAATAAGAAGATTCCCACAGCTTTAACCCTCTACTTTGTCGATTATCTGAAAAATATGTTTTGACACCATTTATTTGAACAGGATATTCATCTATTAATCTTTGTAAATTAGGATCGTGTGCTGTGTATGTAGGGTTGTCAATATTAGTATTGTAGAAATTACTGTAAAAAATATGATCTAGCTTACCTCCATTTTTTAAAGCATCCTTTATTAGATTATGATGTATTTTAATAAATTCACAGAATTCAGCAATTGCTTGCATTTTTTCAGGTGACGAGGGAAAAGCTGCAATCTGTTCTTTGGTTGGTAGTTTGGGTTTATCAAATTGAACAACTGTTCCATTAGTTGAGTTTAAATCTTCTATTATCAGTTTGAAATCTCTTAAATCTATTCTCAGATGGTTTTCACTAACATTATCTGAGAGATAAAATCTATAATGATTACTTTTGCCAATAGTAAAAGGCTCATCTTCTCTAATACCTTTGTATCCTGTTTCTTGATTAGAATACTCAAAAGCTATGGGATCAATAAGAAGATAATCTGCTCTCAAGTGAGGATCACCACGCACATCTATAATTTGTAAATGCGTATCCCCTAAATGTATATCAATTGGTGTTCTAGGAGATTCAATTTCTATTTTTGTACCACGCAGTTCATAACGTTCTGTCTGTGTTTCCTTTTCAGGTGAAATATGTACTCTTCCTCTTATTGCCTCAATAGCTGAAGCTGATCTTCGTATTATTTTTTTAACTGTTAATCTATCTTGATTGAGATGATTTTGTTCTTTCATTCATAATGGACTGAGACCAACGATAAATTTTACAGACTACGAGAAATTCTCTGGAATTTCGACTTTACGATTATTTTATCATATTTAATGAGGTGATTACAACCTGTATTGGCAGACTACAACGGTAACACTTGGAAGAAAGTTTCCTAACAATAATTTAGGAGAGCTTTGGAGTTAAGAACTTGGTATGGACGAATGTTGTTGAATAAACAAACCTTCTGGTAATTGTCTGTTTGCCTCGCCTATATCATCAAACTCATTAACAGAATATGCCAATCATTCTTACGGTACTGTAGGTTAACCTATCAAGAAAGGCATTATCTTTAGCTGTAAATATAGCTGAATTATTTAAAGTGTTTCACGTGACTTCTTAAGAGCTGCTTTGAATTCTAAACTTTATCTGATGTATAAAATTTTTCCCTACTAAAATATCAAACGCTTTAGAAAGTCTTCAGCGTGGCCTGCGTTATTTGTCCTGTTCATCCTGAAATAGACAATTCGCTTATATCATCAATTGAGATAAATATAAACAAATGCGTGCTCAGTATTACCAAGTGATGAGATTCTGTATGCCAAAAGAATCAAAATAGTTTAATCTATTTAATTACTTTTGTAATAGTATATTCTTAGTGTTGACATCATTCATTTACGTTTTTTATCTGATTCTTATACTTTATAGGTCAGGATATTTTTTGTTTTCCAATGATCTTCTAGTAATCTCAGTTCAATATCCCATGTTGAAATTTACTGTTTGCATTCATCGGGGTAAAATACCTTTAACTTTTCCTTTCACAAGGTCATATATTCCCCTCAATAGTTAAATTGGTGATTTTTCCTCTTTTGTTAGCATTCAACATATTTGTTCTTTAGGCTCAATTAAATATTCATCAAGGTTTAAAAGATTTTATAACAAACAGATTTAAATATTTACACAGGGTCTTTCTGAAAATATCAACATGTTTTTGTTTTGCTGTATCTGTGACGTTTTCTTTACTAGCCCTGAGAAGATTATCAAGGAAGATTTAATTATACCGTAAGACTTTTTGATCTTTAGCAAAATTTTGCAGTACTTCCCATTTTCCATAAATTCGTATGTACTTGTCAATAAAATAATATCTCGAAACATCGCTTCTCACCTCAATCTTAGAATTTCTTTTTTACTTCAAAATTGTTAATGATGTTTATCAGACTACTCATCATTACTAAAACCTAGTAAATGAGTTGCGAAGTATAGAACTGATAATAACTAAATATAGTGCTAGCGTATTGTCATGCAATAATAATCTCTTTCAGCTTTTCCTCTTTATAGGCTTCGATCAATGGATATTAATTTTCAGAATATCTTTTTAACTGACTTTAAGACATAAAATTAACCTCCAATTTACTTTACAATATCACTTAAAGATTAATCACATTTTGTTTTCAGTAAAGCTTATTTGGTATATACTAAAATTAACAGTGATTTTATGTTATGGAATATTCCGGCCTAACCTTTAAAGAAGCAGAAAAGAAGCTAAAGATTGTGGGTTTAAATGAAATACCGGAGAAACGGACTCCCTTTTTTAACAAACTGGCAAAAAAAATCATTTCACCAATTTCTTTAATGCTTCTGGCTGCTGCTTTTCTGTCCCTTTATACACATAAAATTTTTGATTTCAACTTTATCCTTTTTTTGCTGGTTTTGAATGTTGGTATATCTCTTTGGCAGGAGAATAAAGCAGATAATGCAATTAAGAAATTAAACGAACATCTAGGTCAAAAGATCAAAGTATTTAGAGATAACATCTGGCACTCAATTGATTCAAAATTGCTTGTACCTGGTGACATTATTCAACTTTCAGTAGGAGAAGTCATTCCGGCTGATGGAGAAATTATTGAATCAGTTCATGCTTCTGTTAATGAGGCTGCGTTAACCGGAGAATCGCTACCTAAAGACAAAAATCTGCACGATTTTGTTTATTCAGGCTCATTTTTAGTTACCGGTATTGCTACTATTAAAATAACTTCCACAGGCAAAAACACTACTTTTGGCAAAACTATTGTTTCAGTTGAAAGGATTAGAAGAGAAAGTTTACTGGAAAAAGATATTCTAAGCATATCTAAATTTTTAACAATACTCTCCATTATTGCGATTGTTATCTTAAGCATTATTTTCATTCTGCGAAAGTCTTCCATGCTTGAACTTGTAACTTTGGATTTAAGTTTAGTGATTGCTGGTATTCCTATTAGTCTACCAACTGTAATGACTTTAATCATTGAATTTGGTGTTTTAAACTTGGCAAAAAAGGGTGTTATTATCAGACGTTTGTCTGCTTTGGAGGATTTGTCCAATGTTAATTTGCTATTAACAGATAAGACAGGAACTCTAACTCAAAATAAAATTGCCATCCACGACATCTATGCTTATGATGGATTTACCCACAATGATGTTTTGATGTATGCTTCAATCTCTGCCTCATCTGATGGTAACAACTCTATTGATCAGGCTATTTTAGAGAAATCTTATTCACTACAAATTACGCCTCCGGCATTCTACAAAATAGATTTTATTCCAGCTGATTCATCAAGAAAACGAACTACGGTTATTATCAAAACTAAAGATAAGAAAATAATAATTTCTTCCGGCGCTCCACAGATTATTAAAAGTTTGTGTGATCTGGATAAAAAAACAAAGGAGAAATTTAATCGAGAGGTGAAAACTTTGGCCGAAGACGGATACAGAACTGTAGCTGTAGCCATAGCTTTTGATAGTTCTGAAGAAAAGGACATGAAAATAGTAGGTCTGTTGGCTTTATCCGATACATTGCGGGAGGATGCTAAATCAGTTGTTCATTTTTTGGAAAACAACGGGATCAAGGTGGCTATGGTAACTGGTGACAATAGAGCTATTGCTTCCAAAATTGCACGGCAGCTACAGTTAGGTGATGGAAAAATTATTACCAAAGAAGATCTTGATAGACTGAACTGGGATCAAATACAACCGGATTTTTATCTTAAAACAGGAGGTTTTGCCGAAATTTTGCCGGAAGATAAACATAAATTAATCCAAAAAGCTAAATCATTTTTTATTGTGGCAGCCAGTGGAGATGGGATTAACGACCTACCAGCGATTAAATCTGCTAATGTAGGATTTGCCGTTAAAAATGCGGTTACAGCTTTGAAAGCAACGGCAGATATAATTTTATTATCTGAAGGAATCGGTGTAATTCGTGATGCAATTATTGAAAGCCGAAAGATTTTTGAAAGACTTTATACTTATTCTCTCTATCGCATCTCAGAATCTTATCGTTTGATCCTTACCATTTCTGTTTTGGGTATAATGTATCGGGTTTATCCTTTAACTGCTTTGCAGATTATTATTATTGCGCTATTAAATGATATTCCAATTATTTCTTTAGCTTTTGATAAAGTGAAAACAGCTAACCATCCGGCCAAAATAAATGTCAAAGAAAGATTTGTTTTAAGTTCTCTTTATGGATCAGTAGGAATACTCAACAGCTTAATATTATTTTTTATCATGAATAATTTATTACATCTTCGTTGGGAAATAATTCAAACCATTTATTTTCTAAAGTTAACCATCTCCGGTCATATGCTAATTTATGTTGCGCACACCAAAGAAAGATGGTGGAAGTTGTTGCCCAGCAAAGAGGTTATTTTGGCTACATCATTAACTCAAATAGTTGCTACAATTTTTGCTTTTACGGGTTTGTTAATGCCTGCTAGAGTGCCATTTATCTGGATAGTTATTACCTGGATATGGGCTTTAGGTTGGATGCAAATTAGTGAATTAATGAAAAATTTACAAAGAGTTTCGGTTAAAGGTCTATTTTTATTTTTTAAAGAGAAGCATTTTCAGATTGGAACATAATAGATATTTCTCCTTCTGCTAGATTCAGTTTCTTTTGACCAAAAATTGTCTTTTTTAAACCATATAGGTAAAATGATTGAATCTTGGTAAGATTAATTATTGATGCAAGACAGAATAAGCTATGGAAGCGAGAGAACTAAAAATTATTCCCCTGATAACCGATGGTGTAGTTATGTCCATAAACATCAAGGGAACATAAACACCTTACTCCATTAATTCATGTACTTCATGCTTTTATCCAGATGAGTAGAGAAATAAGAAGAACATGAATAATATTGTGAAGTGACATAGCATTAATGACTAAAGCCTTTCTGACGATACTTCTGGCTTCAAATTCAGCAGATGTCTTTAAAGTACTAATAAATACATGATTAAAAAAATAGTGGAAATCTCAATAGATAATGGTGTCAGACTTAATGGCTTCATAACAGCTATAAGACTATCAATTTAAACAATAATTAAGAATCTGAATTCTTTATTCATAAGCCTATAACTCTATACTTTTCATAATTTAAACTCACAATCCTTAAAATAGAGTATTTGCGATTAGTATGAAGAATAGATTAAATTTTTTATTATTTAATCTCTTATGAATTTTTTATAGATTACAAGATGTTTTGCATTTCCTAAAACAAATTAATCAAAAAATGTTCTGTATAGTTTTCTTTAAGAGGAATCTTAACTTTTACTAAATATTGGAAGTAATATGCTATAAAGACCTACAAACAAGGTATTTATTATTACCATTGTAGTTCTGATTCTCGTTGTGTCTTACACTGCAATAAAAACAGTTCCGCATAATCGAATTCAAGATTAATTTTTTTAACAATTTTTCAAAAAAATGCAATTACATAAATTTTTTATCACTATTGCAAGATGACAGATTCACCAAATTGAGGAAAACAGAACGTACAGATTTACCAAAAAAAAGATGAGCTATCAGAGATATCAAAACTTGAGTATCAGTAACAATAATTACTTGATGACAGGTTTGAATGTCTGATAGATAAAGATTTGTGTTATATAAAGCTGAAAATATTCAAAAAGACTTTTATATAGTCACAGTAACAGATTTAATGAGATATTGAAGGAATAATTCTAATCGATAATTTTAAATAAAACTGTAAAATGCCAGAAATTTCTACAAACTTTAAATATTTCGGATACTTCAGCCCGCTTTATAAACATAAGATTTTTTTTAAACCTTAATTGTGGACAACAGAAGGATAAATGACATAAAATGGAACATTTTATTCAAATTTTTATATCTCTTTAATTTATATTCTGTTTTAATACTATTTGGTGAGCCGTGCAGGATTCGAACCTGCGACCAAGAGCTTAAAAGGCTCCTGCTCTACCGCTGAGCTAACGGCCCTTCTATTTCATAGAGTTTAACTAAGAGCATTACAAATTATACCAGTCTTATATACATCTTGACAAGCAAAACAAAGAAGCATAGACTACGGATGAGATCTATATTTTAATTTGTCATATTGAATATTAAGCCGAATAAATACTGAAGAAAGGAGGTGATTACATGAGAAACAGTATAGGAGACACTCTCCTGAACTCACTTCGTGAGGGATTTTATTCCGCTGCCTCTTTTCTCCCGAATTTTTTGACAGGTCTTATAATCCTTCTCATTGGTATTATTGTAGGATCCATTGTTAAACGTTTGGTTAAAGAGATTTTTGATCGTTTTAATCTTGAGTCATACTTACACAAATACGGTGTTCCGGAAGGGAAAAAAGAGTACAGCTGGGCAAACATATTTGGTGAGGTCGCTCGTTGGTTTGTGATAATTATTTTCTTGATTCCAACAGCAGATGTCTGGGGCCTTCCACAAATAATAGTGGTACTTAATTCTTTCTTACTTTATCTTCCCAATGTATTTGTGGCGGCAATTATTGGTGTTGTTGGGTTTGCGTTTGCTAATATAGCTCATGATGTAGTTCTGGGAGCAAGTAGAGGGATCTCTCCTGATGGATCAAAATTGATAGCATCAATAACTAGATGGGCAGTCATTGTCTTTGTTATTTTAGCTGTTTTATCACAGCTTGGTGTTGCAGCTGATCTAATAAGAATTCTTTTTACAGGATTTGTTGCCATGGTAGCTATAGCAGGTGGAATTGCTTTTGGTCTTGGAGGACAAGATACTGCTCGAGCTATTCTTGAAGCACTGCGCAGAAAGCTGAAGTAGGTTGTTTTCACTTTCAGTTTTCGATATAATTTATCAGACCGTTTCGTAAGAGACGGTCTGATTTGTGTAGTAGTTTTAAAAGTTCTATCGCCCCGTTCGTCTAGTGGCCTAGGACACCTGGTTTTCAGCCAGGTAATCAGGGGTTCGAATCCCCTACGGGGTACTTTTTTGAATTTTACACGAATCTAAAAAAATTAAGTACTTTAAGAATTCAAAAACAGCTAATTGTTTACATATTTCTTTCTAGCGCTTCATTATCTTTTGCAAAACTACAATTTATATTTATTAAACATACATTAATTATGAAATTATTAAGTAAAACTTTCGGTAGATCTCAGCAATAGATGAAGGCTAAATGTGGATAATTCATACTCTTTATCTTCATTATTTTAATTGTATTTACAATAGGGATAAAAATAATACTGAGTAAGAGCAAGAATTTCTAGAAATATTCTACTAAGTAATATTTTTACCAAGTAGAAATTCTGCCTGTAACTTTTGAAGTTCAGATTTTAAGTCATTGCTTGTACTGAGTTTAATTAATCTATTTCTAATAATAGTTGCATTCTTTATACCATTAATATAACACTTAAAGAGTTTTTTCATTTCATGAAATGGCTTCTCTTCTCCCCAAGTTTTTTCAAAAAGTTCAATATGCTCCTTAAATTTTTTTATTTTTTCATCAAAGGTAACATCAGCTCCATGATGAGAAGGATTAAATATCCAAGGATCGTGAAAAACTCCACGACCAATCATTACTCCATCAACTTCATAAAGATTGATTTTTTTTATTGCTTCTTCGTATGAACCTATGTCACCATTGCCAATAATAATTGTTTTTGGATTTATATTGTCTTTTAGTTTTACTGCTTTTTTTATTTCGTCCCAATGAGCAGGTACCTTTGAAAGTTCCTTTACAGTACGAGCGTGGATAGTGATACATGCAAGATCTTGTTCAAGTAAAAAACCAATCCAATCTTCAGTAATTATGTTTTGAAATCCTATTCTTGTCTTTACGCTTACAGGAAGATTTTCAGCTCCCTCTTTCGTAGCTTCTATTATTTCTTTTGCCAAAGATCTATTATTTATTAGTGCAGAACAAACACCTTTCTTAATAACGCTACGATCAGGACACCCCATGTTAATATCTATTCCTTGAAACCCTTTCTCTTTGATCAATTTTGCTGCTTTAAAATAATTTTCAGGATTTACTCCCCAAATTTGTGCGACGATTGGACTTTCTTCTTTTGTAAATATTAACCTTTTATTTACAATCTCTGATCCTCTTGAAAAAAGACCATCAACATTTGTAAATTCAGTAAAAACTACACTAGGTCGGCCACAACTTATAATAATACGTCGGAAAACAGTATCTGTGACGTTCTCCATTGGTGCTAAAGCAAATATAGGTTTTGGTAGCTTTTGCCAAAAATTATCCATCACAACTTGTAATTATACAACCTATTACGTAAAATCATTAACATGAAAGAATTTCTAGAAACTGAGTTTCCAATTTTTCCTGAGCATGCATTAGAAAACACGATCGAGATACTAGGAGATGGTTCTTTACCTCTTATCATCACTATACCCCATGATGGAGATTTGAGTGAACTTGATGGAGTAAAACTACCGTATCAGTTATCTCAAGGCAAACGTGATCTAGCAGTCCGAAAAATTGGTTATGAAATATATCATTTCATGACTGAGAGATACGGCAAAACACCACTTTTTATCAATCAACTTGTTCATCGAAGACGAATCACCCCTCAGATAGCCCAATTTTATGATCAGACTGTTATTGAAGCGCTTAAATCATCAATTTATCAAAAAAGTTTGCTTTTTATCGATTTACATGGTTGCACAAAACAACCTTATTTTGGTACATATGATCTTATTGCAGGAACTGCTCACAGAAGAACTGTAAAGGAAACTACTCTTGATTATGATCTAGAAGAATTTCTTACCCAGAGAGGCTATAGAGTGTATATTCCATCTTCTGTTCCTAAAGAAGGTGAAGTATGGGGAGCAACACTTGAGAGAACACTTATGCAAAAAATGCTGCGCGCAGATCTTCCGCATGTGGTCGGCATGCAAATAGAAATAGCTAGATGGTTTAGAACTCCAGAGGATAATGGTATAGCAAAAGGAACAAAGCTGAGTAGCAATTTAGCAGACTGTTTTTATCACCTAGCTGAAAAAGCACTTCAAAAAAACATACCATATATTCCACTTAAAACAGCTGCAGATTAATATACCTTAAAAACTTTCATAATATAAAACTTATTTTGAATATAATAGTGACAATTTTAACAACTTAGTCAATATTCACTGAAAGACTGAAAAAAATAATAGCATACTAAAAATTTGGATTAAGTACTGTCATACGAGACTATCATCTAAAACTGATATAATAAACTGCAATGAAGCGGCTATTATTTTCAATCATTTTTATTGTGTGTTTTAATCTTGGCAATGTTACTCAAGCACTTGCTATTGAAGATCCGCTAAGCAAACCCAACAACAAAATAGGTATTCATATCCTTTTTACAACTGAGTTAGAAGATGCTGCAAAATTGATTAATACCAATGGCGGAGATTGGGGATATGTAGTAATACCTCTTCAAGCAAATGATAGAGATCTTGAAAAGTGGCAACATTTTATGAATGAAGCTGCAAGATTACATGTAATTCCCATAATTCGTTTAGCAACAGAAGGTGATTATTTTAATACACATGTATGGCGAAAACCGCGTTATGAAGATATCATTGATTTTGCCAATTTTCTCAATTCTCTTGATTGGCCAACCAAAAACAGGTATGTTGTTGTTTTTAACGAACCAAATCGAGGAGATGAATGGGGTGGTGCCGCAAATCCTGCCGAATATGCTGATATTCTTAGTTTTGCTGTTACATTTTTCAAATCTTTAAATCAGGATTTTTTTATCATAGGAGGAGGATTTGATAATGCTGCTCCTAATAAAGGTACAGATTATATAGACCAGTATAGATTTATTAGGATGATGAATGATGCAGTCCCGGGTATATTTAATCAAATAGATGGTTATGCAAGCCATTCCTACCCAAATCCAGCATTTTCTCAACCACCCCACATACAAAACAGCAGAAGTATTAGCAGCTTTGCATACGAGCGTGAATTAATTAAACAATTTGCTAATAAACGTCTTCCCATTTTTATTACAGAAACCGGGTGGTCAGCCAATGCAGTAGATGATGCAACGCGCGCTCAATATTATCAGAAAGCATTTGAGACAACGTGGAATGATCCTGATATAGTAGCTATTGTTCCTTTTCTTCTGAAAGCATCAGGTATATTCTCACAATTTTCATTTCTTGCTGAGAATGGATCTAAAACTGCTCAGTACAATTTTATTGAGAAAATGAAAAAAATAAAAGGTGAACCATCGCTTATGAAAAAGATTCTAGGTGTAGCGACTGAACAAGCACCTAAATATGAAATTGATTTTCGTCAGACTACAAATAAAAAAAACTCATCAATATCTCTTTCACATGTCTTGCAAACTACATTTGAGTGGATGATGAAGTTGTAAGATAACTATGCGATGGGAAGAAGCTCAAGATGTAAAAAATGACCTTGAAGAATTATTGCGGTACATCAATTTACCGTATATTAAATCGGATAGAATTTTCGTATATAGAACTTACGGATCAAAATCTAGAGCTTATGCACGAATATGGTGTTTTCCCAAAATATTTCAAAAAGCTCTGAATATTCACTCTGCCTATGTCATTGAAGTAATCTCAGAAAAATATGATAAATTAGATAGTGATACCAAGAAAAAAGTACTTATTCATGAACTTCTTCATATTCCTAAAAACTTTTCTGGCTCTCTTCTCCCACACCGTACTCGATCGCGAAATCTCAATACTCTGGTCAAGAGGCTTTTCCAAGACTACAAAAAAAATAATCAATTATAATTACTAATTATGCTAACCATTATTCACGGAGATGACATAGCAACATCGCGCAATCTTCTTCTTGATTTTAAAAGAAAATTTCCAGAGGCAATTACTATCAATGGAGAAAATGTATCACTTACAGATCTTGTACAAATATTAGAGGGTGATGGACTTTTTAATGAAAATAAAACAATCATAATCGAACAAATTCTCTCAAGAAAAAAACCTTTGAAACCATCAGATACTCTACTTGATATTATTAAAGAAAAAACACTTGAAAAAGATATAATTCTTTGGGAAGGTAGACAACTAGATAAAAAAGTGCTCTCACTTTTTCCTCATTCAGTAGTTAAAACCTGTAATCTTCCTCAAACACTATTTCTTTTTTTGGATAGCCTTCGTCCAGGAAACGGTATAAAGCTTATATCTTTGCATCATAAAACATTGGAAACAGTGGAATCTGAGATGGTTTTTCACATGTTAGTCAGGCAAGTACGCATTCTTCTCTCATTGGTTAATTCCAAAGGAGAATTTATCGATGAAATCAAGCGGCTAGCTCCTTGGCAGTTGAATAAGTATCAAAAACAAGCAAAGTTTTTTTCAGAAGATCAACTGCGATTTTTGCATAAAAGACTTTATATGATAGATTATCAACAAAAAACAGGTATTTTACCAGTTACATTAGACACAGCCATTGACATGCTTCTATTAGAGATGTAATATACGAGATATTCTTTTGTATGAGTCAAAAGATTTTCAACCACCTCAATCAAGCTCTTCAAGATAAAAAACTCAATAGCACTTCGTACAATGAAATCGTTAAATGGCTAACTGATGATGAATTTAAAGAATTTGTACCTCAATTAGTTCAAGAAATTGAGAGTAATAATTGGGAGCAACTTATGGATAAATTTTATCGTGTACTTGTATTTGGAACAGGAGGCATTCGGGGAATCATGGATATTGGCACAAATCGTATTAATAACTACATGATTAGATGGGCATCGCAAGCATATTCACAGTATCTGTTAAAACACAAAAAAAGTAAGGTCAAAAAAGGTGTTGCTCTTGCATATGATAGTAGACACAACTCCGAGGAATTTGCTTATCAAACTGCAAGAGTTTTAGCTGCAAACGGTATTCCTGTCTATATGTTTAATTATTATCGAGCTACTCCTGAATTGTCCTTTGCGGTAAGATATTTAGGCTGTGTTGGTGGCATCGTCATTACAGCAAGTCACAATCCCCCACAATACAATGGTTACAAAGTCTATGATGAGCATGGTGTTCAAGTTTTACCTGATACAGGACGACTTATAGAACAAGAATTTAACTCTATTACCAAGATAAATAAAATGGATTTTGAAGAAGCAGTTTCTTGCGGACTTGTGCATACTATTGGTCAAGAGGTAGATCAGGCATTTGCCAACGCGGCAAAAGCTGCTTCTATTTATGGGGGTAGAAATGTAAAAATAGTTTATTCTCCAATGCATGGAGTAGGTTCGCAATCTGTTCTTCCTGTTTTAAGAGAGTTAGGATTTAAGGACATCGTCCTTGTTAAAGAACAAATGAGTTTAGATGGGGACTTTCCTAATGTAGAAGGCCAATTCCCCAATCCTGAATTTCCGAGAGTTTATAATCAAGCAATTGAACTTGCTAAAAAAGAAAAAGCTGACATCGTCCTTCTCTCTGATCCTGATGCTGATAGATTAGGAATGGCAGTTCCTGATAACAATGGTACATGGGTACCTCTTAATGGTAATCAAGGTGCAGTTATAATGGCATATTTTATTCTTGATACACTAAAAAAGAAAGGGCTTTTGCCAAAAAATCCTGTCATGATAAAAACCTCAGTGACGACAGATCTTTTTCGTGATATTGCAGAAAGTTTTGGTGTTGAAGTTATAGGAGATTTGTTAGTAGGATTCAAGTTTATTGGTGATAGAATTGAAAATCTTCCCAAAGACAAAAAATTTATTTTTGCAGCTGAGGAGAGCGTTGGCTATCTTTTCGGAACTGCTTATAGAGATAAAGGAGCCGAGACACCAGCTGTCATAGCAGCTGAGATGGCAGCCTACTGTAAAGACAATTCGATTACTCCCATCGAACTTTTAGAGTTTATTTATCAGAAATACGGTTATTATGCAGAAAGGCTGTATTACAAAGTTATTGATGGATTTGGAGCTTTTGATCAAATGAACCTTGCTATGAAGAGACTACGAAAAAATCTTCCTCAAGAGATTGCTGGAAGAAAAGTTGTCAAAGTACTTGATAGACTGACTGGAGAAGTAAAAGATGGACAAACAAATGAAGTAATTGAAAAACGTAACTGGGATAAAGGAGATATGCTTTCTTTTTTCTTTAGCGATGACGAACGGACAGTTGTTCATGTTAGACCATCTGGAACTGAACCTAAGATGAAGTATTATACTGCTGTTAAAGGAAGTCTTAAGAATAAAACAAAAGAACAGCTTGATAAAGAAGCAGAAGCAATTGAGAAAGATATTGCCCAAAAATTTGATGAGATACTTTCAACTATAAAAGTTGATGTATTTCAGTAAAATTGCCGTGATAACCTCATCTGAACTTAAAAAATTAGAACTGCAGTCTGCTGAAATTATAAAAAAGGCAGGTATAAAAGTTTCTGAATCATGGGGTAAGATAATTGACGTTTCCTACAAAGACAAACGAGATCTATTCACAAAAGTAGATTTAGAATCAGAAAATTTTTTAAGAACTGAGTTGCAAGCTATTTTCCCTAATGCTGGATTTATTGTTGAAGAAGGAGAATCAAATAAAAAATCTGAATACAATTGGACAATTGACCCTCTGGATGGTTCAAAAAATTTTGCGTTTCAACTTCCTATGTTTTTTGTTCAAGTAGCACTTCTCTATAAAGAAAATCCTATTCTTGGACATATTTATCATCCTCTTTCTGATCAACTTTTTTCAGCAAGTTACGGAAATGGTGTATCTTTAAATGGGAAACAATTATCTTCTAACGTTAGTAATCAACGAAATATTCAACAAGCAATTATTGATATTGATCTGGGTGGAAAAGATATATACTCAGATGAGAACTGCAATATCTTAACGACTATTTTTAATAATGTATATAGAGTACGTATTTCTGGTGGTGCATTTCCACCTTATCTTTTAACTGGAGCAATTGACGGATATTTAGTCTTAAATCAAAAAACAAAACTAGTAGATCAAGCTCCTCGAATAATTCTTTTCCGCGAAGCGGGATTGACGACTGAATATATAAAATATGGTAAACGTCATTTGCTTGTAAGTGCGAATGAAGTGATGTTCTCACAGATTAAGTCTCTTATCCTAAGTACTGTAGAGTCTGACTGAATGCAACTTTTAACTGCAAGCTTTATACAAATTAGTTTTTTTTGTTATTTTGGAAAACTTTTAAAATAAGGAAAAAACTAGATCTTGCGCTATAAAAAAGAGAATGATAAATTAAAAATATTATAAATGCTTGACTACAAAAATTTCAAAAAAACATCATTTAATATCGAACCATTCTCTCGTAAAATAGAAAAACCATGGGGTTATGAGTTGCACTGGACACCTAGTACACTTCCCTACATGGGGAAAATACTGCATATTAATAAAGGTACGCGTCTTTCTCTTCAAGTACATGATACCAAGCAGGAAAGTTGGCTTTTAATAAATGGACAGGCAAAAGTTCTCTGGGATAATGATGAAGGTAATTTAGTAGAGACAATGTTACAACCCGGTGTTGGATATACATGTTCCATCGGACAACGTCATAGGCTCATTGGGATAACAGATTGTGATATTATTGAAGTATCAACGCCAGAAACAGGAACAACTTATCGTTTGGAGGATGATTATCATCGCCCTGATGAAACACCTCAACAACGTAAATTAGAACGTGGAGAAGAATAATATTTCAGACCAACTTTATTTGTTAGTTAAATTAAGATATGCAAAATGTACTTGATCAAGAAGCTGTAAAAAAAATTGACCCACAAAATACAGTAGAATCCACTGAACTTCTTGTCAAACAATGTAAAGTCGCATGGGAGGAAGTTAGCACACTCGATTTAGCATTTGATGCTTCTTCAATCGAAAATATAGTTTTCTGTGGAATGGGTGCATCAATATATGGTGCACTCGTTGTAAAATCACTTCTTGGACTCGAACTTCTCTACCCTACTGAGATTGTCACAGATTATCATTTACCTGCATATGTTGATGAAAATACTCTTGTCGTTCTAACCTCTTACTCAGGGACAACTGAGGAAGTTTTATCTTGCGCTGAAGAAGCAAAAGCAAAAAGAGCTAAGATGCTGATTTTAACAAAAGGAGGTCAACTTGCGCATTTTGCAAAAACAAATAATATTCCATCTTATATTTTCGATGGCAAGTTAAATCCTTCTAACGTTCCCAGACTTGGCAATGGATACACAATTCTTGGTCTTTTAGGCCTACTAAATAAAGCACGTATCATTACTCTTGAAGAAAAAGAGATTACAAACTCAATTATTCGATTAGAAGAGAAACTTCCTGAAATTAAAAATCAAGCTCTAACTGACTTTGAACTTTTCGAAGAGAAAATTCCAATTATTTTTTCCGCAGAACATCTATCAGGCAACGCCCAAATTTTACGAAATCAGTTTAATGAGACAAGTAAAACTTTCTCTGCCTATTTTCTTGTACCAGATCTCAATCACCATTTAATGGAAGGACTCCAGTTTCCAACTAAACATAACCTTCATTTTCTGATTTTGAATTCTCCTAACTATACTTTCAAAATTAAAAAAAGAATGGAACTGACAATGAGCGTAATCAAACAAAACAAACACGATCTGCATGAGTTTTCAACTTCAGGTCAGACTGTCTATGATGATTTTTTAGAAACACTTGTATACGGAAGTTTTCTAACGCTTTACTTAGCACTTAGGTATGATCAGAATCCGGCTGTAAATCCCTGGGTAGATTGGTTTAAACAAAAACTAAAAGAGAGCTAACTCTGCACTTGATATTTTCACCTTAAATTCTCATAATTAAAATAATGCCCACTTCTAACTCAATTTTGTGGTTTAGACAGGTAAATAAAGAAGATATAGCCTTAGTTGGAGGGAAAGGAGCCAACCTAGGCGAAATAACACAAGCAGGATTTCCAGTCCCAGACGGATTTATTATAACTTCTACTGCTTATTTCAATTTTTTACGCGAGAATAATCTCACAACCAAAATTAATCATCTTCTAAGAACGGTTAACTTCGATAAATCAGAATCCCTTTTACAGGTTGCTTCTCATATTCAAAAGTTGATTAAATCTTCAGAAATATCTGAGGATCTAGTAAAAGAGATAATAAGAAATTATAGAATACTCAGCGGACCTCTTAAAGATGCGCTAGTTGCTGTGCGCTCTAGCGCGACAGCTGAAGATTTACCTGGAGCATCATTTGCTGGACAACAAGAAACATATTTGAATGTTATAGGAGAGACCTCTCTTATTCTAAAAGTAAAAGAAGCTTGGGCATCTCTATTTGAACCTCGCGCAATTTTCTATAGACATGAACAAAAATTTGATCATTTTAGAGTTGGTATCGCTATTGTTGTCCAAAAGATGATAGAGTCTGAAAAATCAGGAGTGATGTTTACCATTGATCCAGTCACCAATGAAAAATCAAAAATTGTTATTGAAGCAATTTACGGTCTTGGAGAACTCATAGTACAAGGAGCAGTGACTCCTGATCACTATGAGGTTGATAAGAATGAAATGAAAATAATCACAAAACGTATTGCACATCAGGGAACAATGCTTGTAAGAACAAAAGAAACTAACAAAGAAGTTAAAATAAATAAAAAAGATAGTTATAAACAAAAGATAACTGACAACCAAATTCTCGATCTTGCATTACTTGGTAAGAAATTAGAGAGACATTATTACTTCCCTCAAGATATTGAATGGGCAATCGAGAAGGATAAAATATATATTGTCCAAACACGACCGATTACAACAATTGATACCTCAAAAAAGAAAAATCTCAATTCAGAAAAAAGTATTACCCTTCCTCTTATTTTACAAGGAGCACCTGCATCATTTGGAATTGCTTCAGGACCAGTTCGTATCATTAACTCTATTCATGACATCCCCAAAATTCAGATGGGAGAAATCCTTGTGGCTTCTCAAACTAATCCAGACTATGTACCTGCAATGAAAAAAGCAGTAGCAATTATTACTGATAAAGGAGGTCGTACTTCTCACGCAGCAATTGTCTCACGTGAACTGGGAATTCCGGCAGTAGTTGGAACAGAAAAAGCTACATCAATACTCAAAACCGGGATGGTGGTTACTGTAAATGGAGAAAAAGGTGAAGTTTACAGAGGAGGTATTGTCAAATCTTTTATACAAAATCAATCTTCAACTGTAGTTCCAAGCAACAAAATAACAACAGTTACGAAAATATATGTCAATTTATCTCAACCAGATTTTGCTGAAAAGGTTGCAGTTAAAAATGTTGATGGTATAGGACTTTTGAGAGCAGAGTTTATTATGGCTAATATAGGAATACATCCTAAAAAACTTATTCATGATCATAAAAAAGATTTATTTGTAAATACAATGGCAAATGCATTAGAAAAATTCTGCATAGCTTTTAATCCCAGACCAGTTATTTATCGAGCATCCGACTTTAAGACAAATGAATATAGAGGACTTGTAGGTGGTAAAGATTATGAACCAATTGAACCAAATCCGATGCTTGGGTACAGAGGTGCATTCAGGTATATCAGTGATCCAAAAGTATTTGAGCTAGAACTTGAAGCTATAAAATATGTTCGTGAAAAAAAAGGATTAAAAAATCTTTCACTCATGATTCCTTTTGTTAGAACAGTTAATGAACTTTTACAAGTTAAAAAAATCCTTTCCAAAAATGGTCTTCATCGTTCCCCAACTTTTAAATTATGGATGATGGTTGAGATTCCTGCAAATGTTATTTTGCTTGATAAATTTATTGCAGCTGGAATTGATGGGGTTTCCATTGGCTCAAACGATCTTACTATGCTTATACTTGGTACAGACCGAGATAACAGCGAAGTTGCAAGTATTTATGATGAACAAAATGAGGCAATTCTTTGGGCATTGGAGAAAGTGATCAAAACATGCAATAGATATAAAATTACTTCTTCAATTTGTGGTCAAGCGCCATCTCTTTATCCATTATTAGTTGAAAAGCTAGTGCAATGGGGTATTACCAGTATCTCTGTATCCGAAGATGCAATTGACTCTGTACGCAAGACAGTTGCTGAAGCAGAAAAGAAATTATTTGAGAAATAATCGTATTTAAATATAGAGATTGCTTTTTTGTTTACTTATATTAAGTATGGCTAAAATCAAACAAATCATTGCTCGTGAGATCATAGATGCAAGAGGAAATCCTACTGTTGAGGCAAGAGTAATCCTTTCTGATGGTTCAACAGCTGTTGCGTCCTCACCTTCTGGAATTTCAAGAAGTACTTATGAAGCTTTTGAGCTTCGCGATAATGATTTGCGTCGTTTCAAAGGTTTAGGTGTTCTTAAAGCTGTACAAATTATTCATGAAAAAATTGCTCCTGCTCTTATAGGTATTGAAGCCTCTGATCAACAAAGAATAGATAGAACGATGATTGAACTTGATGGTACACAAACAAAATCAAAGCTCGGCGCTAATGCGACTTTACCAGTTTCTATGGCAGTAGCTAAAGCTGCCGCAAAAAGCTCTGTTCTTCCTTTATTTCTTTACCTTAGAAATTTTATAAAAAGAGAAAATCAAGAACTTAAAATCCCCTCTCCTATTTTTAACATCATTAATGGTGGGCTTCATACTGAAAATACATTGGATATTCAAGAATTTCATATTATCCCAGCAACATTTAAGACTTTTTCAGACTCTCTTCAACTAGGAGTCACAGTCTATCAGACTACAAAAGACGTCTTAAGACGTAATAATTTATCAACGCTTGTTGGAGATGAGGGAGGCTTTAGTCCTAGCCTTGATACAAATGAAGATGCACTTTCTCTTATGGTGCAAGCTGTAGAAGAATCAAATTTAAGGCTAGGTTATGATATTTTTTTAGGCATAGATGCCGCAGCCAATTCTTTTTACACCGACCAGCATTATAAAATTAAAGATAAATCAATGTCTCTCAATTCAGCTGAACTTATCTCATGGTATGAAGAATTGGTAAAAAAATACCATATTCTCTATCTTGAGGATCCGCTTAGTGAAGATGACTGGGATGGTTGGGAAACAGTATTTCCCAAGATAAGTCAATATGCATTGATTGTTGGAGACGATTTGACAGCAACAAATCCTTTTCGTCTCCAAATGGCTCTCTACAAGAAGTCTATTAATAGTATTGTCATCAAACCTAATCAAATTGGAACGGTTATAGAAGCACTTGCAGTAGTGGAAATAGCTCGTCACTCAGGTCTTAAAATAGTTGTTTCTCACAGAAGCGGTGAAACCAATGATGATTTTATAGCAGATTTTGCAGTGGCCACATCTGCAGATTATGTGAAATTTGGTGCTCCTGCACGTGGAGAGCGTGTTGCCAAATATAACCGTCTTCTTCAGATTGATCAACAACTTCAGATGATTGAACGTCAATAAATTATTTAAATTATGAATAAAACATACAATTGGGAAGAAAAAGCAGCAAATCTTGAATGGTTTCCTGATGGAAATCTCAATATAGCTTACTCTGTTTTGGACAAACATCTTGATCTTGGAAATGAAGATAAAACTGCATTTATATTTGAAAATGATAATGGTGTGGTCACTAAATTAAGCTATGGTGATTTAGTAAGAAAAACTAATCAAGTCGCTAATTTGCTAAGCTCCTATGTAATCAATAAAGGCGATCGAATCTTTCTCTTTCTTCCACGTATTCCTGAGCTCTATATTAATTTTTTAGGAATTATCAAAACAGGTGCAATTGCTGGGACTATGTTTGCCACTTTCGGTACCGAAGCTTTAAGAGACCGCCTTACAAATTCCAAAGCTAAAGCAATCTTTACTACCTACGAACTGGCAAAGAGAATAGAGCCTATTCGTTCAGAACTCCCTGATTTAGAACATATTTTTATTATAGATAGTGAAGAATATCAGAAAGAAATTAAATCTCAATCTGATGTCTATTCAGTTTACCACACAAGAGCTGAAGATTATGCTTTTATGCTCTATACCTCAGGAACAACAGGCAAACCAAAAGGCATTGTCCATGCCCACTATGGTCTAATTCAACAAGTAGAAAGTGCAAAACTTGTACTAGACTTAAAAGAAGATGATATCTACTGGTGCACAGCAGACCCTGGATGGATAACTGGAATAGTGTATGGAATACTAGCCAATCTCTCACTAGGTGTTACAACATTTGTTTATAATGGTAGATTTGATCCTCAGAAATGGTATTCTTTTATTGACAAATATAAAATTACTGTTTGGTACACTGCTCCAACCGCAATTCGCATGCTAATGGCAGAAGGTAACGAACTTCTTAAAAAATATTCTTTATCATCTCTTCGTCACCTAGCTTCAGTTGGAGAGCCTCTCAACCCAGAAGCAATCATCTGGAGTAGATCTGCATTTGGTGGAAAATATTTTCATGACACTTGGTGGCAAACAGAAACGGGTTCAATTATGATTGCCAATACTCCTAATATTCCTCTTAAAGTAGGTTCTATGGGTAAACCTTTACCCTGGATAGTGGCTGAAATCGTAGATGATGATGGAAACATAGTCCCAGTAGGAGAAGAAGGTAATTTAGCTATTCGTCCTCCTTGGCCATCAATGATGCGAACAGTATGGCAAAACCAAGAAAAATATGATTCATACTTTAAAAACGGTTGGTATATATCAGGTGATAGAGCTTGGAAAGATAAAGATGGATATTTTTGGTTTATCGGTCGAGCAGATGATGTTATCAAGACATCAGGAGAAAGAGTTGGCCCTTTTGAAGTTGAGAGTGTACTTGTCGGATATGAAGGTGTTGTTGAAGCAGGAGTGATAGGCAAACCAGATCCAATAAGAGGAGAAATTATCAAGGCATTTATTGTTCTAAAACCTGGAGTTAAACCAACTGATGAATTAAAACTTAAACTTCAAGAACATGTAAAACAACATTTAGCAGGCCACGCATATCCACGAGAAATAGAATTTATAGATAAATTGCCTAAAACAAAAAGTGGTAAAATTATGAGACGAATCTTAAGAGCAAAAGAACTAAGACAGCCAATCGGTGACACCTCAACACTTGAAGAATATTAATTATTTATGACTTTCTATCCACCACTTCTTAACAAGGTCTATTGATACTAGGAATAAATAATATACAACAGACGGAATAATAGCTCTCACGAGTGGTCTATCAATTCCAATGATAATAAAAAAGAGTGACACACTACTATAAGTTAGAATAAAATAGCTGATCTTTCTTGTCAAACTGATCTCCCATAACTTCTCTAACTCTCTATTTTTTTGGTATTTTTTTATAATTTCTATCTCGCGTTTAATATCTTCATTCATATATTTATGCTAAAGCTGTATTCATAAGTAAGACAAACTCTCCTTTAGGAGAATGTGTACTAAAATGAACAATCGCTTCACTTATCCTCTCAAATCTCACTTCTTCGTGAATTTTGGTTAGTTCTCGTGCGATGACAATCGGAATATCTGCAAATATTGAATGCAACTCTTGTAAGGTCTTAAGAAGTCTATGTGGCGATTCAAAAATAATGATAGTTGATACTAATGACTCTTGTGATTTTTTGATATTATTAAAAAATTTGATACGATTGCCTTCTTTTCGGGGTGGATATCCCACAAAAATAAATTTATCAGTTGGGAGACCTGAGCTAGTGAGCGCAGCCAAAATAGAGGATGCACCAGGAATAGAGATAATTTTAATCCCCTCTTTGATACACTCTCGAACGAGTCGAAATCCTGGATCTGATATGAGTGGTGTTCCAGCATCTGACACCAAAGCAATCTCTAAATTATTTTTAAGAGCTGTAATAATCTCAGGAATTCTCTTATCTTCGTTTTCTTCATAATAGGAAATAAGCCTTTGATATTGCCTATTCTCAATAGAATTGATAATAGAGGGATAACGTTTTTGAAGTTCTTGCATGAGAATCCCGGTTTTGCGTGTATCCTCACAAGCAATACCATCAACTGAGAAAAGAGTTTTAATTGCACGAATTGTGATATCTTCTAAATTGCCAATTGGAGTAGAGACGATATATAGTGTTCCCATGACGGTATTGTATCATGGGGAGGAAAAAATAAAAAATATTTATATATAACGTCTCACAAGACCAACTACTCTACCTTGTATGCGTATGCTGTTTGGATAAATTGGATCCATTTTGGAGTTAGCAGGTTTCAAAACGATTTTTCCATTTTCTCTATAAAACCTCTTGAGTGTCGCTAAATTATCATCTACTAACGCAACTACAATCTCTCCATTTTGGGCATCATTTACTTTCTCAATCACAACATAATCTCCATCCAGTATGCCATCCTCTATCATGGAATCTCCTTTTACTTGAAGTACATATGACGTCTTTAGCCCTGACATCATTGAAGCTGAAACTTGAAAAGTTGCATTAGGATCTGTATGAGGTTCAAGTGGCTTCCCAGCTGCAATGTAACCCATTAAAGGAAGCTCAATAGATGGTTGAACACCAGACATTGTAGGAATTATACTCTCATCAAGAATCTTTAATATCCGGGCATTGCCATCTACTTTTTGAATATATCCTTTATCCACTAAATTGCGAATAATCGTATGGATCGTAGAAACGCTTCGATGACCTGTTGCATCTGCCATTTCTCTAAGTGTAGGTGAATATCCATGTATTTTTTGAAATTGTGCTAAATATTCAAGTAGTTCTCTTTCTTTTCTGTATAATACTCCGGGCATAAGAGTTAGAACACAAACTTATTTGCTAATAGTTTGTTTATGTCTGTAAAAAATATACGATTATTCGTGTATTTTTGTCAATAAGACGAAATATAACAAAAGATTACAAATTATAAAATGCAAATATTAAAAAATAACGCTAGATATAAATTCATGTTTTTATTTAATTATCCAAAAATTTTAATTGATGATCTCAGTTGAATAAGCACTTTATGATACAATACAGCCATGAATTTCAGACTTGTTTCTGATTTTAAACCAACCGGTGATCAACCACAAGCTATTGAAAAACTTTCCAGTGGCATCATCAATGGAAAACGCAACCAAGTGTTATTGGGCGTCACAGGTAGTGGGAAAACATTTACTATAGCGAATGTCATCAATAAAGTTCAAAAACCTACCCTTGTTATTTCTCACAATAAAACACTTGCTGCGCAATTATATCAAGAATTTCGAGATTTCTTCCCCAACAACGCTGTATCTTATTTCGTTTCTTACTACGATTATTATCAACCAGAGGCCTATGTTCCTCAAACAGATACATATATCGAAAAGGAAGCAGAGATTAATGAAGAGATAGATAAACTCAGACTTTCAGCAACTACAAATCTTCTTACAAGAGACGACGTTATCGTTGTTGCTTCTGTTTCGTGTATTTACAATATTGGCTCACCTATTGAGTACGGAAAATTTATTCTTGAAGTTGCAGTAGGCATGAAAACGACTCAAAGAGATATTCTTCTTCGTCTGGCTGACCTTCAGTATGATCGCAATGATTACGAGTTTAAGCGCGGATCTTTTCGTGTCAGAGGAGGAACAATCGAAGTATTTCCAGCATATCTTGACAGCGGTCTACGAATAGAACTCTGGATGGACAAAGTAAGCGATATCAGAAAATTTGATCCGCTTACAGGAGAGACTATTGAAATTATGAAAAAAACTGTAATTTATCCTGCCAAACATTATATGACAGATCCTCAAACATATGATATAGCTTTTGCAAAAATTCGCTCAGATCTTCATAAACATGCAGCATGGCTTCGATCAAAAGGAAAAATACTTGAGGCACAACGTCTAATACAAAGAACCAATTTTGATCTAGAAATGATTCGGGAAGTAGGTTATGTTAATGGAATTGAAAATTATTCTGTTTACTTTGATGGACGAAATCCAGGCGATCCACCATATACACTAATTGATTACTTCGATCATAAAGGAAAAGATTGGCTACTTGTTATTGATGAGTCACATATTACACTTCCCCAAATTAGAGGAATGTACAATGGAGATAAAGCACGCAAGGAAGTCCTTATAGAGTATGGATTTCGTTTGCCTTCTGCACTAGATAATCGTCCACTGAAGTTTGAAGAGTTTCTAAGAAGAGTCAAACAGGCAATTTATGTTTCGGCGACTCCTGATGAATATGAACTCTCTCTTGCAAAGGAAGAAGACGGAGTGGTTGAACAATTAATTCGTCCAACAGGTATTGTTGATCCCAAAGTGAGTGTACGACCAACACAAGGACAAATAAAAGATCTCATGAATGAGATAAAAAAAAGAATTAATAAAAATCAAAGAGTACTAGTTACTACTCTTACAAAACGTATGGCTGAGGAATTATCCTCGTATCTTGAGGAACAAGGAATAAAAGTTACTTATCTACATTCAGATATCGAAACTTTGGATAGGCAAGACATTTTAGATCAACTACGACTTGGAGATGTAGATGTCTTGGTCGGGATTAATTTACTAAGAGAGGGGATTGATCTTCCAGAAGTTACCCTAGTGGCTATACTTGATGCTGATAAAGAAGGATTTCTTCGCAGTAAAACTTCTTTGATACAGACAATGGGTCGTGCCGCTCGCAATGTTGATTCAGAGGTCATCCTTTATGCTGATAATATGACTTACTCAATGGAAGAAGCAATATCAGAGGTTGAGAGAAGACGAGCTGTCCAACTTGAATATAATAAAAAACACAAAATAACTCCCAGAAGTGTTGAAAAAGCAATTAAAGCAAAGCTTATTGAAAGTGAAGATAATGAAGATGAAAAGAAAAAATTGTCAATTGATTTTCTAATTCAAATGGGGAAAAAGGATGTACTTTTACCCGATGAAAAAGAAGATCTCATAAAAAAACTGCGAAAAGAAATGAGAGAATCTGCAGATAGATTGGATTTTGAAACCGCAATGATTCTTCGTGATCAAATCAAAATGCTGCAAAGAAAATAACTGCATCAATTTATTGCAAGATAGATTATATTCTATCAATAAAAATCATATTAGTTGTACCGCTTTGTCCAAATGGCATACCAGCAACAATAAGAAATGGTTCTCCTTTTTTAAGTTTGAGAATTGGATTTTTAATTGCTATATCTCTTGCTTGAGATCGCATATCGCTAAATCCTTGTGTCGGACTGATAAGAAAAGGTGATACCCCCCAGGAAAAACACATCCATCTAATCCTCGAGGGGACTGGACATAAAGCTATAATTGTTTGCGGATATCTATGTCGAGCTATTCGATGAGCTGCACGACCTGTATGTGTGAATGCTACTACTAGTCTTGCATTTAACTGATCTGCAATCCTTCCAATATTTGAACTTAACGCACCTCCCAGTGTATGTTCATCGTCGAATTGTCGTCTTGGAATATAAGGCAGTGCATCATGGATAATTTGAGACATCATTTTTACTGTTTCTACCGGAAATTTCCCCATAGCAGTTTCACTAGATAACATCACGGCATCTGTTCCATCCAAAATAGCATTGGCAACATCAGTCACTTCAGCTCTTGTTGGAAGTGGATTAGTAGTCATGGACTCAAGCATTTGTGTTGCTGTGATTACCGGTTTTGCTCTTTGGAGTGCAAGACTTATGAGACGTTTTTGCAAATGTGGAACTTGAGACATAGGAACAGCAAGACCTAAATCTCCTCGTGCTACCATAATTCCATCAGAGATAGTAAGAATTTTTTCTATCTGTTCAATTGCTTTGGACGTTTCGATTTTTGCAATGAGCATAATAGCTGAATCTTGAGGAAGAAGTTTTTTAACAGCGTCAACATCTTTTTCTGTTTGTACAAAAGATATTGCAAGAGCATCTACTCCTGCATTTACAATCAGTTGAATATCTTCTTTATCTTTTTTCGTCAGACCATGATTGGCAAGGGTTAGCCCTTGTGCGTAGAATCCTTTATAGGAGAGAAGAGTACCACCAACAATAACTCGTGCAAGTACTTTATCTTCCCCTTCCTTTTCAACAAGCATACGAATCTTTCCATCATCAACGTAAATTTCTGCATTCTTCTTCAGTTGAGGGATAATTGTTGGGTAATTTATAGAAATAGCCTCAGTGTTTCCGATTACTGTCTTTTTGGTAATTAGAATTTGTTGATTATTAGCAAGGATAATATTGGGGGCTACTCTACCCACTCTAATCTTTGGACCTGCAAGATCTCCCATAATAGCCAATGGTCTTTTTATTGCTTTTTCAACACGTCTTATTGTCTTAATTAACTCGACTATTGATTCTCGTGGTTGATGGGCAAGATTTATCCTATATACATCAACACCTGCTTTTGCCAACTCTAGAAGAATTTTATACGAGTTACTTGCTGGTCCAATTGTAGCGACTATCTTTACTTTTTTCTCTCCCATAGAGCGAAGCATATCAGGACTCACTCCACAAAGCAAGAACTAACTGATATTTTTAATTAAACTGATTTCTTTCAAATTATTAGAATAATCAAAAAGCACCGTTACTGCATCAATTCTCAACTGAGTTGGTAAATTAGGATGTGTATGAGCATAGAAAATTGCAGTTTTTTGCAAAGTTTGAAGCTTAAAATAGTTTATTGATTCAATGGGTTTACCAAACTGTTGAGAAGATCTAGTCTTAACCTCAATAAAGGCTAGTACAGATGGTTTTTCAGTTGTATCCACGGCAATAATGTCAATTTCACCGTTTCTTGTACGGAAATTACGTTCAATTATTTTATATCCATTTTTTTGAAGATAAGATACTGCATAATCTTCTCCCCTCTTACCTTCTTCTTGTTTAGTGATACGCATAATCTTAGTTTAGAATATGCATTGAGGAAAAAAATATATTCTCTGTAAATATTTAAAACTACACCAATAATTTAAAACTAAATTTTAGAAGTATGTTAAACGCGCTCTTCTCACTCTCTTTTTGGGATGTTCTTTGACTTCAATTTTTTCAATGTTAGGTGAGTTAACCTGCCAAATTCTTTCCACATCAACACCTTGAACTGTCTTTTTAACTGTAAAACTTTTATTTTCAGAACGTCCACGAATTTGAGTAACAGTACCTTGAAAAACTTGAATACGTGTTTTATCACCTTCTTTAATTTTCTGGTGGACTCTGACAACATCACCAGGAGCAAAATTTATAGTTTGAATCATAATGTTCAAATTATACTTGAAATAAACTATTATTTCAATATAACTATAAATGCTTCAATCTTGAAGATTTCTTGTCTATCCTAATGTTATTTTCCTTGCAAGCTTTGAGCAACTGTTGCTTGTATAAATCCCAAAAAAATAGGATGTGGACGCAGAGGACGACTCTTATATTCAGGATGTCCTTGAGTGCCTAGATAAAAGGGATGTATATTGCGAGAAAGTTCAACAATTTCAACAAGATTTTCACTAACAGAACGTGCGCTTATGATAAAGCCATTTTTCTCAAACTCCTTTGCGTATTTATTATTAAATTCGTAACGGTGGCGATGTCTTTCACTCGTAAGTCCTTTTGCTTTGTTGATAAAACCATTATATCTGTCATAGAGTTCATATGCTAGCGTACCCTTTTTTACAATTGCTTCCCATCCACCAAGTCTCATAGTTCCACCATAGGCTCGTTTTTCAACAAGCTCTTTTTGTGTGGGAATAAAATGTATTACTTTATGCTGAGCTTTAGGATCATTTTCTTCTGTATTTGCACCATGTAGTTTTAATACATTCCGAGCAAATGCAACAACAGCCAACTGCATTCCATAACATAATCCAAGATATGGAATTTTGGCTACTCGAGCATAGTTAGCTGCTGTTATCATACCTTCTGCTCCTCTTTCACCCCAACCGATTGGTACAATAATCCCATCTGGAAGTCCAATTGTGCTTTCTAATGTATCTTCAGTTACTTTTTCAGCATCAACCCAACGCGTCTTAACTGTCACATCTTCATGTATTCCGGCATGATCTAGAGCATCAAAAAGTGCTGCATAAGAATCTTTAAGTTGATAATCTCCAGCTGCAAAATACTTGCCAACAATTGCAATTTCAACTGATTTTTTCTTTGGAGCTTTTACCCTCTCTACTAATGCTTCCCATTGCTTCAGTTTTGGTTTTTTGGCAGGAAGACCAAGTTTTTGAAGTATTTTCTTATCGAGATCTTGTTTGTGAAGCATAAGGGGTATATCGTAAATAGTCGGTAAGTCAGGATTGGAGATAATATCTTCAGGATGCATGTTGCAAAATAGAGCGAATCTATCTCTTCTTCTTTTGTCTAAATATTTCTCAGATCTGGCAATGATAAAATCAGGCTGAATTCCCATTGAGTTGAGAGTTCTAACTGATAATTGTGTAGGTTTTGTTTTAGGCTCTCCTAAATGAGGAGGTGTTGGAACATAACTAACATGAATATGAATAACATCACCAGGATTTTTAAGAGTTAAGATACGTGATGCTTCATAATAAAGAATGTTTTGATACTCTCCCGCAGTACCTCCTAATTCGATGAGAACAATATCTGCTTTTTTCTTCTTTCCTAGATTTTGTATTCTTGAAATAATCTCATCTGTTATATGAGGAATAGCTTCAACATCTTCTCCATTATATTCAAACCGTCGCTCCTTCTCAATAACAGTTTGATAGATTCTTCCCATGGTAACAAAGTTATCTTTCCCCATATCTTCATCAAGAAATTTCTCGTAGGATCCAATATCCATATCTGTCTCAGTACCATCCTCGCAAAGAAAGGGATCACCATGTTCTATAGGATTAATTGTTCCAGCATCGATATTAAGGTAATTCTCAAATTTTATAGGGGCTACTTTATATCCTGCAGATTTTAGTAGAAGAGCTATAGACGATGAGGTTAATCCCTTTCCAATTCCAGAGATTACTCCTCCAGAAACAAAAATATATTTCATTTTGTTAGGGACAACTTTACTACGGGGCACGATTTATATTAACAAATTCACAAAATTCTCGTCAAGTGACGAATTTTGAAAAAAATGGTATCCTCCAAAGTAGAGCTCAAAGAATACTTTTTATAATTAATTTATCGTCTTTGCGTTAAGAATATTTTCTAAATTGATAAAGAACACGTATAACTGAGAGGAAACACATATATCAAAATACAAAATAGTGTGCCGATTATTTTTTCTGTCACAACTTTTTCAGCAACGAAGAAAAAACGAGAATGTTGTGACAATTATTAGTGTCATATTAAATACGTCGCTAAAGTTTTGAATAATCTTCACTTTATTTACATCCTCCCCCAAACTGACTTTTTAGTTCCTTATCCTAACCATAAGTAAGAATAAATTGATGAATAACCCAAATAAGTGAGCAATCCAACGAAACTATCGCTTGTCATTCTAAGAATCATTGCGTATGTAGTCTTACAGGAATACGAAGCAAAAAGGTCTAAAATCGCAAAATATATACTATTACCTATTAGAAACGCCCTCTACCGAAACAGATACAAATACACTTTAAAATCTTCAAACATCATACTGTGAAAACTGAGAAGAAGCATATCAAAATAACTGTCAAAGTTTTACATGGCGGTAAAATAGCTTAACAACTTTGGATAGTCAAGTAATCACTGTCATCTCCTTCTCCTAAGGCTGTTAATTCAACATGCTAAGTTAAACGAAGCTTAGCACTTCAAAGCCAGTCTATACTAGTAATTATTGAAGTTAAATACGATTATAGTAAAGAAAATGTTTATTATCTATGTGTTGTCGACTCTATAATTATTTCTGAAAAAATTACTATAACTCTTATTGACACAAAAAATAATTTTTATAATGATTGCTTGTAATTGCTTTTTATTCTATAATTAGAAACAAATGGAAAGCGAAGTATCTGTTACTCCAATCGAAAAAGACTATCACTCAAAGATTATACATCATCCATACAGTGAAGCAGTTCGTGATGAATTCGTCGCTATGTTCCCAGAACAGAAACAAGTAATGGATTTAATCATTAACACAATTGATCGCCAGGCAGTAGATAATTTTCAAATCTTTTCTTCACAGGCCTTCCCTGACGTCCGTTTCGGATATACAACGTTTGATATAACTCCTGAACTCATCCATAAAATTGTCAATACATCAAATAACAACAACATGGACTTATCTCCTCAAAATCAAACTGAAAAATCTTTATCAAGACATAACCGTCCAAAACACGATCTCACCTTTATTTTTCCTGCTTTCACTCAACCAGATGAAGCGCTCTCAGGCATTGACATAGCAATCAATGATTTCATAAGAGCACTCCCTCGAGTAGCTAATCCCTTAAGAAATGGAGAAGAAGTTCCTAATGTAAAGCTTATACTTCTTAGTACGCCAAGTGGATTTGGAGGACATCTGACAAAGGAGTGGTTGAATGTACTTGATCAAAAAGGATTTGATGCCTATGGACAACTGTTTTCAGAATTTGTACAAAAAATTGCTGCAGAACAAGCTTCGTCTCTCGATGAGATAGCAGTGACACTTCATGGAGTTTCCCGAGGAACAATACTAGCGGATAGAACTATCAGTAGATTACCACAAGATTTAAAAAAACATACGCAGATATTACTTGATAACCCTGCTGGCGTACACAATCCTAAAGGAGTTTCAGGTAAAATTAAAAGCGCTCAACTACTAGCTGGATTAGTTGGAGAATTTGTAGTTACATCCATTAAAACAAACGTTGCTAAACGAGTTATGAAAGAGTCATCTGCCTTTAAGAATACACTTCGCAGCAAAATGCAACTTCCATCAGATAGCCGTGAACAAAAGATTATGAAAATTGCTGCAGTAGCCTCAGAAGGACTTCACTTGCTTCACGGAACACCACTTGACGTAGATAATAACAGACTACATATTCGAGAGTCAATGAAAGATCCGCTTACAACTGGATTTACACGGTTAAAAACAGTTTTTGATAAGGTTCGAGAACGTAAAGCAATTAAAGAAGAAGGCAAGAGATTAATAGCTATTGATGAAGGTAGATCAACTCATTATCCAACAAAACACGGTTTTCATTTCTGGATTTATCGTCATTATGAAAAATGGAATGAAATCATTAAAACGATTCAGCAAAAAAATAACCCCACAACATCTCCTCAAAAAGTATAAGTTGCATCTATTGTATTTGAGAATTATTTAAGGTGCATCTTGTAATAATAGGATGAGCAAAGAGGGTTAGAAATAATATTTAGGAGCAATGCTCAGATGACAATCACAATAGATTCTTTATCATACTGTTTGACATAAGATTTCTATCAAGCTCACAGGTCCAGTAATAAGATCAAAGTTAAATATTGATGTATGTCGTCGTTATCTTATTTTGCTCCAGTTTAGCCAGTAAGCAAAGCTTGCAGACTTACTTTTATCTTTATCAAGAACAAGAGATTATGCTGTGAATACAGTTGACTTAGATTTTTCTCTAGCTTTTTTAATTACATTATCTAAAAGATTATCTGCCATACCCACTCTATCATCTGTCTGAAAATCAACCGCTACTGGTAAAACAACTCTATCTGTCAGATTGGCTACAATAACAGCTGCAAGACCAGGATTATCAGGAAGAACTCGATTACCATATCCAATATAATGAGGACTGTGTGATGGAATAACCATCGTCTTGCCCTTTTCACAAACAGCACGAGCCATCGCTAAAAAATTCATAGCATCTAACTTAAAGTTGGCTTTTTTGTTTGCAAATTTATTTGAGATATCATAAAAGTTTTCTCGTCCTGCTAAGGATATTAATTTGCCTATAAACTTATCTTGTTGATTTGTCTTCATACTTGCTACAGCTATATCGGCTACTTGAGAAAAAGCAAGTGCTGTTATTTGCACATCGGTATCTGTAAGATGAGTAGTTGCAATTACTGGATTGATATTCTCAGGCAGTGCATAATAATTTTCCCATCCTTTTACTTCAACGCTATCAGTGATTAACTCAACATTTGCCTTCATGGCTACTCTAAAACGCCAAGAAGATATGGTAGGTTCATGTAATTTGTTACGCTCAATTTGTGTAATATATTGACGGTTTTCTTTTCCTTCATTCATAGCTAAAGAAGTAGAGATTGTCTATTAAAAGAAAAAATTTTTATTAGATTCAAATTCACAATTAGAAAAAGTTTGAAAGTCTAATATTTAGATTAGTACACATTTAAGCTTAAAAATATATTACATTTTATTTGGAGCGGTGGACCGGATTTGAACCGGCGACCTCTTCCTTGGGAAGGAAGCATTCTACCACTGAACTACCACCGCCCATATCAACAATATCCTTAAATCAAATTAATTCTATCAAATTTTTTAAATAATTATAAATTTAAACTAATATTTAAACAAATTGTGTATTGTTTTTGATACCTTGAAAAATATCACTTTTTTTAATAAAAATTAATCTGATGATTATTAAAACAATGAATTAAAAAAATTTTTAAAATAGGGTAATTATTGCTGCATTAAATCTAAAAAACTCAATCACAAAATTGAAAAATTTAGAAGAAAACTGTAGTTAAAGTATCTTAGGGATCAGGAATAATAAGTTCGTTTCCAGCGTGAATTATATCAGGATTGGCTAGATTGTTTGCACGAGCTATATCCACCCACCTGTATCCATTGTTATACTCTTTTTCAGCAATTGCCCAAAGATAATCTCCACGTTTTACAATATATTTTTTTATTTCAGGCTGTTTTAATATCTTTGTCTGCTCAGAAGAAGGTGAAGTCATAGTATTTTCCTGAGTAGTTTGTTGAGTGTAAGAATTGTTATCAGGTGGAATTACGAGAACTTCACCTACTTCAATTACATCAGGATTTTGAACTTTATTTGCTTGAGCAATTAGTGTCCATTGATAACCATTATTGTATTCTTTCTCAGCAATACTCCATAGAGTATCTCCTGTTTTGACTCTATATGTTACTTTTTCTTTTAACTGATCACTTTCTATCTCTTTATCTCTACTTGTGCTAGTAGAAGATGTCTCTTTTTTAGGGGTATTTTGTAGATTTCTATCTCTGATAGTTGAAATAACCAAAATTGTTGTCACGATGACGACTACAATACCTAAAACAAGACTTGTATATGATTCGCCAAATCGAAAATAATCTAAAATACTATTTTGAGAGGTATATTGTTTAGATATCGTTACTTTTTGTGGTTTTGAATATACCGTTCGTTTAGACTTCTGCTCTTTTTGTGATGTGTTTCTCTGTCTTTTTGCTGCCATATTATTTTTTTAAAAGGCAGGAGAGATAATACCACTAAATTTATTTCAACTCAATGGCTGTAAGCGGGATGGACGGGACTCGAACCCGCGGCCTTCTCCGTGACAGGGAGACGCTCTAACCAACTGAGCTACCACCCCTATTATGAGGCAGATATTGATCCAGCAGTATGTTTCGATTATAGCTTAAAGTTAGATGTTTTTCCATACACTGAATCACCTCATTTAGGAGGGTATGGTAACAAATAATTGCAGAAGAGTCAATCATCATGCTAGACTGAGTCCATGACCAATTCCGAGATTGCTACCATTCTTAGAAATGTTGCTGCAGCTTATGCCATAAAAAACGATGCTCAATATCGTTTTAAGATAATAGCTTATCAAAAAGCTGCTGATGCGGTAGAAAATTTCGCAACAGAAATACAGGATCTTATAAAAGATGGTAAAGCGATTGATCTTCCAGGTATAGGTAAATCAATCCAAGATCATCTTGAAGAGTTAATCAAAACAGGCCATGTAAAGCATTTTGAAAATTTGATGAAGGATATCCCAAAAGCAGTATTTCCTCTTTTAAATATTCCTTCATTTGGTCCTAAAAAAGCCTATAAAATTGTTTCTTACTTCAATCTAAATAATCCTGATACAGTTATTGAAGATGTTGAAAAACTAGCAAGAGAAGGAAAGATTGCACAAATTGAAGGATTTGGAGAGAAGTCCCAACAAGATATTATTGAAGCTATTGAAGATTACAAAATGGGAGCAAGTAAAACTGCGAGAATGGTACTTCCCTATGCGACTGAGCTTGCAGAGAAAGTTTTATCTTATCTTAAGAAATCACCCGATGTTATCGAAGCGCAACCTCTAGGAAGCTTGAGAAGAAAAAAAGAGACTATTGGAGATATAGACATTGCTGTTGCTACACGTTACCCCCAAAAAGTGATAGATTACTTCGTCAAATATCCATATAAAGAACGCATTCTCGAAAAAGGAGAAGCAACTGCCTCTATTTTGGTATCAGGAGGAAAACATATTGATCTTATGGTTCAGCCTCCTGAAAGTTTTGGTTCTCTATTACAACATTTCACTGGTAGTAAGCAACATAATATTCATTTAAGAGAGTTTGCAATTAGTAAAGGCTTGTCTTTATCAGAGTATGGAATTAAGAAAAAAACTAATGGAGAAAAGCTTATAAAGTTTGCTAATGAAAAAGATTTTTATAACGCTATAGGTCTAGATTGGATACCCCCCGAAATTAGAGAAGATCAAGGAGAGATAGAATTTGCTAGCAAACACTCACTGCCAAAACTAGTAGAAGTTAGTGACATCAAAGGAGACTTTCATATTCACTCCAGCTATCCAATAGAACCTAGCCATGACATGGGACAGAATTCGATGGAAGAAATGATAGAAAAAGCAAAATCTCTTAATTATCAATACATTGGGTTTTCAGAACATAATCCAAGTATTTCAAAACATTCGCAAAAAGAAATTTATCAAATTCTTATAAAAAGAAATAAATATATTGAACAAATTAAAGTGTATAATAAAAATATTCGAATATTTTCATTGCTCGAAACTGATATTTTACCCAATGGAGATCTCGCAATTAGCGATGAATCTTTGAATCTACTTGATGCAACGCTTGTCTCGATCCATAGCGGATTTTCAATGAGTAAATTGGAAATGACCAAACGCGTATTAAAAGGTTTAAGTCATCCAAAAGCAAAAATTCTTTCTCATCCAACAGGAAGACTGCTTAATCAACGAGCAGGGTATGACTTGGAATGGGATGAAGTATTTGCATTTTGCAAAGAGTATAATAAAGCTCTAGAGATTAATAGTTGGCCGCTGCGTCTTGATTTGCCAGATGTCCTTGTAAAAATAGGTAAAGAGAAAGGTGTTAAATTTGTCATCAATACAGATAGTCATTCAAAAGATCAGATGGATTTGATCAGATATGGTGTATATGTTGCTCGTCGAGGATGGTTAACTAAAGATGACATTATAAATACACAAGAGTATAATAATGTAGAATTATGGTTCAAACAGTAAAAGAAAATTCACATAAATTAGTTTCCTACGAATAACTATTAATATTTAGGAAAGGGGGTGGGAATTTGAACATATACTTAATTATCATTGGTATTTTGGGAGTTATTCTACTTTATACATGGTTTATCTATAATAGCTTGCTGGCTTCAAAATTGCGCATCAGAGAAGCTTTATCACATATTGATGTACAACTTAAAAGGAGAACTGATCTTATTCCAAATCTTGTAGAAACAGTCAAAGGATATGCCAAACATGAAAAAGAGCTTCTTGAAAATATTACACATGCAAGATCAAGCCTGATGCAAGCAAAAACAACACACGAAAAGGCTGAGGCAAATAACCTACTCTCAGATACCTTAAAGTCACTCTTTGCAGTTGCAGAGAATTATCCTGAACTAAAAGCAAACGAAAATTTTGGGAAATTACAAGACGAGTTAACAGATACCGAAAATAAAATAGCTTATTCCAGGCAATTTTATAATTCCAATGTGCTTGAATACAATACAAAAATAGGTTTTTTCCCAAACGTAATAATCGCAAAAATATTTAATTTTCAACCCGAAGAATTCTTTACTGCCACAAAAGAAGAACAAAAGGCTGTGAAAGTGACATTTTAATCATTATCAAAAGTTGATCTATGAACATTTATTCTGTAATCTCCAGTAATGTCAGAAAAACCTGGATAATTATGATTTTATTTATTTTGTTTATTTCCACTTTAGGATTCATCTATGGAAAAGCATTTGCCAATGCTGGATTTTTTTATGCAGGAGTAGCATTTTGTCTTGCTTTGTTATCAAGTATCCTTAGCTATTATTTCTCAGATCAAGCAATATTAAGAGTAACTCAAGCAAAAAGAATTCAATTTTCTGACAACCCCCAACTTTTTAGAATTGTTGAAAATCTCTCAATTGGTTTAGGAATTCCCATGCCTAAAATATATATTATTGAAGATACCTCACCTAATGCTTTTGCAACAGGACGCGACCCCCAACATGCAACCATAGGAGTAACTTCGGGATTACTTCAATTACTCAACAAAGTCGAACTGGAGGGAGTCATTGCACACGAATTATCACACATTAAAAACTATGATATTCGACTTATGACAGTTGTTGCTGTACTTGTAGGTTTTGTCGCTCTACTTGCTGACATTTTTACAAGACATATCTGGAATTCTGGAGAAAAAAGTCATCGAGGAGGATCGGCATTATTTGTACTAATAGGAATAATTTTTGCCCTTATTTCTCCATTAATTGCTACACTTTTCCAGCTTGCTATATCTCGTAAAAGAGAATTTTTAGCAGATGCTTCAGGAGCACTGTTAACTCGCTATCCAGATGGTCTTGCCAACGCTCTTGAAAAAATTGCTTCTAATAAAAGACCTCTAAAATACGCTACAAATGCTACTGCACATTTATTTATAGTAAATCCATTTAGAGATAAAGAAATTTCACACTGGTTTTCTTCACTTTTTAATACACATCCACCAATAGAAGAACGGATAAAAATACTCCGAGAAATGTAAAATAACAAATGTATTTATGAGCAAAATCTAGGTATAATCAGAAAACTTTTGTATGCTAAATTCGCTGATTATCACAACAGGAAAAATAATCTCAAAATTTATTAGATTGATTAATGCGGGTAATGGAACTACTTGGCCTGGACATATCGCTCTTAAATTTAATCCACAATTTATAAATGATCTCAAAAAGAAATCTAATCTTACTGTGATATTGGTTATAGGAACAAATGGAAAAACAACAACCACAAGTCTTCTTCGTCATCTATTCACATCTGCAGGTAAAAATGTAATTCAGAATGAATCAGGAGCAAATCTTCCCAATGGTATTGCATCTGTTTTTCTCCTTAATTCATCAATTTTCGGAAATATAAGAGCAGATATTGCTATTCTTGAAGTAGATGAAAATGCATTTTCAACAGTCGCCAACATGGTCACTCCTGATGCAATAGTCGTACTTAATCTTTTTCGTGATCAACTCGATAGATACGGAGAAGTCAACACAATTGCCCTAAAATGGAAAAAAACGCTTGATTCTCTTCCTCCAGTTGATCTTTTTCTTAACGCAGATGATCCTCAGATTGCCTACCTTGAAAAAAATTCACAACACAAAGTGTATTTTTTTGGTGCAGATCCAAATGATGCACAAGAAAAAAATGTAGAACATGCATCAGACTCAATTTACTGTCCAAATTGCGGGGAAAAGCTTCATTATTCTCGAGTTTTTTACTCACATCTGGGAATTTGGAACTGCACTAAATGTCATTATAAACATAGCAACCATGTTTTTAGAAATGCTCCCTTCTACCCCCTTTCTGGTCTTTATAACAAATATAATATTCATGCTGCTGTACTTGTTGCCAAAACACTTGGTGTTCTAGATACTACGCTACAACAATCTCTAACTACATTCAAACCTGTCTTCGGCAGACAAGAGACGTTAATTATTGACAACAAAAAAGTTCAGATAATTCTTGCGAAAAATCCATCTGGTTTTAATCAAGCACTGAGAACAATAATCGATCAAAATCCTAAAGTAGTATTACTTTTACTTAATGATAGGATTGCCGATGGCAATGATATCTCTTGGATCTGGGACACAGATGTAGAACTTCTCAGAAATGCTCACACTAACATTTTTATTTCTGGAGATCGTGCGTGGGATTTAGGATTGAGAATAAAGTACGCAGATTTTCCTCAAAACACATTTACTGTTATTGATGATCTCCCAAAAGCTGTTGTTGCAGCTATTAATGCAACAAAAAGCAATGACACTCTTTTTATTCTCCCTACTTACACAGCTATGCTTGAAGTAAGAAAAATATTAACAGGGAGAAAAATACTATGAAAAAAATGAAGCTTATAATTGGATGGTTGTATCCTGATCTTATGAGCACTTATGGAGATCGAGGCAACATAATTGTTCTTCAAAAACGCGCAAAATGGCGCGATATTGATACTGAAATTATTAGTCTTTCAGTAGGATCTTCTTCAAAAGAACTCAGAAAATCAGATCTTATATTTATGGGAGGAGCTCAAGATAGACAACAAAAAATAGTAGCAGAGGATTTTCGTAAAGGAAAATCAGAGATTCTTAAAGAAATGATTGAAGACTTTGTTCCAGGTCTTTATATTTGCGGAGCATATCAATTTTTGGGGAAATATTATAAAGAAGCTGATGGAACCGTTATTGAAGGATTAGGTATTCTTGATCTCTACACAGAAAATCCCGGTATTAATGTACCTCGCCTTATAGGAAACATTGTCTTTAGATCTTCATTTTTACCAGAAAATACAACTATAGTTGGATTTGAAAATCATGGCGGAAGAACATATCTTGGTAAAAAAGTAAAATCTCTTGGACAAGTACTGAAAGGATATGGTAACAATGGTGTTGATGGCTCTGAAGGAGCAATCTATAAAAATACTATTGGATCCTATCTTCATGGTCCAATGCTACCGAAAAATCCTCATGTTGCTGATTTTCTTCTTGCAGCAGCATTAAAAAGAAAATATCAAGAGAACATTCATCTACAAAAATTGGATGATGAATTAGAAATAAAAGCTCACTCTGTAATTGTCAGAAAGTTAAAGATTAGAGTATAATACCCTCATGAAAATCAACATTTCCCATGTAGCAAAACTAGCCAATCTAACTCTTACAGATGAAGAAAAAGAACGATTTACATCCCAACTCTCAACAGTTATTGAATATATTGAAAAACTAAACGAAGTAAACACTGATAATATTCCTGAAACAAGTCAAGTAACAGGACTGGAAAATGTTTTTAGAGAGGATAATCTAAAAGAATGTCTTAAGCAAAAAGATGCGCTATCAGGAGCAAAACAAACATACAACGGTTTATTTGTAGTCAAAGGTATTCTTGAAAATGAGTAGTTATATAAATCTTACAATTAAACAAGCACGCGAAATGTTAGATAGAAAAGAAATCTCATCATTTGAGCTAACAAAGTCTTATATTGAAAGAATTAAAAAACTAGATAGCCAACTTAATGCTTTTTTAACAGTTTGTGAAGACGAAGCCCTGCAAGCTGCAAAAGCAGCAGACAAAAGAATTGTACAAGGAGAATCTACTCCTCTTTTAGGAATACCTATTGCTCTAAAAGATCTTTTCATAACTCGCGGCATTCGCACAACTGCTGCTTCTAAAGTCCTTGAAAACTATATTCCTCAATACGATGGTACTGTAGTAAAACGACTTAAAGATGCAGGAGCAATTATCTTGGGAAAAACCAATCTTGATGCATGGGCACATGGTTCAAGCGGTGAAAACTCAGATTTCCAACCCACCAAAAATCCTTATCATCTTGATTATATTCCTGGTGGGTCAAGTAGTGGATCATCAGTTGCAGTCGCAGCTGATCTTGCTTTGGCAGCTAGTGGTACTGATACAGGAGGCTCCATAAGACTTCCGGCAAGTTTTTGCAATGTCGTTGGACTAAAGCCAACATATGGAAGAGTAAGCAGGTACGGTGTTATTGCAATGGCTTCCTCACTCGACTCAATAGGCCACTTTACCAAAACCGTTGAAGATAATGCGCTCTATCTTAGCGTAAGCGCAGGTCAAGATCCAATGGATGCCACTACTCCTCCTGTACCAGTTCCAGATTATCTGCAAAAACTTAAAGCAGGTGTAAAAGGACTTAAGATTGGCGTGCCTAAAGAATATTTTATACAAGGACTAGATGCAAAAGTAAAAGCATGCATAGAAAAAGCTCTTCTTTTTTATCAAGAACAAGGTGCAGAACTTATAGAGATATCACTCCCCCACACAACTTATGCTATTGAAGTATATTATATTATTCAAACAGCAGAAGTCTCATCCAATCTTGCCAGATATGATGGGATAAGGTATGGAAAAGATAGATCATACTTTTCAGATGAAGCAAAACGGCGTATCATCCTGGGAACATTCGTCCTTTCAGCTGGATATTATGATGCATACTACAAAAAAGCTATGAAGGTAAGAACACTTCTTATACGCGATTTTGAAGAAGCGTTCAAAGTTGTGGATGTAATTATGACTCCTGCTTCTCCCACCCCTCCTTGGAAATTTGGAGAAAAAACAGCAAATCCTCTTAGCATGTATCTTTCAGATATTTTTACCGTACATGCAAATCTTGTCGGAGTTCCCGGCCTTGTAGTCCCTGCTGGATTCATAAACACTGCAGATAGTTTCAAACATTCACTTCCAGTTGGTCTTCAGATACTTGGACCACATTTCAGAGAAGACCTTCTTTATCAAGTTGGATATATTTTTGAACAAGCTAATCCCTATTGGAAAGAGAGGCCTAAAATCATATATGAATAAATATCTACCTGTTATCGGTCTTGAGGTCCATGTAGAACTAAATACAAAAAGCAAAATGTTTTGCGGATGTAGCACAGATTATTTCGGTAAAAGTCCGAATACGCTAACTTGTCCTGTTTGTCTTGGTCTTCCCGGAGCTTTACCTGTTCCCAATAAACTTGCGATCGAATACTGCATGATGATTGCCCATGCACTAAACTGTGAGATCAATACATTTTCTAAATTTGATAGAAAAAATTATTTCTATCCTGATCTACCAAAAGGATTTCAGATAAGTCAATATGATCTACCTTTTGGAGCAAATGGTCATATTACCCTCAAAAATGGCAAAAAAATTCGCATAAGACGCGTTCATATGGAAGAAGACACTGCCAAACTCACACATGGTTATCTCAAAACTAAAAATACTAATCTTAATAATAGCAATTATAAATCAAAAGTTTCTTTTATTGACTACAACCGCAGTGGAGTGCCTCTAGTTGAGATAGTAACTGAACCAGATTTTACTGATGCAAAAGAAGTTGTTGAGTATTTACAAAAACTCAGACAGATTGTTCGTTATCTTGAAGTCTCTAATGCAGATATGGAAAAAGGTGAAATGCGCTTAGAACCAAATATCTCACTCAAAAAAATAGATCAAGATGCTTTTCCTTCTTACAAAGTAGAGGTCAAAAATATAAATTCATTTAGATTCGTTGAAAAAGCTATAAACTATGAGATCTCAAGACAAAGAGAAATTCTTGAAAAAGGCAGTACTCCTCAACAAGAAACACGAGGATGGGACGAGGACAAAGGACTGACGTTTTCTCAGAGAGTAAAGGAAGAAGCCAATGATTATCGTTATTTTCCAGAACCTGATATTCCTCCTATTAGATATTCTTTGAATCAAATTAGCAATCTTAAATCTCAAGTGCCAGAATTACAGGAAGAAAAAATAGCACGATTTGTCAAGCAATTTGCAATACCCTACTATGATGCAGAAATCTTAACAAGAGAAAAAGCTCTTGCTGATTATTTTGAGGAAGCTGTAAAGATTGGACACCCAAAAGGGATAACCCCCAAACAAATAGGAAATGCAATTATCAATAAAAAAATTGATTATTTAAAAACTCCTCCTGAGAGATTAATTACAGAGATCGAAGAGAGCACAAAAATTGAGACAATATCAGATGATCAGTTACAATCAGTTATAGAAAAAGTCTTAATGGAAAATCCAAAAGCTGTTCAAGACTACAAATCTGGAAAAGAATCTGTCATAATGTTCCTAGTTGGGATGACGATGCGTGCTATTAAACGTAAAATTGATGCGCAGATAGTAAGAAAAAAACTTGAGGAAAGATTGAAAAAATAATATGGAGGACCGTAATACATCACAGATTAAGACTGCTGAACTCTCTCATCTTCTACCAAAATCTTTGAAAAGAGAAGAGAGAACACGGGAGCGCGATCTTGCAATAGAACAAAGCCGAAATTTTCTCCTCCAACTGCGTGCTAAGGCAGTTATCAATCCTCAAAACTCTGTTGGGTACGCTGAAAAACTCCCAGATCCACTTATTAATGATGATTTCTTTATAGAATTAGTCCTTGAGGAGGGAGAGAAATTATCTAAAGATCTGGAAATAGAAAGTGCTCTCACAAATCCACCTGCGACTCTAGACAGTCTGGTAAGTGATCAAAAAAAGCTATTGGCTGCCGCTTTAAGAGTAGCTCATGAAAAGTATATAGATAAACTGGAATTAAAGAATACCTTAAAAGGTAATTATATTGATAAGCTTACAGGAACAAGGAATCAAAATTATGCCAAGGAAATTCTTCCTTTCCGTGTCGAACAAGCAACAAATGCAGGAAGAAATATTGCCTATTTGATGATAGATCTTGATAGATTCAAACAAGTAAATGATGAGAACGGTCATTCTTTTGGTGATTTGATACTAAAAGCAGTTGCACAAGGAATTCAATCGAGTATTCGTCAAGATGATATTCTTGTGCGAAGTGGAGGCGACGAATATACACTAGTGCTTTTTGACACTGATCAAGATAATGCATTAAAAATAGCAAAGTTAATTCAAGAAGCTGTAGCATCAACAACAAAAGAAACAGGCTTGAGATTAAAAGCAAAAGATAAATATCCTGAAAGCGATCATTTAACTTTAAGTATTGGAGTAGCTCTAAATCAAGGAAATCCTCTTACTGAAGATGAACTACGCAAAAAAGCTGATAAAGCACTGTATGTTGTCAAAAGTTCAGGAAGAAATGCTGTAGCAGTCTATGATGAAACAATGGCTTCTCTTGATACATCAAAACCATTACCAAGATAATGACTGATTTTGTTCACTTGCACAATCACTCCGAGTATTCATTGCTTGATGGACTGCAAAAAATGAAAGATATGGTCAGTTATGCCAAATCTTTAGGGATGAAAGCATTGGCAATCACTGATCATGGAAATCTATATGGTGCGATTAAATTCTATCAAGAATGTCATGCATCAGGGATCAAACCAATTATAGGATGCGAAGTGTATGTTGCCAAAAGAAATCTCCATGATAAAGAAGCTGGTGTTGATAAAGATTATAATCACCTAATTCTCCTTGCTGAAAATGAAAAAGGTTATAAAAACCTTATGAAGATTGTTTCTATTTCATGGCTTGAAGGATATTATTATAAGCCTAGAGTTGATCTTTCATTACTTGAAAAATATCATGATGGTCTCATCTGTCTTTCAGCATGTGTTAATGGATTTGTTACTGATCCTTTGGTTAAAGGAGAGGATACAATTGCTGAAGAACGGGCAAAAAAACTGAATGCTATTTTTGGACAAGGCAATTTTTACTTTGAGTTACAGCGTCACCTTAATGTACCACCACAAGAAATAGCCAATAAAAAATTGCTTCTTCTATCAAAAAAATTAGGAATACCTGTTGTTGCTACCAATGATAATCACTACACACGCAAAGAGGATGCTGAAGCTCAAGAAGTTCTCCTTTGTATTCAAACACAAACTACTCTTTTGGACAAAAATCGCAAACTATCAATGATTGACTCTCCTGATTTTTATATTAAGTCTCCTCATGAAATGTATGAGTTATTTAAGGATATTCCCGAAGCCATTGAAAATACAGTAAAGATTGCAAACCGTTGTAATTTAACGATAGAACTTGGAAAATGGCACATGCCCATTTTTGATGTACCTCAAGGTAAAAAAGCTGCAGATTATTTGCGTGAATTAACTTATGAAGGCATGAAAAAACGCTACTCACATATCACAGAAGAAATCAAAAAAAGGGTGGATTATGAACTTTCTGTTATAGAAAAAAAAGGGTACGAAACGTATTTTCTGATTGTCGCAGATTTTGTCAACTGGGCCAAAGATCATGGTATCGCTGTTGGACCAGGAAGAGGATCAGCAGCTGGATCTGTGGTCTCTTATTGTCTGCGTATAACTGATGTTGATCCATTTTTTTTCAAACTACCTTTTGAGCGTTTTCTTAACCCATATCGTCCATCAGCACCAGATATTGATCTTGACTTTGCAGATACACGAAGAGAAGAAGTCATTGACTACGTAACTAGAAAATATGGGGAAGATAAAGTTGCACAAATTATTACTTTTGGAACGATGGAAGCGCGTGGTTCAGTTAGAGATGCTGGACGAGCTTTAGGAATGCCCTATGCTTTTCCTGATAGGATAGCAAAGATGATTCCACCAGGATGGCAAGGACATGCTATGACTATTGACACGGCACTTCAACAAAGTCCAGAACTAAAAAGAGCCTATGATACTGAACCAGAAACAAAAAGACTCCTTGATATTGCTAAAAAACTAGAAGGTGTTGCTCGACACGCATCAGTCCATGCAGCAGGTGTCGTAATTGCTGATAAAGATATTACTGAGTACACCCCAGTTCAGAGAGAAACAAACGGCAACAAAATTGTTACACAATACGATATGTATACAGTGGGAGAAGACGGAGTGGGACTTTTGAAAATGGATTTTCTTGGACTTAGAAACTTAACTATTATCGAAGAATCCCTCAAATTTATTAGACAAAATGAAGGAATTGATCTTAATTTAGATAAAGTACCACTTGATGACAAAAAAACCTATGAGCTACTTGGTCAAGGAGAAACAACAGGTATATTTCAATTAGAGTCTTCGGGAATGCGCAGATACATTAAAGAGCTTAAACCTACAACTATTTTTGATTTACAGGCAATGGTGGCTCTTTATCGCCCTGGTCCCATGCAAAATATTCCTGAATTTATTGCACGCAAACGCAATCCTGCTCTCATTACCTATCCTCATCCTAAATTAGAAAGTATTCTTAAAGAATCATATGGCGTACTTACCTTTCAGGATGATGTACTCTTAACAGCTATTATCCTTGCTGGTTATTCATGGTTAGATGCTGATAAGTTTAGAAAAGCGATGGGTAAAAAAATACCATCTGAGATGAAAAAACAAGAGGAATTATTTATTAAAGGATGTGTCAAAAATGGGATATCAGAAAAGAAAGCTAAAGAAATATTTGATCTTATTGCTCCATTTGCAGGGTACGGATTTAACAAAGCACACGCTGCATGTTATGCCATGATCGCATTTCGCACAGCCTATCTTAAGGCGCATTTTCCTGTTGAATTCATGACAGCACTTCTTACAGCAGAGTCAAGAGGTACATCCGGTCCTCAGAAAAATGAAAAAATTGCACAAGCTGTTGCAGAGTGTAAAAGGCTTGGCGTTGCGGTACTTCCTCCCGACATAAACAAATCAGAAAGTGAATTTAGTATTGAGGATAAAACAAAGATACGCTTTGGACTTTCAGCGATAAAAAACGTTGGACAAGCAGCAATTGAGACAATTCTTGATGCAAGAAAAAATAAGCCATTTACAAGCTTTCAAGATTTTTGTATGAGAGTAGATCTGAGTAAAGTCAACAAAAAAACTCTTGAGAGTTTGATTAAAGCTGGTGCAATGGATCTATTTGGCAATAGAGCAAGCCTTCTAATTACCCTTCCTGAAATTGTTGATAAAGTAAATAAGATTAAAAAACAAGAGCTTGATGGACAAAGTTCACTTTTTGGAGATGATCCAACAGACTCCAATGGCTCATTTCATTTATCATACTTAGATGTTGAAGATTTTACATTAGAAGAAAAGCTGTCATTTGAAAAAGAATTTTTAGGATTCTATCTGAGCTCTCATCCACACATGGAAACTCTTTCTTATATTAAACATATTATCACTCATGAGATTGAGATTCTTGAAACAGAACGTGAAGGAACATATGTAAAAGTGGGCGGGATAATAGAAGTCACCCGTAAAATTTTAACCAAAAAATCTAACTCTGAGATGGCATTTATTTCTCTAGGGAATGAAAAAGGAATCACTATAGAATGTGTGGTATTCCCCAAAATTTATGAAAAGTATAAGTCTCTTCTTGTACAAGATACTGTCGTACTTATTGAAGGAAAGTTAGATATGAAAGATGAAAGACCTGTAATTATTGTTGATAAGATTTCAAATATTAAAAATTTGCAAGATTAGATTTATAAAATTTTAGTATACACGATTTTTCAATTAAATAAAATAGCTTGACGATTCAATACTTTCTTCAGTACAATAAACTCTCTATGGCATCACTTGCACCAGATGTATTATTACAAATAGGACCTTTACCTATTACTAACACTCTTGTTAATACACTGCTTATAGATACAGTTATTATCAGCGGAGTATTGACCATCAAAAGAAATATAAAAAAAATTCCGGGGACACTGCAAAACATTTTTGAGCTTGTTGTATCTAGTTTTTACGGATTATTACTAACCATCGCAGGAAAAAATACTGATAAAATCTTCCCCTATTTTATTACTTTTTTTATTTTTATCTTACTTGCCAATTGGAGTGGACTTGTTCCTGGCGCAGAATCTATAGGTATAATCCCGCATAATAAAGAAGATGCACATCATTTAATCTCTTTAAATAGGAATCTTACGAGTGATCTTAATGCAACACTTGCTCTTGCAATTATCTCTCTTGTTGCCACACATATGCTAAGTATTAAATCTTTAGGTATAAAAGAATATCTTGGAAGATTTTTTTCACTGAATCCTATTTTTCTTTTTGTTGGAATACTAGAAATTATTTCTGAGATTACAAAGATCATCTCGCTTTCATTCCGACTTTTTGGTAATATATTTGCAGGAGAAGTAGTACTCGCAACTATTTCATCTTTGGGTCCTTTTATCTTTCCTGTCCCATTTATGCTGCTGGAGATTATTGTCGGACTCGTTCAGGCACTAGTATTTGCAATGTTAACTATGGTATTTATGAGTGTGATGATGACGTCTCACCACGAGGAGAGTCATAATAAGGAGGTGAATCAGTAATGGAAATTCATGTCACTGGTGGTCTTATTGTCGCCCTTGGTGGTCTTTTACCTGCTTTTGCAATTGGAATGATCGGAAGTAAAGCCATGGAAGCTATTGGACGAAATCCTGAGGCTTCAGGTAGAATACTACCTGCAATGCTTCTTGGTATGGCTTTTGCTGAAGCTATCGCTATTTACTCTCTTATCCTCGCATTCACAGGATAAGAGTTGACTAATATGGAAATATTGAATCAGTTTGGAATTAATCCAGTTTTGTTGGGAGCACAGATTGTAAATTTCTTGATTATACTCTTTCTTGTAAAACGCTTTGCTCTCAAGCCTATCATGCAAGTTTTAAAACAGAGAGAGGAAACGATCAAGGAGGGTTTAAAATCTGCTGAAGAAGCTCGTATCCGTCTTGAACAAGCTACAGAAAAAGAAAAAGCTATTTTGAAAAAAGCCCATGCAGAAGCAAAAATTCTTCTTGAAGATGCTCAAAAACAATCTCAAGAAATAATTGCCATGGCTGAGGAACAAGCAAGAAAGCAAACTGAACAGATGCTTGAAGAAGCAAGAGAGCAGATAGCATCAGAAACAAAAGAAGCTGAAAAACGATTATCACAACATGTTAGCACTCTTGCTCTACAATTTTTACAAAAAGTATCTGCAGAGTTATTAACAGAGAAAGAACAAGAAATTGCCTTAAATCGATTTTTACAAAAGATAAAAAAAATAAACTAATACTTAGAATAAAATATGAATAAAAAATTTTTACAACAGCTTGTTATTCAAAGCTATACCAATGGTAAACTCGATCCAGAGAAAGTAAATAGAATAGCTGATCTTTTAACGAAAAAAGAGCTACAATTATATATAAAAGGACTTAAAAACTGGGAAAAACAGCAAAAAGTTATTGTTGATGTACCGGTAGTAACAAATGATATTAAAGGAAAAATTCAGGAACTTTTTCCGGGAAAACAAATAGTAATCAATACTGACCCTTCACTTATCTTGGGAGTAAGAATACATCAAAATGATAATGTTTATGAAATGAGTCTTAAAGATGCGCTGGAAAAAATTACAGAACACGTAGAAGAACTATATGATTGATAGTAACGATATCATAAAACAACTCGAAAAACGCGTAAAAGGATTTACCTATGACGCAAAAATGCAGAACATTGGGACAGTAGAGATAAACCATGATGGCGTCGTAGTAGCATCTGGTCTCTCACGTGCTGTCATGGGAGAAAAAGTTCTATTCAAAAATAATATCTCAGGTGTTGTATTTGATCTTGATGAAGATAAAGTATCTATAATCCTTCTTGATCAAGCAACTGATATCAAAGAAGGAGATACCGTAAAAACTACAGGTGAACTTTTAGGTATCAGAGTATCAGAAGAATTGCTAGGAAGAGTTGTCAATCCTCTTGGCATACCACTTGATGGTCGTCCAGCAATCAAAAATGGGAAACTCATGCCTCTTGAAAGAATTGCAGCTGGTGTAATTGAGAGAGAGCCTGTTGATACACCACTTAAAACAGGCATCAAAGCAATTGACGCGATGATACCTATTGGACGCGGACAAAGAGAGTTGATTATTGGAGATCGTGGATTGGGAAAAACAGCAATAGCAATAGACACAATTATTAACCAAAAAAATGTCCAAAAAGGCCAAAAACCTGTAATCTGTGTCTATGTGGCTATTGGACAAAAACAAAGTACTATAGCTCAAATAATAGGAAAACTTAAAGAAGAGGAAGCTATGGAGAATACTATTGTTGTTGCTGCTGATGCTGCTGATCCTGCATCTCTCCAATATCTTGCTCCATATGCTGGTACTGCAATTGCTGAATATTTTTTGGAAAAAGGTGGAGATGTTCTTGTAGTTTATGATGATTTGACGAAGCAGGCATGGGCATATAGGCAGATATCGCTAGTTTTGGGAAGACCAGCTGGACGCGAAGCATATCCAGGAGATATATTCTATCTTCATAGCAGATTACTTGAGAGAGCAGTAAAACTTAACAAAAAACACGGAGGAGGATCAATAACAGCGCTTCCTATTATTGAAACACAAGCAGGCGATATATCTGCATATATTCCAACCAATGTTATTTCTATTACCGATGGTCAAATTTTTGTTGAATCAGATCTTTTCAATGCTGGTATCCGTCCGGCAATAAATGTTGGAATATCTGTATCTCGCGTAGGTAGTGCTGCACAAACAGGAGCCATGAAATCTGTTGCTGGTAAAATGAAACTTGAACTCGCTCAGTATAGAGAGCTGGCAGCCTTTGCACAATTTGGATCTGAACTTGACCCAGCAACTGCTAGACAACTTGAGAGAGGTAAAAGAACCACAGAAATTTTTAAACAGCCTCAATATAAACCCCTTCCCGAAGAACTAGAGATACTCAGCATCATTGCTGTCACTCGTGGACATGTTGATGATATACCTGTTGAGTCAGTTTCACGTTTTGAACAAGAGCTACATGAGTTTGCTAAGGGTAAAAAATATACCAAAATCCTAACTAGACTTGCAACAGGTGAAAAATTAAAAGAAGAAGATCTAAAAGAGGTAGATAAAATGATAGAAGAATTTAAGAAAGGATTTAGTATCTAGCTAGTAAGTATCCAAAATAGATATCTATAACATATAGTTAGGAAAATATTAACTATGGCTACATTAATATCACTAAGACGAAGAATAAGAGCAGCACAAAATGTCTCTAAAACAACAAAAGCAATGCAGATGATTGCTGCATCAAAGTTAAAGAAAGCTCAAGAAGCTGCACTTTCATCTCGTCCATATGTCAAAGAATTAACCAAAATTGCACAAATTGTCACACTTACAACAGAGGATTCAAAGAAACATCCATATATGCAGCTCTCAACTAAAACTGACAAAACTCTTCTTATAGCTATTTCTCCAGATAAAGGACTATGTGGTGGATTAATTACTAATCTTTTACGTGAGTTTTTCTCTTATTCTCAAGAGTATCGTTCTTCACCGTTAATTGTAGTAGGTAAAAAACTTGAAACTCAAGTTTATAAACTTGAAAACGAATTATTAGCAACATTTCGTTTTGGAACAACGCTACCTACATTCGATATGATCTTTCCTATTACCAAAATCATTGATGAATATTATCTTTCAGGACAAGTGAGAAGTGTGCATGTCCTATATACAGACTTCAATAATTTTTTTATTCAGACACCACGAATTGCACAACTTCTGCCGATTTCCTTACCGGAAATTTCCGATCAAATATTAGCGCAATCAAATTCTATTCTTTTTGAACCATCTATATCTGAAATATTACCTACTCTTCTAAAACATTACTTAGAGATGTCTCTTTTTCAGTTTTTTCTTGAAGGTTATCTCTCGGAACAAGCTGCACGTATGTTGGCTATGCAAAATGCTACAAATAACGCAAAAGATATTATCGAAGCCCTTAGATTAGAGTATAATAAGACTCGTCAAGCTAAAATTACGAGTGAATTGTTAGATATTATTGGAGGAAGGAGCAAAAAAAATGAGTAATCAAAAAACAAATCAAAACACAGATGGTATTATAGTCAGAATTGCAGGACCTGTTGTAGATGTGTATTTTGAGGGAGATCTTCCAGGAATTTATGAAGCACTAAATGTAGAACTTGAAAATGGTGAAAACCTTACATTAGAAGTTGAATTTGAAATTGGAAATCATGAAGTGAAAACTCTTGCTTTTGGATCAACAGATGGACTCAGACGAGGAATGAGGGTGAAACGTACTTTCTCTCCCATTTCAGTACCAGTTGGTGAAAAAACATTGGGACGTATTTTTAATGTATTAGGTAAAACAATAGATGGAGATAAATTTGACGCAAAAGGAGTTAAATTTGTATCAATTCATAAAAATCCTCCAGAACTTATTGATCAGGAAACAAAACCTCAAGTACTAGAGACAGGTATTAAAGTACTCGATCTTGTTGCTCCTTTCACCAAAGGAGGAAAAGTAGCAGTCTTTGGAGGAGCAGGCGTTGGCAAAACAGTTGTGGTCAAAGAACTTATACGTAATATTGCTATGGAGCATAAAGGACACTCTGTATTCGCAGGTGTAGGTGAACGAACCAGAGAAGGAACTGATCTTTGGCTAGAAATGAAAGAAGCAAAGGTAATGGATAAAACAGTGATGGTCTATGGTCAAATGAATGAACCACCTGCGAATCGTCTTAGAGTCGCACTAACTGCACTCACAATGGCTGAGTATTTTCGTGATGAAAAAGGTGAAGATGTACTTCTTTTTATTGATAATATCTTTCGTTTTGCACAAGCTGGCTCAGAAGTCTCTGCCCTTCTTGGCAGAATGCCAAGTGCAGTTGGTTATCAGCCAACACTTGCAACAGAAATGGGAGGCCTCCAAGAGAGAATAACATCAACTAAAAAGGGATCTATCACCTCTGTTCAAGCAGTATATGTTCCAGCCGATGATTATACAGACCCAGCTCCTGCCACAACATTTGCGCATATGGATGGTACTATAACACTTGAGAGATCACTCGCTGAGCAAGGCCTCTACCCTGCTGTTGATCCCTTGACTTCTTCATCACGAATACTTGATCCCAATGTTGTTGGCCAAGATCATTACAATGTTGCTCGAGGGGTACAAAAAGTTCTTCAACGTTATAAAGATCTCCAAGATATTATTGCTATTTTGGGTATTGATGAATTATCTGATGAAGATAAACTTATTGTCTCACGCGCAAGAAAAATTCAAAGATTTCTTACTCAACCATTCTTTGTCGCTGAAATTTTCACTGGAGTAGCAGGAAGATATGTAAAAATCGAAGACAACGTACGCGGATTCAAAGAAATTCTTGAGGGTAAGCATGATGATCTTCCAGAGCAGGCATTTTATATGGTAGGTACAATTGAGGAAGCAATTGAAAATGCCAAAAAAATGAAATAACTTCTAAGAGTATGCATCTAAAAATTGTTACCCCAGAAAAAGTAATCTATGATGATCAAATTGATGAGCTAATTGCTCCAACAGTTACAGGAGAAATTGCCATTCTTCCGCATCATATTAACCTTATTACACAATTAAAAGAAGGTGAAATGACAATTAAAATTAAAGGTAGAGAACAGCATCTTGCTGTTACTGGAGGTTTTTTGCAAGTACAAAATGATTTAATAACTGTTCTTGCAGATTATGCAATCCGTTCAGAAGAAATTGATACCCAAAAAGCATTAGAAGCTCAAAGAAGAGCTGAGGAAATTCTCAAGAGAAAGAGAGAAGAAATCAGTGAAAAGGATTTTGCAATTGCGCAAGCTGATTTAAGAAGAGCGTTGTTAGAACTGCGAATAGCCAAAAGACGAAGAAAAGTAACCACCCTCCCCCATTCTGAAATATAGAAACTATCTATTTCATATTTTATTTCTGACCTTTATCCTCTCATCACTATATACTCAAGTAACAAAGCTCTCTCATAAAATATATTTTGCTAAACTAGTTTATATTATTCAAAATAAATAATAGTGAAATAATTTTGTCTAGATCTGCATAGAATCAAAATTCTACAATAAAATCACAAATATCGGCTCAAGTATGAACTCAAGTGTGAATTTGTGATTTGCTATTACAATTTCATCTTGACAATTTAAATTATATTTTAATACCCTAAAATTAGTGTTAATAATGAATAGTATCTTTTACAGTTTTATTCTTCTCTTCATTACAAGCTTTATTTTCCCTTTATTTTTTATCTCTTATGCATCACATAAAGTTTTATATGAAAACTTTGATGATGGTGATTTAAATGGATGGATTGTAACAAGAAATCAATGTTTATATAACGGAAACCCTGCCGTATGGAGAGTCATAAATGGAAAATTAGTTATAAAAACTAACGGAGGTCGTTGTTTCACTGAAATAATGCCAGATGATGATTTATGGAATGGGATAGGAGATAACTACATTGTAGAATTTGATATGACGCTTGTTACAGGAGCAGACCACACAATAGCTTTTAGATATACAGATCCTGAACATTGGTACGATTTCCATATACAAACTCCAGGAAGATTAATACTAGATAGCTCAGGCAGCGTGCATTATGGTGATTACTCAAATGGTCAAACAATCCATTTTAAATTAATTATTAATGGAAGACATGTCTCTGTATATAGAGGAAAAAATCCTCCAATTTTAATTATTGACAATCCTCATGTAAATGCTAACTTTCCTACAGGAAGGATTGCTCCACAAGCTGCTCCAGGAGGAGGAGAATTAGAAACACATTTTGACAACATAGTTGTTACTAGTATTGATAATGAGCCTAATTTGGATGTTCCACTTTTGAAGCAAACAAGTGAGCCTTGGCAATCAATGGTTTATGATTCTGCAAATAAATGGAGTCCTTCTTCTCCAACAATTTATTCTTGGGGATGTGCTCTCACATCAGCTGCAATGATTCTTCAGTACTATGGAATTGATAAAACTCCTTATGGTACCAGACTCGATCCTGGAACATTGAATAATTGGCTTAGATCTCAGCCAGATGGATATATCGGTAATGGTCTTGTTAATTGGCTTGCAATTTCAAGATTTTCACGACTTGCAAAAGAGAGCGGAAATAATCCAGATTTTTCTTTCGATGCACTAGAATATGATCGTAATTCAGGTGAAAATAAAAGACAACAATTAATTAATGATCTAAATGATGACCGACCCGGAATTCTCGAAGTGCCTGGACATTTTGTTGTAGCTAAAGGTATTGAGGACAATACATTTTTAATTAACGATCCTTTTTATAATCGAGAACGTCTTAGCGATGGTTATCATAATAACTTTATTTCTCTTGGAAGATATATTCCCTCTAATACAGATCTTTCTTATATTATGGCTATAAATGACCAAAATTTACACATCAAATTGAAAGATAATCTTGAGAATATTTTAAGTGAATCTTTTAGTCAATTACCACTCGAAAACGAAACTAACTCAGAAGAAAAATCTGGCGACCCGTTAAAAATAATTTACCTTAAAAAACCATCCTCTGGAATATATCATATGGAAATAACATCTGATTCTACCCAAAAAAATGTAGTGGATCTTTATCTTTATTCATCATTGGGAGATGTTGCAACATCAAGACAGCAAATTTTGATTAGCAAAAATAATCCTGAAATTATTACAATCAAATTTGATAAAGATAATGAAAATCAATCACAAGTAAACAGAATCATTACATTTCAAACAGTCATTGCAGATATCAATGAAGCCATATCCCTTAAACAACTCAATATGATCTTAGGTAATCAATTAAAAAGAATATTATCAAATGCTCAAAAAGATATCCAATCAAATAACAAGATTAGTGCGCAAATAAAACTGCAAACTGCAATAGTGCTTTTAAAAGCAAACAAAGGTATCCTTATAAAACAATCAGTATTTGATATCCTAATGCAGGATCTTACTTATTTAAAGTCTTCATTATAAATTATAAATTCCTTAGTAAATTTTGATCAAATTTTGTATTTTACTTAATTATAATTAACTTGCTCATCATTTTTAGAGATGCTACAATAATCAGCTATTATATATACTATGTTAGAGAAACCGCGATTTCATATCCAGTCAAGACACATTGATAAATCTCTACAAATAGCTAGTGAACATAATTCCTTTAAAAATAGGAATTTGGAAAAAATTATTAAAGATAAAAATCCTCACTTATATATTTATATTCAAGAAAATTCACGTGGTAAATATGGACAGATATACAAAAATACTGCATATAATACATATGCGCATATTACAAAATTTTTGGAAGATCGTGGTATATATATTAACTTCACGTATGAAGATATACTGATCCATAAAAGAAACTCACAAGATGTATTTCAGTCAATAGTCAATTATCAAAATGGATGGAATCCTATACAACCTCAAGAAGATACTATGTTCGCATCTTTTATCCAAACATTATCAGAATCAATACCTGCAATATACGAACAAGTCATAAGTGAATGTATGAAAACAGAAGACAAATTTCTTAGAAAAGCATATCTTAAAGGAGTCTATGATGGATTCATGCCTTTTTACTCTAAATTAAGTGCAACAATATACGAGGAATTATGGAGATTTGAAGCTCAAAGTCCACCTTTAGATGAAATAACAGGAGAACCAGAAACATTATCTGTTGAAAAATTAAATAGATTGTGGGATATTCCTCCACGTAGAGTACCTTACCAAGAGGCAGAGAATATGGATGGTCCTGACTGTTAAAAAATCTTATAAATTCAATTTGTGGACCCTAGAAGGATCGAACTTCTGACCTTTGCAATGTGAATGCAACGCTCTACCAACTGAGCTAAGGGTCCAAAATTAGATCTTTTATTTAAATAAAAAATGAGTATTAAAATCAGTATAAAATTTTGATAGATTAAATCTTAGCAAAAACAAATCTCATTGACAATTAGGTATAAATAGCCAATAATTAACTGATGGAAGTAATAAAAAAAATCTATGAATTCTTCGTTGATACAATACAGACATTCTTGCTGGCAGCTTCTATTTTCTTAGTAATTTACCTTTTCATAATGAGACCATTTCAAGTTAGTGGAGACTCGATGTATCCTACTTTCAAAGATCGCGAATATATTTTTACAAATATTATTGGTCTAAAATTGGGAGATTTAAAACGGGGAGATGTGATAGTTTTCAAATCTCCTCTTGACAAAGAAAAAGATTTTATTAAGAGAGTAATTGCAATTTCAGGAGATACAATAAGTATTAAAGGAGGAAAGGTATATCTTAATGGCTTACCTCTTAATGAAAGCAGTTATCTTCGGCCAGAAGTGAAAACAAATGGTGGATCCTTTTTGCAAGAAGGCGAATCAAAAGTTGTACCTGAAGGATATGTCTTTGTAATGGGAGATAATAGGCCATATAGTTCTGATTCTAGAGAGTGGGGATTTCTTAAAAAAGAAGACATTATTGGCAAATCATTCTTTGTCTATTGGCCAATAAATCAAGCTCGTGCTGTACAAAATCCATATACTCATTGATATTTTAATACTGTATTAATTCTAATTTTATTTTCATGCATTATTAATGATTAACAAAGAAAGAAAAATAGGGATGATAATTATTGAGATATCATATCATTAGAGGATTCCATTTGCTCTTCATTTTTATCATCTTCATCAAAATGAGACATTAGAATTTCATGAATTTTTTTGATCTTTTTGGTCGTAACATCTACATCGCCTTTTATGACCAATGTCATACGAGCAAGTTTGCTGGACTGAAATATTTTAACATCATCAAAATGATACCTCTCTTGTATTTGCTTTGCCATTGCATCTTGCTCAGGTACCCAAAGCTGATCTTTTTTGCTCGAAGGCTCTCTTTTCTGTACCTCACCCTTTATTTTGCGCGCAAGCTCCTCTGTCTGTCTAACTGTACAATTATCTCGTAAGATTTTCTTAAATAAATCAAGCATTAACTTTGGATCACCCAAAGATATAAGAGGTCGTACATGTCCTTCAGTAATTACTCCTGCTACTAGTGCATCCTTTATTGCATCAGGAAGTGATAAAAGCCTAATTGTATTAGAGATCGTTGGTGCACTTTTACCGACTCTTTTGGCTACTTCATTTGTACCCAATCCAAACTCGTCAATAAGTCTCTTATATGCTAAAGCTCGTTCAATAGGATTAAGATCCTCTCTTTGCACATTTTCAACAATAGACATCTCCAACATACCTTGAGGGGTTGTCTCTTTAATTACTACAGGGACCTTAGGCAATCCAAGAATTTTAGCTGCTCTCCATCTTCGCTCTCCAGCAATTATTTGATAACCTGCTGGCGTCTTAGCAACTACTATTGGCTCTAAAATTCCTTGTTCTCGAATTGATTCAACTAAATCAGTAAGAGAATCTTGGAGTATAACTCCACGAGGCTGAAGTGGATTTGATTGTAGCTGATTTGTATCAAGCTCGGTTATTACACCTTTTGTATTATCCATTGATTACCTCAACTATTTTTTTGCCTTGTCTTTGTTTAAAAGATACTGTTCCTTCTGTAATAGCAAAAAGAGTATAGTCTTTACCCATAGATACGCCATTACCTGCAAAAAATTTAGTACCTTTTTGTCTGACGATGATATTTCCGGGTTGGACTTTACCACCAGCATAGACTTTCACGCCTAAACGCTTTGCTATAGAATCTCTATTGCCTTTAACTGCTCCTTGTGCTTTTGTGTGTGCCATTGTAATTTTCCTCCCTTTTTACTGTGAAAACACCTTTATCATAAACATAGTTTTCACAAATGTCAAGGATTATTTAAGTATTTTTTCTAGTTGTCTTTTTTGTAGGTTTAGCTTCATCTTTTTTAGTACTATTCTCTGTTTTTTTATTTAGAAGTTTATCACTACTAACTATTGACTCTATCTTTATTTTGCTCAATTCTTGTCTATGCCCTTTCACCCTTCTATAACGCACTTTTGACTTAAAGGTAGCAACTCTTATTTTTTCACCTCTAATATGATCAAGAACTTTACCAATTACAGATATACCTTCAACAGTAGGTTGACCAAACATCACATTCTCATTGTCTTTATATAAAAGTACATCTGAAAATGTAACATTGTTATTCGGAGAAGTTTGGAGTCTTTCAACTTCGATTATATCTCCTTCTGCAACTTTGTATTGTTTTCCGCCTGTCTTGATAACTGCGTATTTCATATGAACGAAAATGATTATACCAAATAGATTATCTGATTTCCAGCACGTTTCTTTTGTTCAAGTTAGTACTCATTGATGAAAGAATCCCCAATAAAATAAAATTGGAAAGAAGCGAACTTCCTCCATAAGAAACAAATGGTAGTGTAACGCCAACAATAGGTACTAGACCAATATTCATTCCAATATTAACGAAAAAGTGAACTAAAATAAATCCAAATGCCGCTGTTGCAAAAATACGTGTAAAGAGGTCGTCACTAGAATTAACAATTTTATAGATCCGAAAACACAGAAAAATAAAACAAAGAATAACTATCAATGATCCTGCAAATCCCATTTCCTCAGAAAGTGTTGCAAAAATAAAATCAGTATGACGCTCGGGGAGAAACCTCAATCCAGATTGAGTTCCTTGCGATATGCCTTTTCCTAAAAACATTCCAGATCCAACTGCTATCATAGCCTGTACCACGTTGTATGATGTTCCGAGAGGATCAGATGTTGGGTTAATAAAAGTTAGAATTCTTTGTTTCTGATATCCTCGAAGAGAATGCCAAATAAAAGGAGATGCTATTAGAAAAGGAATCGCAGAGATAATAAAGAAGCGAAAAGGGAATCCATACACTAATAACACAAATAAAAATACAGTTACATAAATAAGCGCATTTCCCAAATCCGGCTGTAAAGCAATAAGAAAGAAGATTGGCAAAAGTAGAATAGATGAAATTATAAAAGCTCTAAGAGATGTATTATTTTGTGTAGCCAAAAAAGAAGCCAATGCAATAGCAAGAAATGGTTTAAGTACTTCAGAGAATTGTATAGGAAATCCGAAGACATTAATCCAACGTACTGCTCCCCTGCTTTCAAATCCAATAATGAAAACAATTGAAAGAAGAACAACAGAGACTACATAGATAGGGAGTGCAAATTGTTTGAAGAACTCATAGCGTAGATTAGCAAATACTATAAATGTAGCAAGGCTTATCCCTAAGGAAAAAAGTTGATTAGCAAAAAGTGCACTATTTAAAGAAAAAATAGTTGTTAACCCAATTATAAGAAGGATAAAAACAGGTAGAATTAACCACCAATCAATATTGAGTAGACTTCGTGATCTCATGAGATTCTCTTTACTTCTAATAAATCGCCTTTTGTCAGATGTCTTATTAGAGTCTTTTTCTTTATTATGTTCTCAAATGACTTTGGCCAATCAGGTAAGACAACATCTATTGGTTCGTTTTGAGCTGTACCCAAGCGTTTCCTTTCCTCCTGAATCATACGAATAATTTCGCGAGACCTACCTTCTTCAATTAGATCTTCCGTTAGTTGGGTATCAAATTCTACATAAATCTCATCCTTACCTTCTTTGAATTCAATATTTTTAACATTTAATTCATCTTTAATTAAGTAATTCAATACATCCATAAATTCATCTTTACCTTTTACTGTTATTATTGCTTTTGCCAAAGGTTGTCTAACTTTTATTCCCAACTCTTTTCTTTTTGCATGTCCTACCTCAACAATTTTTCTTATTTTTTCCATTTGTCGCTCAAGAGAGTTATTTATTCGGGACTTATCAAATGTGGGCCAAAACTCCAAATGAACTGATTCTTTGTTCGTAAGATTTAGGAAAATTGATTCTGCAAGAAAAGGTGTAATCGGAGCAAGAAGTTTACTCAAAGTAATCAAAACCTCATACGATGTATTGTAAAATGCATCTTTATCTTTTTTATCTTCTGCTGCAACCCCAACTCTTTCCCTGCTTCTTCTGATGTACCATGTTGAAAGATCATCAATAAATTTTTTTATCTGATCAATTGCTGCTATCGTATCATAACCATCAAGATTACGTGTAACATCCTTTATAAGGTTATTAAGACGTGAGAGTATCCACTGATCAAGAATGCTTAAATATTCTTTGGTATATTTTTGAGGCTCCCATTTATCAAGATTTGCATTAGTGATAAAGAAGTTATAGACATTCCAAAGAATAAGCATCATCCCTCTTACTTGGTTTTTGTATTGTTCTTCTGAAATAATAATATCTTCTCCATGCATTACTGGACTATCCATAAGATATAATCTAAGTGCATCTCCCCCATATTTTTGCAGTAGTTCTTTGGGATCTGGATAATTCCCAAGATTTTTACTCATTTTACGGCCATCAGTTCCCAGTATTACTCCTTCAACACAAACATTCTTAAATGCTTCTGATTGAAAAAGTGCTGCACCTATAACATGTAGTACATAAAACCATGCACGGATCTGACCTGTATACTCAGCTATAAAATCAGCTGGAAAAAAATCCTCTAGTTTTTCATCTCCTTCAAATGGATAATGTCGTTCTGCAAAAGATGCTGACCCAGCTTCTATCCAACTATCAAGTACCTCTGGAACACGACGTACCTTATTTCCACATTTTTGACAAGTCACTGTCACCTCGTCAATGTCCGGTTTATGCAGATCAGTAATTTTTTGTCCCGAAACATTTTCTAGCTCTTTTATTGATCCTGGAACAAATCTTTCTCCACATTTACATTCCCATACTGGAACTGGTGATCCCCAATATCTATTGCGAGAAATATTCCAATCAGGTGCATTTTCAAGACTTTTTAAAAATCTACCATATTTGAAATGTTTGGGAAACCAATTAACTCTTTCATTTGTTCGTTTCATTAATTCTTTCAAATTTTGAACGTTTACATACCATGCGTTTATAGGTGCATAATAAAGCCTTGTGTGGCATCGCCAACAAAGTGGAACATTGTGAATGATCTGTTCATCTTTGTAAATAAGACCTCGTTTGTCCAGATCTTCATTTACAGCTTTATTAGCATCCAAGTAGTACATTCCTCCAAACAGAGGCACATTCTCTTTAACCACACCTTCTTCATCAAGATGCAACTCAATATGTACATTTTGTTCCTGCATTACCTTTAAGTCTTCCTCTCCGTATGCAGCAATAGTAACAACTCCGGTACCCTCCTCTGCTGTAACAAAATCACCAGCAATTACTTCAAATGCTTTTTCTCCTTTTTCAATTGGGTAATAATTATAGTGAGGCACAAACTTCTTACCCACCAATTTTTCTCCTGAAAACTCTTCTATGATTTTATACTTTGGTTCTCTCTTGAGCATATTTGTTGCTGATTTTGCTAGAATATAGTATTGATCCCCTTGCTTTACTTTTACATACATAATCTTTGGATTGACAGCCAATGCAGGAGTCACAATCTTGTTCCAAGGTGTAGTTGACCATGCAAGAATAAAAATATCCTTATCATCTTCAAGTTGATACTTATATGTTGTCCCAAAATCTGCAACTTCTTTATAATTATCGGGATCCATAGCTACTTCAAAATTAGAGATTGGCGTCGCACAATGAGGACAATAAAGAGTTACCTTTAATCCTTTATATATATGCCCCTTATCATACATCTGTTTAAAGACCCACATTACAGATTCCATGTATTTGATATCCCATGTTTTATAGGCATTCTTAAAATCGACCCATCTACCTACATGATCTACATACCATTCCCACTCTGAAGATACATTTTCGACATACTTTTTACATTCTTCAATAAATCGTTTGATACCAACAACTCTTTCGATATCTTTTTTTCGTTTTATATTGAGTTTTCCTTCAACCTTATTTTCAATAGGAAGACCATGACCATCCCATCCCCAAACCCTGCGTACGCGATAACCTTTCATTGTCCAGTATCTACCAAAAAGATCCTTGTGTATACTTCCAAGTAGATGTCCATAATGAGGCATCCCTGTTACAAACGGTGGGCCATCCAAAAACGTCCATTTTTTATTTTTAGGACGAGAGGTAATCGATTTTTCAAAAATTTTTTTCTCTTTCCAAAACTTAAGAATCTTATTTTCAAGATCTGGAAAAACTACATTCGGCGAAACGCTCTTAAACATAAATCAATTTTAACTCAAATCATTGATTTGTTCAACAAATTAAATATGTATATATACTCCTAGATTTCTAAAATTAGGAATATATGTACTAAATTTTCTTATTTGCAAATTTTAATTTCATTACAATAGTTGTCTTGATCAATCTTTTAGAATAATCATAACAAAGCTTTATTAAGTAAATAATTCACTTTTATATATAACTCTATCTTCATATTCGCAAATCACATTCAGCCAATAATGCTTAAATTAATATTATCAATACTGCAACTCCTCAATATTTTGATCTAGATATAATTACTCCTTGACAATGAACAAAAATGAAGACTAAACTTCAATTAGATATAGGAAGACAATTGTTATATAAAAAGGAGAGAATAAACTTGGGAATATTAGCTATTCTCTAAAAATACTGATGATTTTATAAAATCTACCATTTATATAGAATATGCCTTCTTATATTCCATAGATATTTGCCTGTTGAAGAAAGTGTATGTTCTACTTTTCAGAACTCAAAAATAAAAAAGTCATCACTCAAAATGATACATATATTGGTAATCTTACTGATATTATTTTTTTAGCAAGTGAAGCTCCTATTATTACAAAAATAATTATAAAAACTTCTAACAAGAAAAAAATCATAATTCCTATTGAATTCGTCCAGAGAATAGATAAGGTAATCAATATCAGTCCTGAATATAAGATTATTGAAAATGGTCAAGAAAACGAATTATACATAGTTAAAAATCTTTTAGATAAACAAATCATTGATGTTAAAGGTGGCAAAGTTGTTCGTGTCAATGATGTAGCAATTCAGTACAAAGATGATAAAAACAAATATTATATATCCGGTGTTGATATTGGCATTAGAGGTATTTTACGCTGGATTGGTCTTGAAAAATTTGCTTTACCATTCTATAGATTACTGGGAATCTATTCCCATCCACACTTTTTATCATGGGGAGATATTGAACCCATAGAACTTTCTTCAGGAAAAGTAAAGCTTAAAAAATCAATTGAGGAGCTCGAACGAATGCGGCCTGAAGATTTGGCGATTTATCTTGAAAAAACAAATATACGCAATGTTGACAAAATTATTACAAATTTTGAAGACAAATTTGCAGCCGATGTTATTTCTGATTTAAACGTAAATTACCAAACATCATTATTTAAGAGATTTCCTTCAGAAAAAAATGCAAAGATTATAGAACATCTTGATCCCGATGAAGCAGTAGATATTTTATTAGCTTTGACAAAAGAAAAACGAGAAGAGATACTCAATCTTGTTTCAGAAAAAACAAGAAAAGAAATATATAAATTGATTAAATATTCAAAAACTCTAATTGGCGAATTAATTAATTCCAAATTTATTACAATTTCTGCCGATGATACGGTAGGATCTGCAATTGTAAAGTTTAAAAATAAAATTACTAACTCACATTTTTCAGCATATATTTATGTTGTAAATAAAAATGAAGAACTTGTCGGAGTATTAAATTTATCAGAACTAATTACCAAACCTCATAATACACCAATACATACTATTATGAAACAAAATGTAGTAGTTATCCATCTCACTACCCCAAAAGAGATCGCAATTAAAAAACTTTTTCGCTACAAATTATATGCTTTACCTGTCATTGAAGATAACCAAAAAATGATTGGTATAGTAACTTATGATGATTTAGTCGAAGATATTATTGAAAAATTATGAATTTTTTAAATTCTCTAAAAATTAAATTATTGATAATACTTGCTGTAATAGGTCCTGGAATTATTACAGCATTTGCTGATAATGATGCAGGGGGTGTAGCAACATACTCTGTAGCTGCGGCAAAGTTTGGATATAACATCCACCTTACATTCATACCTATTACTCTTATTCTAATTATTAGTCAAGAAATAGGCGGAAGGATTGCAGTTGTTACTGGAAAAGGATTAGCTGATTTAATTCGAGAACGCTATGGCATACGAATTTCACTTCTTATCTTTTTCTTATTATCATTGGTAAACTTTGCTGTTATATTACAAGATATTGGAGGATTAAAAGCAGGTCTAGAGTTATTTAATATTAATATTTTTATTTTCCTCCCACTTATCCTATTAGGACTTTTATATTTTATTACCAGAACTTCTTATGCAAAGATTGAAAAATTTTTTTTGCTTCTAACTTTTTTTTATATTGCATATTTATTTTCTGCAATTCTGGCAAAGCCTGATTGGAAACTTCATTTTAAATCAATAATAATTCCTTATGAACATATAAACTTTAATTACTTATATACAGCAATTGCTGTACTAGGAACAACAGTAACTGCATGGGGTCAGTTTTTTATCAACAGCTATGTAAAAGATAAAAAAATTAGCATTGATAAATTAAAAATAAATCAGTTGGAAATGTATGTAGGTGGTTTTTTAACAAATGCTGTTTCAATGCTTATGATGATAGCAGTTATTTCAACTCTTTGGATAAATCATATTAAAATAAATGATGCCGCATCAGCCGCACTGGCAATCAAACCATTTGCTGGAGAATTTGCAAGTGCACTCTTTGGTGCGGGCCTGATTATTGCAGGATTTATGGGAGCAGCCATAGTACCCTTAGCAACTGCATATGCTTTTTCTGAGTTTTTTGGGTATGAAGGAAGCCTTGATGTCGATTTTAATAAAAGTAAACTATTTTACGGGATTTTTTTCACTCAGATTATTATTGGTATGTTTTTTACACTTCTTCCTCAATTTCAACTATTCCAATTTACTATATTAGCTGACTTTCTGAATGGTTTATTTCTACCTGTTATCTTCTTTTTTCTCTATAAAATTGCTAACAACGAAGAACTTATGGGTAAATATAAAAATACAAAATTACAAAATATACTACTTATTTCCTCAGGAATAATCATAACTATTGGCGCTCTCCTTGGAGGATTGGGACATTTTTTGGGTATCTAGTTTTTTTAAGAACTTAATTTTTATCAGTGGTTTAATGATAAAAATAAAAATTTATAGTTAGTAAAATAATTGATGAAATTCTTAGAAGATTTAATAGATAACATCCTTCAAAAGCTTATTTACTTTTATTTACTTTTGAAAATTACCTGTTCGCCTTGTTGATAATAAACTGAATAGGTAGGATCATTGAGTAACGCAAGATAGATTTCATATGCATTTGGTGTACCAAAAAAATTATTGGGGTTTTGTCCTTGACGAAAATCTATAAGAATATATTCTGGTCTAAATTTTTGGTAATTCATACTTAACAACCAAACTTTTTGATGTGTGAAGCGAGATGCAAGGACATTTTGGGTCATAACTGTAGATTTTTTAGGAACTCTTGCAATCAGTTGATTAAGATAGGAAAAATTCTTAGTGTGATTATAAAATGCAGGATTATATATAAGATTGTATGGCCCTCGAAGAATTTTAAAATTCAAAAATAAAGCGAAAAACACTAAAAATATCGCTAAATGTAATAAATATTGCTTTATTATCTTGTATCTTAATATAAAATTTACTCCATAAGTTGATGATAAAGCTAAGATGACAGCAGACTGTGCATTGTAATGCATCCCAAGACCCCATCGAGTCCAAAATCCTTCCGGCATAAACCTAAGAGCATAATCTTGAAGCATAGTAAGATAAAATGCGGGAGAAAATAAAGGCAAAAATCCAAAACTTGCAAAACTAAAAAATAATGTCCTCCTCTTTTCCTCTTCATTAATTAAAGACAAAAGCATTCCAGAAATTGTATCTGGAAGTTTAGGTGAATAAAGATAACTTCCCCCTGAAAAGTATGGAATTAACAGCTTAATTGCTGCTATTCCCCATATCAAAGATATGATTATTGTCATCACTGCAATTTTTCGCCAATTTTTATATAAAATAAAAATCGCAATACCTACTCCTATACCTAAAGAAAAAAGGGATTCCTTAAACCCAAGAGTGATTATAAGTAATAAAAAATATGTCCAAATTTTTTTCTTTATTACACTCCACCAAAGCAGTGTCAGAGGTAGCGTCATGATTGTCAACTCATGAAACTCGGTGATAACAGCATTCTGAAGACCTACAAAAAGAAAGTAACACAACATAATTGCTAAAGAAATAAATGAGTTTTTTATGACTTCAAGCGAAATTCTATAGAGAATATATCCGCTTAAAGCAGCTATAACTGCTTGAGCTATAAGAAGAGCTTCACTTCTGTCAGTAAACCAATAAACTGGAGAGAGGAAAAAAATACTGGGATTAAAATGATCCGCAAAAATTATTTTACCTTGTATTCCTGGAATAAAGTGTTCTATCAGAGGAAGTCTGAAATGAGCAACTTCCCAGATAGCTTGATCGAAGATACCAAAATCAAAATAATAAACTTCATACTGCCAGTATCTTATTAATGAAACAATGCTCCCCACTAAAGCAAAAAGAAAAGTTGAAAAAATTGCAATATAATTGTGGACAGTTTTCTTTTTGAAAAAATTAGAGGAATATGAATTCATGAATAAAACTTGATCTTAAATATACTATAACATATAAGAATTATCAGTTCTCTGTCCTCAATTTTAAATCTATCTTCTGATTTAATTAAATTTATGTTGCTTCTATGCGTGAAAAACATCAATCCACTAACCCTATCCCATTCAAAAAGGAAAACAAGAAAAAGTAAAATCTAACTGAACAAGTGAATTAGATAATCTAGAAAATAAAAAACTGACTAAACTTATCAAATTTTAATCAAATATAAAACGCTTCATCAGCGCTTTTATGTAATGTAATTTCTTTGAATTAGTTTCTCTGCTGTAGAAATAATTCTACTTAGAGATTCTCTCTTAGTAGATCTTAATTTCTCTGACGCAAGAATGCAGGGATATCCCATTCATCTTCTTCAGTGTCTTGTTTTTGCCCTGTAAGTGTCTGTTTTAGAGGATCTGATTGTTGTGTTGTTTGTTGAGATTGATTTTGATAAGGATTGTTATTATTCTCAGAAGTGTTGTTATATTCTCTTACCTCAGGTATTTGACGTTGGAATTGGGAAGGTGTCATCAGTTGCTGAAGTCTCTGCTTGGTCTGATCAAAACCTGTTGCGACAACAGTGATTCTGATTTGATCATGCATTGATTCATCAATGGTGGCTCCAAAAATGATATTGGCATCCGAATCTGCCGAACTGGAAATGATCTTCGCAGCTTCATCAACCTCAGCCATTGTAAGGTCTGGTCCTCCAACGATATTAAATAATACTCCTCTTGCACCTTCCATACTAATTTCCAGTAAAGGTGAAGCAATAGCAGCTCGTGCAGCCGCTTGAGCTCTATTTTCTCCAATACCAGTTCCTATACCCATCAAAGCTGATCCAGCATTAGACATAATTGTACGCACATCTGCAAAATCAACATTGATAAGACCTGGAAGTGTAATAATCTCTGATATTCCTTGAACTCCTTGAGAAAGAACTGAATCAGCTACCTTGAATGCCTCAAGTAGAGAAAGCTTACGGTCGACAACATCCATAATGCGCTGATTTGGGATGACGATTAATGTATCTACTTTATCTTTCAGATTCTCAATTCCTTCCTCTGCTGTGACCATTCTTCTTGTACCTTCAAATGCAAATGGTTTAGTAACGACAGCGACTGTGAGAGCTCCTACCTCTTTAGCAATTTTTGCAATAACAGGAGTCGCTCCAGTTCCTGATCCACCCCCCATGCCAGCAGTTAGGAAAACCATATCTGATCCCTCAATAAAATCTTTGATTTTTTCTGCTGACTCCTCTGCAGCCTGACGACCAATCTCAGGATCTCCTCCTGATCCAAGTCCCCGTGTCAGATTTTCACCAATTTGAATTTTCGTAGTAGCCGGATTGCGCAGAAGAGCCTGTGCATCTGTATTGATGGCAACGAAGTCAACACCTTGTATAGCATTTTGGGATACCATGGAAGCTATTGCATTTCCGCCTCCACCACCCACTCCTATAACGCGAATTTTTGCAAAATTTGAGGTTTGAGGCCTAATGAGCATTGTGGGTCAATCCTATCAGATATAGTATACAATTGCAAGAAGTTAAAAGCAATAAAGTATTCATGGGATAAAAGATTTAATAATCTCAAGTATTTTTCTTAGCATTTGATTTGATCCTCCAATTTTGGGCATTGAGAATCCAAAAGGCGTTGAGGAATGCCTCACATCATTTTTTGCTCCATACATCAGAAGACCTACAACTGTGGCATAAGCAGGATTTTGTATCTCATCAATAATCCCTTTCATATCTGTTGGCATGCCTATTCTCACAGGCATTGCAAGCATTCTTTTGGCAGCATCTTTTATCCCAACTGTCAATGCTCCTCCTCCAGTTATCACAAGTCCCGCTGGAGTTTGTCCACCATAACCGCTCTTTTTTATCTCAATACCTACCATAGTAAATATCTCATTCAGGCGAGGTCTTATAATGCCATCAACAAGTGTTTTATAGGATACCTTTCTTACTTCTTCCGGCAGGTTTAAAGCAGAAAGATCTATTTCATCACTTGTTTTAGTTTCTTTCTTTTCTTCATCAATCTCTGGACGAACAATACGCTTATTTGCCTGTTGAGAAAGGAAAAGTTTTATCTTTTCAGCACTCTCCAATGAAATCCGAAGACCAATCGCAAGATCATTTGTAATATGCCGTGCTCCAATTGCAAGAACTGATGAGTAGGCAACCGAACCTTCTGTATAAATTGAAATATCTGTAGTGCCAGCTCCTATATCCACCAAAACAACTCCTAGCTCTCGTTCTGTTTCAGAAAGAACTGAAAGAGAACTTGCGTAACCATTGAATACATATCCATCAACGTCCACTCCAACCTCTGAAAAAGCTTTATCAAGGTTTCTAACAGCAATGCTATTGGCTGTTATGATGTGCGTATCTACCTCCAATCTTACTCCAGACATACCAATTGGATCTTTTATTCCTTCTTGACCATCTACAATATAATTTCGCGGAAGAACATGGATAATCTCTCGTGTTGAAGGAAGTGATATAGCTTTTGCTGCATCAATAACACGTATAAGATCAGATTGGGTAATTTCTCCTTGAGGAGTAGAAACAGCAACAACCCCTCGAGAATTCTGACTCTCGATTTGGCTTCCTCCTATAGATGCAAAGATATGAGAGACAGAATAGCCAGCCATGCGTTCTGCTGCCTCAAGTGAAGCATTGATCGCATTAACTGCTTCTTCGATATCTACAATTTGACCTTTTCTAATACCCGCTGATTTTACTTCAGAAACACCCAAAACATTAACTACCTCGTCAACCTTGGCTATAACGGTGACGATTTTATAGGTACCTACATCTATTCCAACTACTATTTTCCCATCATTACTTGATTGTCTCATTGTAAAAGAATAATTGGCTTGTCATAACGCATATCAAGCCGTCTAAACTTCTTACCTTCCATTGTAAGTCGAGAATAGATTACTTGTAAAGAGGACAATTGAGGTATTAAATCCTTTCTAGAGGTAAGAACTACTTCTCCTCCATCACTAAGTTTGATTATAAAAAGAGATTTTCTAGGAATAGATATCGATTCATATGGAATAGCATATTCTTTCAATTTTGTTTGTATCGTCTTCTTGAAATATTGATCCTCATTTGAGGGTAGAGGAGATCCAACAACAGGTAGAGGGCTAATAAAAAGAGGCTCATGTAAAAGCATTATTGTTCCCACTACGATGCAACCTACACCCAGAACACCAAGAACGATACTTGTAAATAAAAGTCGTCTTTTAGTGAGTTGTTTTTTCTCTTTTTTGAGAAGTCTTTTTCTTGAAAACATCGTAGAGTACTGTTACAATCCTCTCTGCTGCGTCCTCGCGCACAAGAAATTTTTTTTCTTTTGCTCGACTTTTTAATAAGGAACTTTCTTGTTCCATTGTAGCAAGTAATCTAAGAAAAGTTGAACCATTAAGTTCTTGTTGATAAATAATCTTTGCTACTCCAAGATGCTCCAAAAACTTAGCATTTTTTTCTTGCTCACGCTGTTGTCCGTATGGAAGCGGAATAAGAAGAGCCGGAACACCAAAATATAATAACTCTGTTACAGTATTAATACCTGATCTCCCGATTACCCATGCTACATGTTCTAAAATGTAAGGAATATCCATCGGATGAACAAACTGCGTAACGTAAATACGCTGTCTGAGCTTATCGGGAAGTTTATTTATTTTTTGTGATATCCTTTCAAAATCATGAAATTCTCTTGAATTACCTGTCTGATGTATAACTCTATATCTAGTCAGAATATCCTCGAGCACTTCCTCAACAATTAAATTAATTGCGTGAGAACCTGCGCTTCCCCCAGTAATGTAAATGAGAGGAAGAGATTTCTCCTTAGACAATAAGGGTATATTTGGTTTCTTCACAGATGGGTATATACGAATAGGATTTCCTGTAAGTATCAATTTTTCTTTTGGAAAAAATGGTCTTGAGGAGTCCCATGAAATACAAACCTTATCTGCAAATTTACTTACTATTTTATTGGCAAGACCTGCTTCAAGAGTTTGCTCGTGAATAACAATAGGTATTTTTTTTATCTTAGCAGCAAGACAAACAGGTAAAGATAGATATCCACCAAATGAAAGAACAATATCAATTTTATAGGTATTGATTCCGCGCCATGCCTGAGAAAATCCAAGCGGAAATTTCAAAAGTGATGGAAGAGTATTTTTAGTAAATCGTCTTTGCAAGCGTGATGTTTTGATAGAAACAAATGGTATATTTCTTTCTCGCATAAGCAGGTACTCTAGAGATGGAGCATCATCTCCTTCAAAAGTATGTTGACGTCCAAAAAAAACAACAGAGTGTTCAGGAAGAAGTCTATCTATGACTGATAAAGCAGGCGATAAATGGCCACCAATGATTCCAACTCTCATATTAGCTAGAATGCGATTGTTTTGAGATATTTAATAATATTCCAACTGCTGCAAGATCTACAATAAGAGCTGATCCTCCATATGAAATAAATGGAAGTGGAACGCCTGTAAGAGGCAAAAGTGCAGTCATAGCAGAGAGATTAATAACAGCTTGAATACCTATAAATGAGATTATTCCGACTGCGAGTAGTTTGCCAAATGTATCTCTTGCGTGAGTTGCAATAAAAAATCCTCTCCATAAGAAAATAAGATAAACAATTATAATTGCCGTGGCTCCTAAAAAACCAAATTCTTCTGCAATTATAGCAAAAATAGAATCTGTGACATTTTCTGGAAGGTATGCATACTTCTGCAGTGAATTTCCTGCACCCACACCCAATAAACCACCTGATCCTAATGCAATTAAGATTTGCTTCACATGATATGACGCATTTTCAAGATTTGATCCCATTGTGAGAAAAGTAGTCAAACGTGCAATCCTATAAGGAGCAAGCAAAATCAAAATTATAGCACTCACCCCAACAAGAGGAATCATATAGAAAAAATGTCGAATATCTGCACCTGATAAGAAATAAAGAACTACTGCTTCAAAAAGAATTATAGAAGCAGTCCCCATGTCTGGTTGAGCCATTATTAATAATAATACTAAGCCTAACAACATGCCAAATGCCAATAGTCTTCCCTTCTCTTTTGTTGAGAACCAAGCAGAAAGATATATAGCAAGACTCAGCTTGACAAACTCTGCTGGTTGCAATACTGTAAAACCAAGATTTATCCAACGATTTGCTCCCAATGCATATACGCCTATTCCCGGAATAAATACCGCAAAAAGCATTAAAATCGCTAATATAAGAATAAGAATTGATAGATTATAAAGTTTTTTGTAGTCAAAAAAACTAAAAAATAAAAGTGCACTCATACCCAAAAGTACATTAATAGACTGTTCTTTGATGTAGTAGTATTTATCTTGAAAATCTCTAAAGGCAATATAAGAGGAAGCATCATAAATCATGAATAAACCAAACAATGTCAAAAACACAACTGTACAAAATAAAACAAAATCAAAAGATTTCATCATCTCTTTTATTGTATAGGAAAGAAAAGGCTATTGCATGAGAATTACGTAAGGAAGGCAAGATATACACCTATAACGGCAAAAAAAATGCCTACCAGCCAGGCACGCATAACTATTTTTGGCTCTTCCCACCCACGGTATTGAAGATATAGATGAAATGGTGCTGCAGGAAAAATCTTTTTGTTAAGATACTTTTTACTAAGTATCTGCAATAGCGATGACCCAACCTCAATAATAAACACCCCACCGATAACTGCCAGAGTTAGCGTCTTACCCGTAAGAAGCCCAATGACAGCAAGTGCAGCCCCAAGTGAAAGTGATCCCACATCACCCAACCAAATACGTGCCTTATAGATATTGAAATAAAGGAAAGCCATAACCGATCCCAGTAGTACCGATATAAACACTCCAAGAGATCTATCTAATTGTTGAGAACTAATTGCCAAAAATGCAAAAAGACAGATTACCAAAAGTCCAGCAGCCAAACCATCAAGCCCATCAGCAATATTCACTGCATTGACGAACGATACAATAACAAATGCAGCAAAAGGAATAAATAATGGTCCAATACTAACCAACCCAATACCATGAATATAAATAAAAGAATAGCCTAACTGCAGATAAAAAACAGTGGATATTATAAGAGCAAGTATCCACTGTATCACAAATTTATGTCTTAGGCGTAATCCAAAGAAACTAGCTTTGGTCGAAGCAGAAAGTTTCTTAGCATCATCATACAATCCTAATAAACCAAAACTAATAAACGAAAAGAAAGTTACAAAAAGTTCCCAGGGCTTGACTGGAATTGACAGCATACCATAGGACCATATACTTAGAACTGTTGTGACAAGAATAATTAAAATACCTCCTCCGACAGGCGTCCCAACTTTCCATTTATGGAACTTATCAAAAAGAGGGGTCCTTTGGTTAAGAGGATCCTTTGTGATTTGATGCTGTCGTCGCAACTTAATCCTATAAAGAAAGTCAATAAAAGGTACAAGAAGGATAAGACTAATAAAAGTTGATAGAATAGTTAGTCCCAGCAAAACTGCCATAAAAAATTATTCTATTATTATACTCTTCATATTCGAAGAGTTCAATCAAAGAGGTTCGCTTGCTATGCCAAGAAAAGATGTAAGAATTTCATTGGTATTGCCTTCAAAAAGAACAATATCTCCTTGTACAACTGTTTTTTGAAGCATATCAACTAGTTTTTTTCTATCACCTGCTGAGTAAACTTTACATTTTCCTCTTTCTTTTCTTACTATACTTCTGAGAAGTGACTCACGTGCAACTTGATAAAAGAACGCATGTGTGCAGATATGTGCAATTTTTTTACCGAATGATTTATATTCTTCCTCATTGGTAAATGCTTCACTTTGACCAAAAATAATTATTTTCTTTTTATTGTACTTTTCAAGATATGAGAGTGCATGATTCACAATTTCATAAGATGTATTACCTGTATTGTTAACTATAGTTATTCCCCCTCTAAACTTTTGCAAGACAAGAGTCTGTCTAGCTGAGGCGAGTTTGCGAACTCGATTTGCTATCTCTTTTTTTGTTAAACCTAAATAATCGGCTATATATATTGCAATAAGTGTTGGATCAACAAAAAATGCAGTGATTAACGGAGATGACACACGCTGATTGCCTGTTGGCAGTATCGCCAAAAAATCTGTACGATTTTTACGGGTCAACACATCAGTTGCACGCAAGATTTCAATTCTCCTTGCTGCAATATCTTGTTGAACTGAACTTGAAAAAAACACTACTTGTCTTCTCTGTAAATGTTTGGGTGATATATAATGCTTTAATCTATAATCAAGAATGATCTTCTCTTTCTTACCAAGAAGCTTAAAAATAAAATTAATCTGATCACTGGTTAAAGATAAAGAATAGGGGATAATAATAATGTTTGGTCTTAATAATTTGAGATGTTGTTGGAAATGGTATTTATCTGCTGAATCAAGAGCAACCAAGATAACTTGCGTTCTCTGTGAAATTTCATCAAGAATAGCCTCGGCTAGTGTTCTTGATTGCTGATCAAAATCTGATACTTTGGATATAGGAATTTTTTCCTCTAATATTTGTCCTATAATATCAATGTAGTGTTCTGTATTCGCTCCTCCTAATACACCAATTGTTTTTAGGTTTTTCAGTTGTCGCAATTTTTTATCTGCTTCTCTAAATTTATAATCCTCGATAAGTTCACTGGGAAATGTAAAAAGAAAAACAAAAATACTGATAATAAAAACAACCAAACGATCAAGAATAAGTAGCCAAATAAATTTTTCAGTTAAAGGAAATGAGTAAAAAAAAGTTATTGTTAGAAGAGAAAGTATAATAATACTTAGTGATCTAAAGTTAATAATAGGCTTATGAAATTGGTTTTTTAGTATTTCACTGACAACTAACCCTGCCTTGAGAATAAAAAGAACTAAAATGAAAAGTTGGTAATAAATCTCATGATAGTCTTCAATAGTGACATAAAATGCCACCAAAATACCAATCCAGGTTAAAACAGCTGATCGAGAAGCCAAATAATCCCAAATCCTCTCTCTTGCTTTAGGAGATTTAAGAAAAATTGTGGGTTGATAGCGTACTTTCTGCCATAACTGACTCCAATAAAATAGTGAACGTATAGTCCAGAGAAAGAAACCAACTGTTGCAATTCCATACAAAACATCAGTTTTCATAAAGTTTAATTTTTAAAAGGACAGATTAGATAATTAACAATAGTGTTCAGTTAAAAATATTTTATTTACTTAACTGTCACACTTTTTGCAAGATTTCTTGGCTTATCAGGATCCACATTCTTTTCTAAAGCGAGAAAGTACGCAAGTAGTTGTGCAGGTACAATTTGTGCAAGAATTGTAGCTTCTTGTAGATCTCGCACTTTAATCCAATAGTCAAAAACCGTGCTTTTTTTTGGACTAATACCAATAATAACCCCACCTCTTGCTTTTATTTCAGTTGCATTGGAAATAATAGCCCCATGTGTTTCGTCTAAAGGAGCAAAAACAATACAAGGCGTACCATCAGAGATTAATGCTATCGTCCCATGTTTTAATTCTCCACCTGCTAAACCTTCTGTATGAATATAGCTTACTTCTTTTATCTTCAGAGCGGCTTCAAGAGCCGTAGGGTATGATACACCTCTTCCTATTGTATAGATATGCTCTTTATTGGCGAGAAACTGAGCAATTTTTTTAATCTCTTTTTTTGAGTTGTTACTAAGCAACCTCTTTATTTCCTCTGCAGACTTAAGAAGAAGATTTTGTATTCGCTTTTGCTGACCACTTAGAGTACCTACAAGAAGTAAAAGTAATGCTAATTTCGCTATATATGCTTTGGTTGAAGCAACTGCAAGCTCAGGTCCTGCATTAAGTAGTATTTTATGGTCTGACATACGATAAATAGTTGAACCCAAATTATTTACCATTGCCACAATTTTCGTCCCTTTCTCCTTGGCTCGCTGAAGAGGCTCTATCACATCTATGGTTTCCCCAGATTGTGAAAGAGCAATAATCAGACTTTCTGAAGTTAAGAAATCTTCAAGATAATTAAACTCTGAAGCAACTGCAGTATTGACATGCATTTTAGCAATCTTTGCAAAGAGATATGTTCCTGCAAGACATGCATGATAAGCAGTACCTGCGCCAATAAAAAAAGTACCCCTTGCCTTTTTAATAATAGTCGAGATTTGTTCTATTTCAGAGAGTAAGTTTTTACTGATATGACGAATAATATGATCTTGATCATGTATCTCTTTGATCATAAAATGCGGAAAATTACCCATACTTCCTTCTTCTCTTCTTTCCCAATCAATAATCTCAATCTCAGGAGTGATTCTATCTCCTGTCGTAAGCAAATTGACAGAAACCGAATCATTAAGAACTACCATCTCATTATCTTTAAGAAAAATAATTTTTTTTGTATGAGGAATTATTCCTACCGCATCTGATGCAATAAATAACTCTTTATCACCAATACCCACAACAAGAGGCGAACCATTTTTGCAAGCCACAATTTCACACTGATCTACACTAAGTGCAACAATTGCGTTGAGACCTTTTAATCTATTAAAAGCTAGCCGCACAGCTGTTGCGAATTCATATTTCTTTGCATACTCCTCTATTAGATGGACGATGACCTCTGTATCTGTCTCTGAATTAAAAGAGTGTTTTCTCTTAATCAGTTCATCCTTTAATTCAACATAGTTTTCTACGATACCATTGTGAATTAGTGCAATCTTTTTTGTGCAATCCAGATGGGGATGAGCGTTAGTAATATTTACTCCTCCATGTGTAGCCCATCTAGTATGTCCAATTGCCAGTGTACTTTCAGGAAGAATAGTAGTGGCTTGTCCAATCTTTCCTACATGTTTCTCTGTAAGGATTTTTTCTCCATCAACTTCAGCTATTCCCCATGAGTCGTAACCACGATATTCAAGAGTTTTCAAACCTTCCAAAACAAGAGCCGCAGCATTATTTTTAGTTCCGATGTATCCGAAGATTCCACACATAAATATTATTTTGCAACAATTGGCAGTAAATCTGATAAAGAATTAACTACAAAATCAGCCTTAAACGCAATCTTATTTTGTTTTAATCTAGTTTCTTCCGATCTCACAATCCATATAGTACAAATATCTTGATTTGCAGACTTAAATTGTGCCAGAACTGAGAGTAAGTCGTCAACTACATATAATTTTTGTGTTTTATATAAGGCGGCAACTTCCCTAATCGCTTCATGCTTATCTCTGTCAAAAATATAAATGAGCCTCTGATGCAACAAATGATAAAGTGTCTGCAATTTTTTCTTCTGTAGTATCTTATCCCCACCGGAAAATATGCCTAATGCTATATTTTGTTCAGAAAGTTTTTTCAGTGTAGGAAGTGTATCTTTATAAAGTGATTCTTCAAGATGATGCTCATTATAAAAAACATTTTCAATATTTTGTAATGATTGATTCGTTTTTACTTTAAGCTTCAACTCTTCAGAAAATGCTTTTGGAGAAAAATATGCACGTTTTCTTTGTGAAGCATAAATTTCTTGGGCTAAAATTTTTATATTTAATTTATTCTCTGAGGCAAGAAGCCTCTCCAGCTCTGCAAAACATTGAAGTAAGTATACTCGCGTATTAAATAATGTATGATCAATATCAAAGAGTACAATTTTTGTGCTATTTGGTGACATTTTTTTCTATAATTTCTTGAAATACAGTATAGTATCTAGTAGATTCAGGAACATTTTTCATAACTGTTGTCGAAGGACCAATAATCGCATCTTCTCCAATTATAGTGCCGGGCATGGTGGTAACGCGTATTCCCACTCGAACATTATCCCCTATACAAACACCTAATGATCTAAGACCTGTTCTTTCCTCACCTTTGGCTGTTTTTACAGTAATCTCACCTCTATTAAGTTTTTTGTTGGCAGTATAAAATCCCGCTGCCAAACTGACATTCTTCCCTATTACAGAATCTCCTACGAATCCGGAATGTATTTTCGTCCCCGACTGAAAGATACTATTGCGAATCTCAGTATTAGCTCCTATTACACAATTCTCATTTATAACAGTGTAATTTCTAATAAGAGAGTTATCTCCAATGAATACATTTTTACCAATAAAACATGGTCCTTTGATTTTTGCTCCCTCGCTTATCGTGGCTCCATCTTCCACAATGACATTCCCTTTAATTATTGCTGTCTGAGCCACATTGGCAGTATGTGACACATAAGGATTTATCCTATCTAATAAAAAATGTGATACAGAAAAGATATCCCAAGGGTATTTCAGTGTTACAACCTCTTTATTGGTAATTGTCACATGAAAAATATTCTTCTTAACAAAATTTGACAACGCTGACTCAAAGTTATAATGCTCAAGAGGTGTGTTCTTCAAGATGTGTAAAAATGACAATGGAAGAAGGTAGATTCCAATTAATCTAAGATTTGATGGTTCTGATCCTTTTGCTGGTTTTTCAATAATTTCCACTACCCTCTCTCCTTCAAGCTTTAATACACCATATCGGGATATATTTTGTGTTCTTTTTGCCAAAAAAACACCATCTGCAGAATTCTTAGCTAATATCATCTCAGAATAAAATTGATCAAAATCTACGTGATGAGCATGCAGTAGAAAAAAATCATTTTTGATATACTCAGAAACACGAAGAAGAGCATCTCCCATTCCCTCTGCAGTAGGTTGTTCAATAAATTGTATTGATAGTGAAGGAAATAAAGAGCTCAGATAATCGCAAAATTCATCTTTTTTCTGCACTACAATTAGTACTTCTTTTATATCTGTCTGCTGAATACTTCTTAAAGTATGAAAGATAATTGGTTTATCAAGAAGCAGAAAATATGATTTATGACCTAACGATTTAAATGGATAAAAACGACTGGACTGTCCTGCTGCAAGTAAAACTGCCTGCATGAGTTACCTCTCTATCTGTTGATAAAGAATTTTTGCCTCCTCTAACTCCGCTGGAGTATTTACACCTCTCCAGAGAAGTTTACCACCTTTTACAGTTTCAACAAGTTCATTATGAGCAACAGCTATATCAATTAGGCTCGTAAGATAGTATTCTCCTGTTACCGGGCTTTTTTTAATCAAAGGCAGATACTTTTTAAGAAATGAGACTTTAAAAATAAATGATCCAGGATTTATCTCGGTAATTGTTTTTTGTGCTGCTGTTGCATCTTTTTCCTCAACAATTGCCTGCACATGTCCGTCTGCATCACGAATAATTCTTCCCAGACCCGTTGGGTTATCTTTCTCAATTGTCAAAAAAGTAATCGCAGCATTTGATGTTACATGCTTTATGAATAACTGCTCAATAATTGGCTTGTGTTTTGGATTATAAAAAACAGCATCATCTCCATAAACGACAAAAGTATCTGTTATATTCTGCGGTAGTGAATTAACTGCTACTGCTAGAGCATCTCCTGTTCCTAATTGCTGCTGCTGTTCGGCAAATATCACCTGTTCTTTTTCAAGGACATGCATTACCGTTTCTTTTGCATGACCTACAACTACAACAATATCATCTATAGGAAGAGTTTTCATAAACTCTACGATGTGCAAAACAATAGGTTTTTCCGCTAAATGAAGAGTAACTTTATTCCTCTCTTCAAGATTCATGCGGGTTCCTTTTCCTGCTGCAAGTATCACTCCTGCAATATGACGATTATTGAAGATATTATTCTTCATATGTTCTTTTGATGTTTGCTCCAAGTTGTTGAAGACGTTCTTCAAATTGCTCATATCCTCTATCTATTAAATGCACCCCATGAATAACTGTTTCTCCTCTCGCTGCTAAAGCTGCGATGACGAGTGAGGCTCCGGCTCTAAGATCAGAGATAGAAACAACAGCATCATGAAGAGAAGTCGGTCCATGAATTTTAATAGCGTGAAAAAATCCAGGCTGATCGTCTGACAGATTAAAATTATAAAAACTTGCTGGGTTATCAACACGGGGATTTAAAAAATCAATCTTTGCGCCCATCTTTCGCAGCTCGTTTACATAACCAAAGCGATTCGAGAAAATGGTCTCATGTATTATTGAATCTCCTTCAGCTTGTGTCATTAGTACTGCCCATGGAGCCTGCCAATCTGTCATAAAACCTGGATATGGTGCTGTTGTTACAGATGTAGCCTTCAAAGGACCCTTATAATAGAACCTAATACCATCTTCTTTTTCTTCATATCCTCCTCCAGCCTCATCTAACTTTTCTAAAAATTCTCTTAGTCCATTTCTTCTTGCACCTTGTATATGAATGTCTCCTTTGGTAATGATTCCTGCGATTGCGAATGTAACAATTTCATTCCTATCAGGTTTAATTGTAATCTCAGCACCATGTAATTTATCCACACCTTCTATCTCTATTTTTCTTTCCTCTACTCGTTTGATCTTCGCACCCATCGAATTAAGCATCGCTATAAGCTCATCTACTTCAGGCTCAGCAGCAGCATTCTCAAGTATTGTTTTACCTTTTGCAAGAACTGCTGATATGATCAGAGTCTCTGTACCTGTGTGGGTATTTTTTTCAAATTTATAATGAATGCCTTTTAATAAATCTGCACTAGCATAAAAAAAACCATCATCTCGATTATAACTAATATCTGCACCCATCTGCGCTAGCCCATCCACCGTTCTATCTATTGGACGAGCGCCAAGACGACACCCACCTGGATTAGGAATAACCGCTTGTTTATTTCTCAATAAAAGAGGCGCTAAGAACATTGATGAGGTACGGATATGAGAAGCTTGATCTAAGGAAATTTTGTTTTTTCTAAAATTAGTAACACGAACTCGGGCAGTATGATCGTGAATTGTTACTTTACCACCTAGATCTTCAATAATTTTAATCATGACAAAAACGTCTGATATGAGGGGAATATTATGAATAATAACTTCCTCATCTGTTAAACAGGCTGCCACCAAAACCTTGAGAGCAACATTTTTAGCCCCAGAAACACTAACACTTCCATTCAACCGATTTCCACCTGTAACAAGTAGCTTTTCGAGATGTTCCATAACTGCTTATTATACTCCGATTTGGTCAATCTGTATATCTATTAAAATTTTATATTGCTCTTTTAACCTTTTTTTTACAGCATATAAAATCTGCAAAAAATCATTCGTTTTTCCTGATCCACTATTAAGAATAAAACGCGGATTATTGGAGAAAAGACGAATTCCTCCATATACATACTTGCCAATTTGAGAGTGTTGAAGAATTGTCTCTAATGGAGGAAGAATATTTTTATAAACAAGATCATCTATTTCTGAAAGAGAAAGTTTTCTATAGGTAATACCTTTTATTTGTTGGTTATCTTTAATATTTCTGTACAAAACAGCCTCTTGTCCTCTTTCCCAAAGTGATTGTTGAGAATCAGGAGTGAGTGAAAAGATAACTGATAAGATAATCTCATTGTTTTCTTTTAATAATTTAGTATTGGTTTTAAAGTGAAAATAATCTGCTCCAACCTCTTTTATCTGACATTTATTTGTTAGAATTTTGACACGATGGATATTTGAACAAATTGTGAATTCTTGAGGTGGAAAATCTGCATTCGTTGCGATAGCACCACCAATTGTTCCGGGAAGACCAAGAGCATATTCTAATCCTGCAAATCCTTGTTCAATAGAATACCTAACTACTTGATTTGTAAGTGCTCCTGATTCAGCGTATAAAAATGCTTTATCTACATTCATCTTTTGAGATTTTATTTTACCAACAACACTTACCAACTCAAACCTTCTACATTTATTCTGGATGACCAAGCCATCAAATCCATTATCCGGAAATACAACATGCGATCCTCCACCTATTACTACATAGGGTAGATCTCTCTGTTGAGAAAAACGAACAACTTCGATCAACTTTTCCAAATTATCAATCTCTATATAAAAATGTGCTAATCCTCCTATCTTTAAAGAGTTATGTTGTGATAAAGGTTCGTTTTTTTTAACTTTTTGACCTAGAAGTTGTTCCAATTGTCCTAAGATATCACTCATTTTATTAGATCAATAAGATCAATTGTCTTATAGACATCCCCTGCTCCCATAAAAACAATTACCACATTTTCATTGGGACTTTCTTTTTTTATATAGGACGCTACTTCCTCAAGTTTGGGTATATAGTGGGTATTATTTTTTGACATTGAAGCTGCAAGTAATTTTGAAGAAACAGATGGATCTTTAATCTCTCGGAGCGACCCATAGATATCAACTAATATTACCTCATCTGCATCATGAAACGCTTTAGTAAACTCCGTAAATAATGCTTTCGTCCTTGAATATGTATGCGGCTGAAATACAGCAATAATTTTTTCCTTTGGATAACGCATGCGTAATGCTTGCAATGTTTTAGCAATCTCCGTTGGATGATGGGCATAATCATCAAAAATATATGCTCCAGATTTTAACTGCCCTTTAAACTCAAGTCTTCGCTTAACGCCATTAAAAAGATATAGCCCCTCTCGTATACGATCTATTGATATACCTAGCTCAACTCCCACACTCATAGCTCCCAAAGCATTTAATGCATTATGCTCACCTATTACTTGAAGACGAAATTCACCAATTTCACGACCGTACGCTCTAACTTTAAAGAAAGTTTGGGATCCTAAGATCTGTACATTACTAATTACATATTCATTTTGAGGAGAAAATCCATAAGTAATAGTCCTCTTATCAAAGTTTTTTATAAGTGAATAAACTTTTTTATCGTCTGCACACCCAATAAGCACTCCCTTGGATGAAATATTATGAGTAAAAGCCTCAAATGCATTTACAACCGCTGCATGCGTAGGATAAATATCAGGATGATCATGTTCGATATTGGTAAAAAGTGCAATATCTGGAAACTGCCAAAGAAACTGAGGCTTGTGATTATACGTGGGTTCTGTTGCATATTCATCAGCTTCAGCAACAAAATACTTACCGCTTCCAAGATGACCAGGAAGATCCATTGAGCTAATACTTCCAGTACCAACAACGTATGATGGATCATAACCCGCATGTTTGAGAATACTGACAATCATTCCAGTAGTTGTGGTCTTACCATGCGATCCTGCAACAGAAATACCAGAAAATTTTCTTCCTAAAATATTACCTTGCATAAATGCGCCTACTGCTTCCCCTTTGGTTAGTACTGGTATTGACTTTTTATGCGCTGTTCGAACTTCAATATTATCATATCCTCCATGTGCACCTGTTGTGATAACAAGATCAATATCATCAGTGATATGATTCTCAGAAAAATTAGTAAAAGGAATAATACCTACCTTTGTCAAAGCCGAATCAGTTATAAATTCCTCTTCAATATCGCTGCCGCTGACTTTAAGTCCAGCCTCTTTGGCAATAATTGCCAATGGAGTAAGCCCTACTCCTTTGATACCTACAAAATGAATATGATGTATCTTACTTTTCATAAATGTATTTTTTGATAATGAAAATCTTTCAGATATTTTTTTAATCATTATATCTATTGCAAGTTAAGAGATTGTAATGCATTGTTTACTGCTTCGTGATCACTCCAGGGAAGTTCTCCTTTTCCAAAATTCATTGATTTCTCATGTCCTTTACCTGTAATAACAACAAAATCACCCTTTTGAGCAATATTTATTGCCTTTGTAATAGCTTTTTGTCTATCAGGAATAACATAAATTTGTTTTTCCTCGTCTTTTATCCCTTGTTGAATATCACTAATAATATCTTCCACTCTTTCTTTCCGAGGGTCCTCAGCTGTTAAAATAATAATATCTGCGTACTCGGATGAAATCTTTCCCATTTCTTCTCTTTTTCCTTTATCCCTCTCACCGGCGCTGCCAAATACATGTATAATTCGACCTTTTTGTTTTTCTTGTGAAATAGCCTCTAAAATATTTTTTATTCCATTTGGAGTATGAGCAAAATCAATAATAACGCTAAAATTTTTAGCATAAACCACCTCACATCGACCTTGAGGAAGAGAAAAACTATTTACAGCTTTTTGTACTACTGATCGAGAAATACCCAAACAATCAGCAACTGCTGCTGCGGCGAACACATTGTATTTATTGAACTTACCCAAAAGCTTCACTTGAAGTGGATATACTGCAGGATTAATATCAGCATCTTTATTTAATCCATATGTTTTAAAAGAATGATCTTGCAATAAGTTTGCAAAAAAATCAAAATATTGATCATCTTTATTTAAAACCGCAATTTTCGACTGACAGAGCAATTTAGCCTTTGTTTTCATATAATTTTCCATAGTTTGATGATAATCTAAATGCTCTCGTGAAATATTAGTCAAAACTCCTATTGCAAATGGAATACCATAAACTCTATTTTGATCTAGTGCATGAGATGTTACCTCTAACACCAGATGAGTAACACCTGCATCTCTTGCTTTTTTGATATATGACTGTAATTCAAGAGCATCTGGAGTTGAGACATGAAAACCAGTGTCAAACTCTTTATCACCTATAATAGCTGACACTGTAGAGATTAATGCTGCCTTTTTTTTATCTTCTCTAAGAATATGGAAGATCAAACTTGCTGTTGTAGTTTTGCCATCTGTTCCAGTTACTCCTACAACGACCATTTGTTTAGAGGGAAAGCGATACCAAATGTTAGCTAATATAGCCTTAATAAGATGACCAATATTTTTAATTTTCTGCCACATGAATGAATAATTATATGTTCTTAGTTAAAACTTCGCAATAATTCAATAACAGTCTGATAATTCGTATAATAAATATATCCATTTATTAGAATAAGTAAAGGAAAAACAAAAGATTTTTCAGTAAGTCCACCTGTTTTTATTCGTAAAAAACTTAAAGGAGGAAATCCAAAGCGATAGGGTAGCGGGAAAAAAAGAGGAATACCTTCTTTAGTGAAAAAATCCATCCCAATATGTGATAGAAATCCAATCATAAATGACCACCAGACAATATTCATATCCACTAACAAAACTGTTCCAATAATATTTAACAAGATCTCAACAACTATACCAACCAGGACGATACCAAGAAGTGAATGCGAAAGGAATCTGTGACCTCCAAAAAGCGGTGAGATGATTTTCCCAAGAATACTCCCTGCTCGAATTCTGCGCCACAAATTAGCTTGCTCCTGATCTAGATCAGGAGCAAGTCCTCCTATCATATTGGCACCAAATGCAACAAGAGCAGTAGCAAGAGAAATTTTTTCCGGTGGCACTGTCACGAGAACATAGCTTAGTGCAGTAAAGGCTGCAAGATCATGAGTCCTTCCAGTCATAACTATCAGTATAGCAAAGGCTGAAACATTTAGTTTCAATATATGATTACATCATATATTGAGAATAATCATCTCTAGAATAGATTAGTACTATATCTGAGAGTTTTGAGTTAAATCCCAAAAATAGCTTTGCTCTATAATAGCATAATTGTTCAGATAAAAATACTTGCAGCAATACATAATTCATTAAATTTGGAAATTAGAAAGAAGCAACTGCTAAAAAACACTCACACTCTCTAACTCCTCTCATTAGTAGATCATAGTAGAAAAAAATTTATAACTACTAGCTAACTGAGATCTTCAAATTGTTGATGAATCTGCTACAATATAGGTATGAAGCCATTTATTACAAAAGAAGAGTTTGCAAAGATTGATTTACGGGTAGGGCGTGTTGTTAAAGCAGAAAGAAAAGAGAATGCGGAAAAACTTATTCGTCTGACTGTTGATTTTGGCAACGAAGGAGTGCGCAATATTCTAACAAGCCTTTATCCAATTTATCAACCAGAAGATTTTGAAGGAAAAGACTTCATCTTTATTATTAATCTTGAACCAAGAAAATTTTTAGGAGAAGAGTCACAAGGTATGATATTGTGTACAAATGAAAATAAGCCTCTTCCGCTTACAACATCCGAAAGATCAACCCCAGGAGCATCAATTATCTAACTTAGATTATCAACTGAACTTTTACTCTAATTTTTAATTAGTTGGAGCTATGTTGTAATAAAGTAATGCTTTTTTGGCAATACGGAAAAAAATTGGTGCAGCTGTTTCAGAACCATAGATAGATTTTGTTGGCCTATCCAAAACTACCAGCATTACAAATTTGGGATCATCAGCAGGTGCAAATCCAATGAACGAAGGAATAGTCTTGTTTGGGTCATAGTGACCCTCAACAGCAATCTGTGCTGTACCTGTTTTACCTGCTATTCGATATCCTTTCGGCTTTGCCCATTTTGCTTCTCCTTTTTCAACGGCATTAACAAGCATTTCAGTCATAATTTTTGCAGTTGTTTCTGAGATTGGTTGATTAATCTTTTTAGGAGGAATTCTAATAATCTCACCTTCTGATGTTTGAACTGCAGCAACAACATGCGGCTCCATACGAATCCCTTTGTTAGCAATAGATGAAAAAGCACTGAGAAGCTCTACAGGTGTAACAGATATTCCCTGACCAAAACTTGCTGTTGCAATATCTATAGGATACCATTGGCTTCGCGGACGAAGAGGAGGTACGACCTCACCCTGCAAATCAATTCCTGTTGCTTCTCCAAATCCAAACCGTTGAAGATAATCAAGCATTCTTTCAAGACCTAGTTTTTGTCCTACAAATACCATACCTGTATTATCAGAGTATTGAATCACCTCAGTCATCGTCAGATAAGGATGGTATTTATTATTCCATGTCTTAATGCTATAGCCGCCAATTTCAACCGGTCCAGAACATGATGGACAGCGCGTATCAGGCTTGACTAAATTACTATCAAGAGCAGCTGCCATTATAAGTGGCTTAAATGTAGATCCAGGTTCATAGGTATCGCTAATAAAATTATTCTTATACTCCTTATCTGAGAATTCATTATATTTCTGGGGATCAAAACTTGGAAATGAGGCCATTGCAAGAATCCCGCCTGTCTTTGGATCCATCATTGCGGCCATTCCGCCTTGAGCACCGTAACGCTCAATTCCTTCTTGTAATTCTTTTTCAAGAATAAACTGTAGTACCCGATCTACATGAAGTATAAGATTACGGCCGTTTTTCTCACCGGATGAATTATTCAATTTTGCCAATATTGGCCTTCCTAATGCATCATGTACTTGGGTAGCAATTCCTTCTTTACCTCTTAATTGTCTATCATAATATCCTTCAAGACCAAAATATCCTTGATCATCACCTTGTTCATTTTTACCAACAAAACCGAGAAGTTTTGCGGCTAGAGATGCTTCAGGATAAAAACGAACAGACTGATCATCAAAACCAATTCCTGGAAGATCAAGTTTTTCAATTACTTCCTTTTTTTCAGGACTTACCTTTGACTTTAGAGCAACCCAATATCTGTTAAGAGAAAGGAGAGCTGAGAGAGATGCTTCTTCTAGATCGAGTAAAGGAGCAAGAAGCCGCACGGTTTTCTCTCTATCGCGTACCTCTTTAGGATTGGCAAATACCAAATAGGTTATTTTGTTGGAAGCAATAGGAAAACCATCGCTTGTGCGGATTTCCCCACGAAGAGGAATAAGTTTAATATGTTTACCATATTGCGACTCACCTAATGCTGAAAGTTGCTCTGCTTTTACACCCTGCCAGTAGAAAAGTCTGACAATAATTGCTAGAAAACAGAATGTAAAAAATAAAAAAATAACTCTATATCTCCAACTCATTATCTTCTTGCGATTGGCAATGGTGATGAAATGACAAGTTGCGATGTCGTCTCTTCAAATCCCATTGTAGATGCCGCTGATGCAATTTGTGTGAGAGACGAGGATATTAATATCTGTTCGTAAAGCAAAGCGTTCTTCTTTTTTAACTCTGAGATCTCACTTTGAAGTTTTGCTAATTCAATACCTGTCGTTGATATGCTATTGGCAATTACGACCTGCACAAGCGAAAGAGCAATAATAATGACAATATTGAAAATGATAAAGTATAAAGGTTTTTTCATATTAACTATAATTTTTCAATTGCACGCAGCTTTGCACTTCTACTCCTCCTATTTTTTAATTTTTCTTCTCTTCCTGGTACTATTGGTTTTTTGGTAATTATTTTTACGAGTCCTCTCTGTTCCCAATCATCAAATTGTTTTTTCACGATTTTATCCTCTAGTGAATGGAATGAGATTACTACAATTCTTCCTCCTCTCCTAAGCAAATTTAATGCTTTCGGTAAAGCCGTCCTGATATTTGCAAGCTCATCATTTACTACGATCCGCAGTGCTTGAAATACTCGAGTTGCTGGATGGATACGACCTTGTTGATAAGGAACAGCTCTTTTGATGATATCCGCTAACTGTTTTGTCGTCTCAATCGGATGTTTCTTACGTTGTTCTACAATTACCTGAGCTATCTTCTTAGCAAAGCGTTCTTCTCCAAAACGCTCAAACAATTCTCTTAGTTCATTTTTAGTAAGACCATTCACTAAATCTTTTGCCGTTACCACCAAGTCTTTACTCATTCGCATATCTAGAGGACCTTCTTGAAAACTAAAACCTCTCTCTGGAGTATCCAACTGATGACTGGATACTCCTAAATCAAACAAAATTCCATCGACATTCGTAAATCCAACATTCTTGGCAATTGCATCAATATCACGAAAATTTCCTCTGACTAAAGTAATATTTTCGACTTTATTCTCCCCTTCCTGAAGAGAATGTCTAACGTAATCTAGAGCCTCCTGATCAACATCAATTCCTAATACTCGACCACCTTTCTCTAAAATGCCAAGAGCGTGTCCACCTCCTCCAAGAGTAGCGTCTATATAAAGCTTTCCCTCATTCACATCCAGTAAATCTAGTACTTCTTGTAAAAGAACAGGTGTATGATAATTATTCATGTCCCGATGATGTGGACAGATCTGTAGTGAGTAAATCTACTGTTTTTTCTATGCTTTTTTGATGTTCGTTCCAGAGTTTCTTATCCCACAGCTCTACATACCGCTGTATGCCTACAAACACTACTTCACGCCTAATTTTTGCATAGTTCCTTAAAAACTGGGGAAGAACAAATCTTCCTTGATCATCAAGAGATACCGCAAATGCATTGCCAAATAGATATCTCTGCAGTTCTCGTGTTGATTTATCTATAAATGGCTTTCCCTCTGTTCCTTCAAGCAGTGTTTGCATTTGGCCAATACTAACAATCATCAAGCAAACATCAATACCTTTAGTAATAATTATTTTTTGTCCCAAATGCTGCCTAAACTGCTTGGGAATAGCTGTTTGAAACTTCTTGCTTACTTTTCCCTCAATCTGTCCTAAAAGCATAGTATGTTAACGAGCAGATTCACTACTTATCACTACAAATCACTACTTTTTAATATTTTGCACCAGTTTGATGAGTTTGTCAACTAGAATAATGTTACTGTAGTGTCTTATAAAAGCATCAAACACAATAAGTAGTGGGTAAACGTCAAAATAATCTTTATTGCAATTATTTAGTTCTAAAATTAAGAAATGGTCTAAATGTGATGTGTGGATTTAAATATCAGATTAGAGAAAGGGAGTCTTCTACCTGATAGACTTTGCCGTCATCCTTTGTTAATTTGAGAAGAAGATTAACTGATTCAACACCTGTATCGTATCGGCAGGTACCACTGGAACAACTACCAAGATCTAAGAACTTAGACTCATATTTTTTCATACCAGGTTTAATAACGTCTTCTCCTGCAATCCCGCGTGAAATACGCTGTTCATCACCGCTAACAGCATCTGCTTCATAAGAAAGTTCATACTCAATAGATTGAATACCATTCAATTTATTAATTATAAATTTAACTTGCTTCTTATTCGCACTTGCCATTATTTGTAGACCAATCTCCTCGGGTTTGAGAGTTATTACTTCTTCCTCAACAGATCGAGTCTCTTCTTTTAACTCCGGTTGAGTTTTATTACCCAACAGAAAATAACCTCCCACAAACAAAATAAGAAGGAAAACTACACCTAATATAATAAAATTCTTATGTTTCATTAATCTCCTGATTGATTTATTTTAACAACTCCAGCTGAGTTGTCAACTTGAGGATTGGGAAAAATTTGATACTTCTTTTTTATTCTTTTTTTCGCCTCATTAATAATCTCTCCTATTCTATCTTTATATCTAATTAAAGGATAGGATTGATCCATTACTGCTCGATCATGTTGATTTACATCTTTTGTTATTAAATTTGCTGCAATATCATTATTCCTTTTTTCAATTGCCTCAGTAAATTGAGGTGAAACTACTCCTCTCCAATAATCTAATTGAGTAGGCATCCCCAAAGAATCAGCAGTTGATAAAAACTCTGATAGCTCCTCCTTCTGCTTCTCAGGTGACATCACATAAGGATCATTAACATCGCTATTTCTTTCCAAACTTTGGATATGAAGTAATCCTTTTTGGATTTTACTACCATAGTCAGTTAGATGAATAGTTCCAGGATAAAAGAGATCATCAGGATTAAATGTAGGAGAGGATCTCAATCTATTATCATTAGTCGTAAAAGGAGAAGAATCTGGTGGTAATGAATCTCGATATGATTCTTTGTTCACATCTTTATAGTAGCTTATTACTGAAATAATTTGCAAGATCTTGAATTGCAATCCTCTCCTGATTGGTAGTGTCCCTGTCTCGTACTGTTACCGTATTATCAACAAGTGTATCAAAATCAATAGTTACACACCATGGAGTTCCTATTTCATCTTGTGAAAGATATCTTTTTCCAATATTACCTCTATCATCCCATAAAATCTTCCCATCTATAGATTTTTTTAATATTTGATAAACTTCTCTAGCTTTCTCTACAAGATCTTTTCTGTTCTTTAAAAGTGGAAAAACTGCAACTTTAATAGGTGCAATTCTCGGATGTAATCGCAAGACAATCCTATCTTTTTCTTCAAAATATGCATCGCAAAGAAGTGTAAGGAACAAGCGATTAATTCCAAGTGCCGGCTCAATTACATGAGGGATAATTTTCTCGTTTGTTTCAGGATCGACAATTGAAAGCTCATGTTTGGATGCTGCTGCATGTTGTTTGAGATCATAATCTGTTCTATACGCAATACCCCATAATTCTTTGAATCCAAATGGATATTTATATTCAAGATCTACTGTTTTTTTACTATAAAACGAACGTTCTTTATCAGAATGTTCACGCCAGCGAAGATTTTCTTTGTTCACACCTAGACGTTCTGTGATGAATTCCCACATTAATTTCTTCCAACTATCAAATATTTCTTCCCAATTTTCTTTCTTGGGATGAAAAAAATACTCTATCTCGGCTTGATCAAACTCAATTGTCCTAAAAATTGAGTTTCCAAGAGTAATCTCATTTCTAAAAGATTTTCCCAGTTGCGCAATACCAAAGGGAAGCTTAACTCGAGTTGAGTTAACTATATTTTCAAAATTGATAAACATCCCTTGAGCAGTTTCCCCACGAAGATATGCAAGACTTTGTTCACCCTCAACGATACCCAGTTTAATAGGAAAAAGAAGATTAAATCTTCGAACTGGTGTCCAATTGACCGCTCCACAATTTGGACAAGGAATAGCGTGAAGTTTGATAATCGAATCTAGTTGGGCTTCTGAAAATCCTTCTACTTTTTTCTGTTGAATGTAACGGATTACATCCTCGAACGATAATCCTTCAGGTAGAATAAGTTCTGTGACATCTATCTTCTCAAGTGTATCTGCATTTTTTTCTAGATAATCCTCAATTAATTGATCAGCACGGATGCGTACTTTACAGTTTTTACAGTCAACAAATGCATCAGAAAAACCGACAGTATGCCCTGATGCTTCCCATACTTTTCGATGGGAAATAATACTTGCCTCAAGACCCACAATATCATCTCTTCTTATTACAAACTCCTTCCACCATAAATTTCTAATATTTCTGAGAAGCTCAGTCCCAACAGGACCATAATCATAAGTGTTTGCTAATCCACCATAAATCTCCGATCCTGGGTATACAAATCCGCGTCGTTTAAAAAGAGCAGTTAGTTTTTCCATTTTATTCTCAGCCATGAGCGTATAATAGCAGAAAAAATAAAGAGGTGAAAGTGGGTGTATAGGTCTAAGAATATATTTCTGGCATTTTATTTAGTTATACAATAGTCCAAAAGATTCACTAACTTTTGAAAATTTTTCCACTAATCAAAAGAATATTAAAATCCCTCAATACCATCAATAATAATGCTCTCTGAATATCTTATACATCATTTCATTGTCGAAAACTCTTCTTAAATCGCTCTAAATTTTAACAATGTTTAATTTCTGACAATTTGTTGATTAAATAAGATTTTAATAAATTAATAGGTTTTCAATGCGAGAGATAAAATATTACTCAATTTTTATGTAGAAATGAAAGGATTATATTTTAGAGTGTAAACTACAAAAGCACTTTTGGCAAATAACCCAGCATTTTTAATATCTATACAAACGAGAAAAAATCTGATGACTCTTGAGCTTACGTTCAAGAATGTGTTCAATAAATTGTTGAGTGTCAATTAGAGAAGAATCTTTTCCTTTGTGCCAATATCCTAGAAAAGACAAAAGATCGATTTCAAATTCATGAATAATTATTAATGAATTCTCTTCACCTTTTGCTAATCTTTCAAGAGTGAGTTTAAGAAGATCAAATACTTGGTGTTGTTCCTGATTCTCAGGGCACAATCCATCAATAAGTTCACAGATATGATAAGCAAATCCTATCTTATTAAGATCATTTTTAATATTAGAAAAGCCTTCGATCATCTGAGCCTCAACAAGAATAGGCAGACTTGAACCTTTATAGAGGGAAAATTGAGTATAGTTAAGAAGTTCAATATGGGATGCTCTCTTACTCGTTATTCGGCGAACTCCTCTGGCATTGATTTGCAGCTTTCCATATTCTTTTGTGAGAACTGTAAGAATGCGATCAGCCTCGTGGACATTGCGCCGCTTGATGATAATTCCTTCTGTTTTGAAGTTGCGCATATTAGCAGTTGTACAGGAGTTATATACCCTTGTCAAGCTCATAAGTAAAACACTAAATCTTCAATTTGATCTCTTGATCTGTAAGAAGTTCAAATTTTTCGACCAATTTACCATTAATTTTAATCTTATACAAAGGTCCGTATGTACCAGGTTGCTTTTGAATAAGAAGAGGTAGTGGAGATTCTTTAGCGAGTTTAAAAGGCAACTCATATGAGACAACAAGCTTTGTCGCTCCTCGAGGTCTAACTGTCAAAAATCCTTCAAAAACAGTTTTCCCCAACTCCTCATATGTTGTGATCTTGACTTCTGAACCTTTACTGTTTCGAAGATGACTTCCTTTTGGCACATAGATACGGAACCAATCTCTAAGTTCTGCATTAAGACATAATCCACCGCGCTCTAAATTACAATCCGATGGAGGATGGGGATTTTTATAATTAATGGTAACAGTTTTGACAATTGTGCCATCTTTCTGAATCTCATATTCCATCTCAACGGTCTGATCAACAAATAAATTTGATTTTGCTCCTGCAAAATTGGCTTCATTTAAATGAAAATAATCACCTTCAAAAGGTAATATTTTTCCTGCAGCCTTTAACGCTTCTATCCCTGACTGCGCATCTTGATCATAAAGATAAAAAAGAATATGTTTTTGATGCGTTTGTGTTAGCATAGATTGAAAAAGTGGTCCCCAATAAATTTTAGGCGATGAAGAAAGAGATTTTTGCATTAGAGCAACAAGCATATCTCCAAGAAGTCCTTTACGATCAGTCCTGACATAATTTACAGGACGAGAAATATTATCTTCAAGCTCATAAATAACTTGAGGACATCCTCCACATCTGTCATCAGGTTTTGTAGTGTATGTTTGTCCATTAACAGTAATTTGATCATCAAGTATCTTGATCGTGGAAACAAGCACATGAGTGTCTATCGCAATAATGCCATCAATATCTGTTTTCTGGCTTGCTTGGTTATAAAATTTCTCAAAAGTCTTCATTGACTCAACAAAATCAGGAGAAAGATTACTATCTCTTAGATTAAATGTAGTAACTTTAGGTAAATATTTTAGGATAGGAGGAGGAGCTTTAGGTTTATTAGGAATAGAGTTATCCAAATTATAAATATCATCTTGACGTTCTAGTTTTATGATACCTTTATCAAGAGTAAAGATAGCATATGCAGTTATAAATCCTCCTGTTGGTCTAAGCTCTTTGTCATTTTGGAATAAAACCAGATATTTTTTTGGTTCTGATTCACCAAGGAGCGATGGAAGAACCTTGATTAAGGGTCTAGCTTCATTTACTAGCTCTACTCCTTGATCCGTCAGTTTTCGCATTTTGGTTAGTTCTGATTTAATTTTTTTGCCAAAGATAATCTCGGGATAATGATTAGGATCTATCCCATCAATTTCTTTGCGGATTATTTGAAGACTGTCAGAGATCTCATCAATTTTGGGTGTAATCTTCCCCATCGTCAAAACAGCTGTCTTTATTCGCTCTTCTGCTGATCCCCCTACAAAGCTTCCCTGACCTTTCAAACCCAAAACATCTGCATAAGGTTGTAATGATGTAATTACGATTTCTGCTGTTTTAAGCCCTTCCTCACCTGCTTTTAATAAATGATCAGCATCGTTATAGTAGATATTTACAACGGGAACAAACCGCAGATAAGAGAGACTTCTCATATGTTTTTGAGTATTAGCTAGAGCTGTTTTCGTTTTATTAAGTTCAGAGGCTGCAAGATCTACATTCTGCTGTTTGAAAGCAGTAGTCATTATACGTGCCTGGTAATAAGCAACACGTGCAGATGCAAGAACACGAGATGCTGGTAAAATCAAACCAAAAACGGTAAAAATACTAATAATTAGAAGTATACCAACGATAATGCCAGCGTCTTTTCTTGAGATTTTTCGAAGTTTTAATCTTTTTCTGGTCATAGAAAATTTTCCTATATTTTGTTCATTAATTTTTTGATTTATATTTCCGATATCAATCTTTTCAAATCCAGACATAAAAAAATGATACGAGAATAAGTTAAGTCTTGTCAATAAAACAGATATTTACAATGCTCCTCTCCCAGTGATCATAGCCCAAGGAGTTCGTGCAATAATATATAGATCATAAAGTATAGAGCGTTTCTTTACATAATCAGCATCCATTTCAATCCTCTTATCAAAGTTTATTTCACTTCTCCCTGAGACTTGCCAATAACCAGTAATTCCTGGTTTAACTGATAATACTATTTTAACTGCATCTTTGGTAGCAGGATATTTCTTTTGCTGTTCCCGTAGTTCATCAGGATAATATGCTCTAGGTCCCACAAGACTCATATCACCTTTTATAACATTGATTAGTTGTGGCACCTCATCAAGAGAGTGCTTGCGTATAAATCTTCCCACTCTTGTAATACGTGGGTCATTTTTGAGTTTATAACTTCCTTTTTTATATTGTTCATAAAGTTTAGCAAACTCGGGATCTTCTGTGAGAAGCAGATGAGCATTTTGTACCATGGATCGAAATTTGTACATCTTAAATAATTTTCCATTTTTACCTACTCTTTCTGGAGTATCCGCAAGAATAGGTCCTGGAGAGTCAAGTTTGATAGCAATTGCTACAAGGATATTAATTGGTGTAAAAAATATCAAAAGTATTAATGAAAAAACAATATCTGTAAATCGTTTAAAGAATTCATAAAAGATACTTTTTTTAATTTCAGTGTAAGGCATGGCTATATCAGATGTTCATGAGAGGTACCTTTAAGATTTTCTACAAGCTTTTTGATCTTAGGAACTGATGTCTTTGGACAAACAAGAAGAACATCGTCTGTATTAATTACGAGCATTTCTTTCAAATCTATACCGACACATAATTGCTCCGTATAGTTAAACGCCAAAGTATCCTGCGTATCTTCAAGAAGAACATTTCCTTTGGTAATATTCTCTTCAGTTGATCTTGCAAGAGCTTCTTTTAGAGCATCCCAAGCGCCTATATCACTCCATCCAAGATCAGTTCCTATCACATAGATATTTGCTGGGTTCATTTTTACAAGAATTGCATCATCAAAGCTAATTTTCTCCAGAGTAGGATATATCTCATTTAATACGCTATCAAATTCTGCTGTTGCATATGCATTTTGGATTGTTTTCAACTTCTCATACATATCAGGCGCATACTCTTTAAAAAGTGATACCAAAAATCCTGGAGTAGTCACAAAATATCCCAAATTCCACATAAATCGATTGTCTTTGAAAAACTCTTCTGCCTCCTTAATCGTGGGACGATAACGAAGTCTGATAAATCTAAAAATTTCAGCTCCATTCTCTTCCTTTATTTTATCTCCAACTTCTATCCAACCTAGATTTTGATTAGCAAATCTCGGTTTTTGAGCAATATAGACAAATTTTGCATTATACTTTTTGATACTTTGTTCAGCAAGTTTTAAAACGTGCCTAAAAAGCACTTCATTTTTAACAAGATGATCGCTCCAAAGAATAGCTACAGGCTCATTAGGAAAATGTTTTGCTAACAGAAATGCATTCAGTCCAATCGCTGGCCCCACATCTCTCATAGTAGGCTCAAAAACAAAATTACTGGATGGAATCTGAGATAGCTGTGCTGAGATAACTTGCTTGTATTGTTTTCCTGAAGCGATATAAATATCCTCTGGTTTAAAATCGGGCAAAAGTCTCTCAACTGTTTGCTGAAGAGTAGATTTATCGCCAATTATCTGACCAAACTGTTTAGGGGTATTTTTTCTTGATAACGGCCAAAGCCTGGATCCTACACCACCTGCAAAAATTACAAACTTCATAGAATAGTTCAACTATTATAAATCTATTTTTGCATTTTAGCAAAATTATTTTCAACTGCTTCCATAAACGAATGCTGAAAAATCTGTTTTGAAAAAAGTTTAGCTCGCTTCTGAATAATATGAGAATCAAAGCTTATCTTATAAAATGCATTTATAGCATCAGCAAGATCTTTGACTGTTTGTTCTTTGAAAAAAACACCCGTTTTCCTATCTTGAATAATATCCAGTGCTCCTCCACCCTTATAGGCTATAACCGGTTTTCCAAATCCCATCGCCTCAACCATTACTATTCCAAAGTCTTCTCTTCCAGGAAAAAGAAGAGCTCTGCAGTTCTGATAGTATGATGCTAATTCTTCATCTGTTACACTTCCAAGAAAATCAACAGTAGGACCTGCAATAGAACGTAAATAAGCTTCTTCCTTTCCAATCCCAATGATTTTTAATGGAACTTTAAGTTCATTACACGCTTTTATTGCCAAATCAATACGTTTATAAGCTACAAGTCGTGAAACAACAAGAAAATAGTCTCCTACTTTACTATCAACTATCTCATAATTATCAAATAGCGTAACAGGAGGATAGATTATTTGTGCATCTCTCTGATAGTATTGTTTTATTCTTGATTGTACCTCAGAAGATATAGCAATGAAAACATCAGGTCGTGTTGCTGCTATTTTATCCCATGTTTTAAGATACGCAACTGCTGGTAAAGAAAGAAAACGAATTAATGGGTTGGAAAAATAATCCTCATACCCACTCCAGAGATAACGTGTTGGTGTCAAGCAATAACAAATATGCAAAGTGGAAGGTTTCGTAATAATTCCTTTGGCTGCTTCACTGGCTACTGATATGACAATATCAAACTCATCAAATGTAAAAGACTCAAATGCAATAGGCATAAGCAATGGATACAATTCATGACTTTTTTTGGCAAAAGGAAATTTCTGCAAAAAAGAAGTCTTAATATCAAACACACCAGCCCAAGGTGCTGTAGCAGAATTATATACTGATGTAAAAAGCGGTGCTTGAGGAAATAACTCATGAAGAGCTAGAAGTACTCTTTCAGCTCCTCCCCATTTATTAACCCTATCATAAACTAATGCAACTTTCATATACTGCCAATGTCTTTTCTGCCATTCTTGTCCAAGAGTAACGACTGACTAATTTAATACCTTCTTGTTTTTTATCTTTGAATTTTGATGAATTCTGAGCAACATTGTAAAGTATATCTGATAATTCCCTTTTGTTAAATGGATTGAAATATAGAACTGCATTTTGTCCAACTTCCCGAAGAGAAGGAATATCAGACGCAATAACAAGACACTTATTTGCCAGTGCTTCAACTACAGGAAGTCCAAATCCCTCCATAAGAGAGGGAACTACAGTAGCAAGGGCATGTTTATAAAGAGTTGCGAGCTGTGCATCATCAACTTCTCCCAGAAAAAGCACCTTATTACTTAATCTTTTTTCTTGTATATCCTTCTCAAGCTTTTCCATAAAATAATCTCTTTTGCCAACAAATAACAAAATAACATCATGCAAATTTGTTTGGGTAAATGCCTCTATCAAAAACGATATATTTTTATGGGGGTAAACATTACCAACATGGAGAAAGTATTTACCATAGATATTTCTCCTTGTTGATTCTCTAAGGCTATTGTCTATACCCTCGTAAGTTACAACTATTTTTTGTTCAGGAATGTGCAGATGATCAATAATTTCCTGCTTTGTTGATTCTGAAACCGTAATAATTTTCTTTGCTCTTTTTGCTGACTGTTGCACAAGAAATCTATATCCTAATAATTTTCCATAGTAGAGTGGAAGGGGCAGAGTTGATGTTTTTCCTGTAGCATAGTGATGCAAAATAAGATCATGTATCGTAACAACAAAAGGACGCGGATAAAAAAGAGGTAGAGAAAAATAAGGAAAATGCATAAGATCAATCTGTTCTCTAAGAAGAACTCGCGGATACTGTAATTGTTCAGAAAATGTATGCCATTTGATATCAACAACTCTTATATGAAATCTACTGTTATTTAATTGGTTGTAAACCTGCGGAATGTCTCCCTGATTAACAAAAAGTGTGTACTCATTATTCTTATCCAACTCCTGCAGTTCACGTACGAGATTTCTCGTGTATCTGCCAACACCAGTTGCATTCCAGAATCTGCCATCAATTCCAATTTTCATAGTAAAAAATTTGATATAAAATCTAGAAATAATATGGACTTTAATCCTATTCCTACCGTCGAAAATTTTGTTTTTGAGTATAACACAGTTCTTATAAAGACTACTTACTTTTTACATTCTGATATACGCTATCCAATTTTTGGGCAATAGAATTCCAATCATATTCTCTTTCTATTTGTCTCCTCCCATTTAAGGCAAGTTCAGAATATAATTTCTTATTGTGTAACAAAGAAATTGCATGAGTAACAATCTCTTTGACATTTTCTCCAACTAAAATATCTCTGCCTGCTTTAATCTTCAATCCTGACAGTCCTAAAGGCGTAGTAATTACAGGTGTCCCAACAGCCATAGACTCAAGTATTTTATATTGACTTCCTCCTCCAATTCTAAGAGGGGCTAGTAGTGCAAAACTCTCTGAAAAAATCTCTTCTGTCTTACGGGGAGAATCTTCTTCAATGATAATAGTTGGATCTCCTATTGTTTTTATTCTGGGTGGGATATTTCTCCCTACAATACGAAGAGATATCTTCTCTTTAACCTGTTTTGTAATATTTGGCCATATTTCTTTGATAAGCCATCTCACTGCGTCTCTATTCTGCATCCATTTGTAGTCTCCGATAAACAAAAACTGCTTTCTTTCTGATTGGAAAAATTGATCAATATTTTTAAATTTAAAACTTTCCAAATCTACTCCATTGGGGACAAGATCTGCTTGTACTCCTGTCTGCTCAATCAGAGATTTTTCAGAGGGGGAAACAGCCACCACGCGCGTTGCTTTTCTCCAATAATCTTCTTCTTTCTTTTTTAACTTATTTACATCAATCAGCAAAAAGGGTCTGAGAAAAATAGGAGCATTCTGCGCAAAGCGTTTATACACCAGATATTCAATATTATGCTCAATTAAGACAGTAGGGAGAATTGTTTGAGGTACATTCTGAAATACATAGGATGTTTCAATATGAATAAGATCATACTTCTCCTTTTGCAGTTCTTGTTTTATTCTCATTTTCATCTCAGCAATTTTATGACCAACAATCAAAAAAGGGTCATCAGAAAAGCCAGTTTTCAAAATATTGGCGATACTCCATTGTTTTTTACGCGGAAATGTAATTACCTTGGTACATACATCCTCAACTGCTTCTATATCAGTTGCTGTTTGGTACTCTCGTTTCTCACAAATCAATGTAATCTCATGTCTATTTTTAAGAGACTTCAATAGATTATAAAGCCTAATATGTCCTCCATTGATTAATGGATAAGGTAAGTATGACGAAACAAGAAGAATCTTCATGGTTGTTCTCTAAGATTATAAATTACATACTCAGGTGTTTTGGAAACAATTTTGTATTTCTCTGCTAACGCAAGCTCTGATTGATTGGGATTCACAAATACGAGAAAATCTGCTCCCATATTGATCATCTCAGGAAGAGATTTTTCAAAACTAGCCCATCCAGATCGTTTTGTTTGATACAAAAGTGTTGTATCACCATTATAAATGGCAAGAATTTTTGCATTTTTGGGAGTTAAAGCATCAACAGCTTTACCAGCTGAAATAACAGAAGGATTATTAATGTTAAAAAAATCGCGAACATGATACCAAGAAAGAAAAAATGAAAGTGCGAGGATGCTTATGACAATTACCCAAGAAACACCTTTGACTAGATTAAATTGAGAAAGAATAAAAGATCGCACCCACTCCTAAAAAAATAGCAAGGGAAGGAACAATAAGAATCTGATAATAATCATGCTGGACATTACCTCGAGCAATCACTAAAAGATACGACAATGATGAAAAAAGGAAAGTAAGCAAAAAAGCTCCCGTACTCACCCGCAACGGATATATAATTTTTTTCTGTAATGTATAAATAACTCCTAAGATAAATAAACTAACTCCCCAGTAACCCAATATAAGTTTGGCAATTCTCTCTCCTAAAATCCAGTAAAAATATGCTCCCTTAAACCTGATATTGCCGGCGTTAAAAAGCCAAGCATTAGCAGGAATGCCTTCCGGATACTGGAGCATCCATATTCTCCACGCAATCAGCGGAATAATAGCCACGAAACTGAAAAAAAGCAATCTCAAATCAACAAATGCACGCATGCCAAACTTTTGGATACTAAGAAAAACTAATGGAAGAGTAAAAAAGATCGCATATGGCTTAAGAAGAAGTGAAGATGTCAAGAAAAGAAGTGAGAGCCAATACCATATACTCAAAATTGAAGTGTCTTGAGATCCTGACCCATTTGCTGAAAAAATAGATACTACCTAATACTGTCATAATCATTGTCTGATCAGGTAAAATCGCTCTACCGTAATAAACTGAAAATGGTGCCACTGCATAGAAAAGTGCTCCCAAATATGCAGCCTTATCATTCACAAAATCTTTTAAAATGAAAAAAATAAAAAATATCGTCATTACGGATGAAAAAATACTTACTATTCTTCCCCACTCTTCAAGCGAAAATACACCCAAAAGATCATAAAGTCCTGCTTGTAAGAGATTGTAAAGAGGAAATTCAACAAATCTATATCCTTCAGGATTATCTCTGCCTGAGGGAACATTGGATAAATCATGAAAACGCGGATGCAGGAGATCATAGCCTCTCTCAACAAACATACGAGAGACAGAAGAAGTATCTGCCTGCCTCCAACTATGCCAGTCTGCAATAGGGCTTGAAAAACGATAGAGACGTAAAAGAATACCTATTATTAGAATTAAAGTAAGTAAAAAAACAGATAGTGATCTCTGTAAATTTATTTGCATATTATTTTGCCTGCTGTATCTCAACAAGTGAACCATCCTTTAAAAACTTAAATATACGAATATTGGGATTTCTCTTAAGTTCTGCCAGTGCCTCCTCTTCACTGAGTACGTTATGTACTTCTAGATCAACATTTTGGAATGAAAACCACAAAGCATCTTGTAATCCAACAGGAAATACCCATGCCTCACCATACCTGATAGGAACATTAACAAAATAAAATATTTCTTTTTGATTTTTTTGTTTTTTCTGATGACCTTTTTGTGCGTATGCTTTGTTAATCTCAACTAGTGTTGTTCTTGTAATCTCTCCTGCCTTTTGCCAATCATTATTGACTTTTTGCAGTGAATGAATATGAAAAGCGATAAAAAGAATGGCAATAACAAAAAATATTCCAGCTATAATTGGTCTGTTTTTTGGCTTGACATTCATAAAAAGATGATAGAAAACCGTAATCAGAAAAATCACAACACCAGATGAAGCAAGATAGGGATACCGTGTTGTGATATTACCAAGACCCACGAATGGGAGAAGAGGAATCACAAATAAAGCACAACTAATAAGAATCATGGTGCCAGTCAATTCTTTCTGTAAATACTTCCTCATCATTTTAATTAACACAACCGCTGACAGACCACCTGATAAAATTAGTAAACTAGCAATAAAGATATTTTCTGCTGTAAATGTTCTTAATGGAGTGTATATACTATTATACGCACTTGGTCCTAAAAGCGAAAGCAAAAGATAACCGACAAGATTTCCTATTGCATTAAAAGGTAGTTTGAAAAGATTGTAACTATAGTCTCCTTGAAACCAAAGGCTGTTGGAGATAGTCCTCATATAAAAATAAATCGCTATTGGCAACAACAAAAAGATATAATACCACTTGCTTTTCCAAATCATCCGCAAATTTTTCCGATCAACTATAAGATCATAGGCAATAAGAAGAATAGATCCAGTAAAGCCAAATTCATGGAAAAATGTGGAGATAAATATAGCAATCCATGCTAAGCCAAAAAGAAGAACGTTTTTATTTTCCTTCCAATAGGTATAACATAACAGCGCCAAAAGTGTTAACGTCCAGGCAATCATATGTCCTGTAACCGAGATCCAATAGACAGCTTCACCATGAGTGCTTAAAACAAGAAAGAAAATACCCGCAAGAAAAGCAAATATTTTATTTCCCAACCACTTTAGTACCAGAAAAAACAGCAAAATTGCAGATGTGATATGCAATATCAGAGAAACAAGATGAAAAGGAGCAGGAAAAAGTTCAAAAAGAGGATACATTAGATAAAAATACATTTTAGTACCAGGTCTATAGAAGAAACCTTCAGAGTTGAGAAAATATGATGTAATGGTCTTCACTGCAGATTCACATTGAACTTCACTACCCTCGCTCAATCTTTGGACAATCGGCAGCCCAACGAAGCCAAGTAAAATCATCACCAGCAAAATAATTTTTTAGAGAGGGTCCAAAGATAAAAAAAGCAAATATTATTAAATACACTATATACGCAGGGGTAGAGAAAAAAATGCGTTTCAGCTCGTAATAATAATTAACTGACTTATTTTCAAAAGTTTTTACAAGGGAAAGAGTTGCTCCCACTAGCATCCAGAGTACAAAAGCCACTTTTGATGCATCAAAAACGTCAATTAAAATAGCGTTTAGTGAGAGACCAAATACCCCGGCGATCATTCCTAATACAAAACTTCTTAAAGCATTGTCTGTAATTGCTGGAAGTAATCTCCATAGATAAATTACTGCTATCAAAAAGATTCCTAAAAAAGATATCAATCCCAGAATTCCTGTCTCTCCGAGAATGCGAAGATAGTTATTATCTGTAGCAAGACTGATGGAAGAATAACCACTTCCCAATAAGATATTACGCTTAAAAGCTTCTATAGCTCGAGGCCACTCTCCTTGAAATCTTGTAGTAAACGAGACATCATAGGCGAATGCCTTTTTTACGATTACATCTCCAGATCGTGTAATAATTTCTTCCTGTGTACCATCACTTTTGAGTTTTTTGTATATTATATCTGAGTTTAGCTTCTTTCCTAAATTAGAGGGAATATTAATATATTTTGATCCTTGCGGTAAATTCTCACCTGTTGATTGTTTGTCCTCAATGACAATCTGATTACCTCCAAATTCAGAAGCAACACCAATTGGCTTGCCTGTTCGCGAATCAACAACTAAATCAACCTGTGTAAAGGTACTTGCCAGACGCTGAGAAAGTCCTTGAAATGACTGAAGAAGAATAAAACTAAATATAAATACTGGAATAATGAAAAATTTTTTTCTTTGCAAAATAAGCATAAACGCAATCGATAAAAGATAAACTACGAACGAAACTCGTGATGCAGTCATCATAAGCAGAATCAATCCCGCAGTAGCTGTTAAAAAGAAAAATATTTTTACCAGCCATTTTTTATATCCAAATATCATACTACCCATTAAAGGAATCATGAGTATCAGATACGCTGCTAAATCATAATGTCCTGCAAAAGTTGATGGAATACGAGCAAGAGGAGAAAGTTTCAAAGGAATTCCCTTGGCAAACTCTTCATTCATCGTAAGAAATGCAGGAAATCCTAAAAAACGTTGACCCAAACCATAGAAGAATACCGCAAGCAAAGTAAGAGACAAAGTAACAATAAGCGGTGTAACTGAAGTTTTTTTTCTGAATGCCGCGTAGGATAAGAAAAAGAGAGAGATATACTCAATACGACGAAGATAGTGCAATAAAGCAATTGATGGAAAAACTCCCTCCAGCTTCGGAAAGACAAATAAAATACCATGAATTGTTGCCAAAGCGCCAATTATCCAGAAAATAATTATTGGTATCGTAAGAGGAGTCTTTAGAGTAGCTTTATTTTTAAAAAACTGGATTAAAAATATTATCCAAACAACTGCGATGATAAAATCTTCAATGCGAATGTACACCCACGTATGTTTAATATCCAGAAGCGGTAGTTTGGGATACAAAGGAATAAACACTAAAAGAAAAAGTGTAAGTAGAAAAAGTATATTCTCTGAAAGATAGCGTATAATTTTCATCTTAATAAATAGATACTTATCCTCTATCCAAAATTTTGCTACAAAATAACTATATTATTAATTATTTTAGCGTACTTTAGTGAAACTTGTAAAAGAGGATAAATTCAACGAAACCATGCAGCCCTTCCCAAACGATAGTTAAGATTTGCCACTTTTCTTTCTCCAATTACTTTGGCAGGAACACCTCCAACGATAGTTAGAGGAGGAACATCTTTGGTAACTACTGCACCGGCTGCAATAACAGCACCTTTACCAATATGGACTCCAGGAAGAATGATAGCCCGCGGTCCTATGAAAACATAGTCATCAATAATCACATCCTCATTTATTGCTTCAAAATTTTCACTCTGAATATTATGCTCTGCATTGTAAACCATCACTTCTGATGCGAATGCCACATGATTACCAATAACAAGTTTTCCACGTCCATCTAAAACAACTCCTTCTCCAATGATACTATCATCACCAATACTGATATTTTTGGGATAATAAAATCTTGCCCCTGTATGAATAGTAGAGCCCTTACCTATTTTTATACCTGCAAGGCGATAAAAAAACCTTCGCAAAAAATGAGATGGAATAACACTTACAAGATGAAGCCAAAATATAATAAATTCATTAATTACTGTCAGAATTCTTCTTTTAATCCTCTGCATATGTTGTTAAAAATTATCTTTGTATAAAATATCCAAACCTCAAAATATTTAAAAGTATTTAAAATATGCTAATTCTTATTCTCTCTGTTGATAAACTTTTTGTAATATTTTAAGCGTCTCCTGTAGCTGCCTTCTCCCAACTAAATTTTTGAATCTGTCTTCGGCCTCTCTCTATCATTGTATTACGAAGATTTTTATCTGACAAAACCTTTTCTAGTTTTTCTGCAATATCACTAACTGATAAGGGATCAATATAAACTGCCGCATCTCCTCCTGCTTCAGGAAGACTACTGACGTTACTTGTAATTACAGGACAGTCATGCTTCATGGCCTCAAGAACTGGAAGACCAAACCCCTCATACAGGCTGGGTAGCACAAAACACTGAGCGTGGTGGTACAAAAGTGGCAGATCCTCATCAGGTACAAAATCAAGAAATTTAACACGATCCTCAACAGCAAATTTCTTAGGAGCTTGCAATATATCCTCATAACTCCATCCTTTTTTGCCGACAATGACAAGCTCTATATCTGAGAAAGCTCTTTTTTTGGATAAAATTGAGAATGCCTCAATCAAACGTGAGATATTTTTGCGAGGCTGAAGAGTTCCCACAAAAAGAATATATTTCTCAGAAAGTGAATATTTTGCTTTTAGTTCATTCATAGCAGAGACAGAATGTTGCAGGGTCATTTCCGCTTTAATACCCGGATAAATAACATAGATTTTCTCCTCAGGAATAGTGTATTTTTTGATTATATCATCTTTTGAAGCATGACTAATGGTAATAATTGCATCTGCTTTTCTAACAGAATACTCTGTCCAACTCTTAAGCTGAGCAAGATCTTTTCTAGTGAAATATTCTGGAAAATGAAAAAATGCCAAATCCATGATAGATATTACTTGAGGTACTGGTGAAAATCGTGGTGCATAATGTCCAGGAGAGAAAAAAACATCAGGCCGATTTCTGGCTATATAGAGTCTAAGAGGTAAGGCGAATTGCGTCCATAATTTACGTGGACCAAAAACATGATAATGCCAATTTTTTCCTACAGAGGGAAGATCATCTCTTGGACTGTTTTTCAAATAAATTTCAAATCGTACATTACCACCCTGCATTTTATTAAATTGCAATAGCAATTCATAAACATACTCGCTGATACCTACTTTCTTTTCCACATTGGCTTCATTGCCATCAATACCAATTATCATATTAGAATATATATTTAAGTTAAGATCTTTTTTGTACTTCTCTTATTAATCTATTATCCTTTATACTTAACAGCCATCCCTTTCTATCAACTATACTCCCGGATACACAAGATGAAGACGTTTTTGATCTATACCAAGTATCTCAGACGCATCTTTTTTTGTAGACTCAGAAATGCAAAGAATCGCATCTGCCTCTTTTCTAACCCATTTAAGTTTGCTTTTTTGTGTCTTAATAATTTTTGCAGTAGTTTCTTGAGGATATTTATAAACGATTAAATCATAAAGTATAGTTACCTTTTTAGCTTTTATAACAGGCGGCTCTGTCCAATCAGAGGTAATAAATACATCAACATCTCCCACAAACCACTCAATCGGCGCTATATGAAGTTTGTTCCAAAGCAAGTCCAACAAAATTGGCGGAAATCTAAATTTTTTCAGTTTAACCCGAGAATTAATTAATGATTTAATTATTGAATCATCTAGCTTTCTTCTTAATGAAGAATAAAAAAGAATATATTCATTTTGCTCGTCTACAGCAATAAGATTTTGAAGAAGGTTATGAAAATAATTGGCAACTCCAGTATTCGAATATGCAAGCTGAGAAATATCAATACCAATTTTCATACTGCTAATTTAGTATAAAGAAGTTGAAAAAAAGAATAAAGTAAAAGCAGAACGAATCCCTTCCTCCCAATAATTTTGTGCTTAGTACTACTTGATTTTACTGTCTACGTCACCAGTTTGATACTTGATTGGATAGTTCATCCTTTCTCTATGTGCAACATTTATCATAAGCTCTGCAAGAAAACCAGTAAAAAATATTTGTATTCCAACAAGTACTAAAAGTATCCCCAAAAATAAAAGCGGTCTTGTACCAATCCTCTCACCCATAAAACGCAAAACACTAAGATAAGTAAGGATTGCAACTCCAATAAATGCCAATACTCCTCCAGCAATGCCAAAAAAATGAAGTGGACGATTCATATAACGAACCAAAAAAAGCATGGTGAACATATCAGGCATGTCTTTAAAGATCTTGGAAAATCCATACTTGGATTTGCCAAATTTTCTCATTTCATGCCTTACAGGTACTTCATCAACAGAAAAACCCATTTCATATACAAGAACAGGAATAAATCTATGCATGCCACCGTATAGCCTCAAACTTTTGGCAGCCTCTTTAGTGTAGAGTTTGAGACCGCAATTGTAATCATGAATATTAACATCAAACAATTTTCTAACAACAATATTAAATAATTTACTTATAATCTTCATCTTTGATTTATCCTTGCGGTTTTTTCTCCAACCACATACCACATCAATTCCTTTTGTTTGATGAATATTTAAGAGCTTTTGTATCTCAGATGGCTGATCTTGAAGATCCGCATCAAGAGTCACAATAATATCACCCCGCGCTTTATAAAAACCAAGAGATAGAGCTTCTGCTTTACCAATATTGCGTCTTAAGGAAAAAATACGAATATGCTTGTCTTTTTTCTCAAGACGCTTAAGAATAGCAAAAGAGGTATCTGTTGACCCATCATCAATAAAGATTATTTCGTAATTTTCAGAGAGTTTCGGCAAATATTTTATAAGTTCTTTATAAAAATCATTCAGACTCTCCTCTTCGTTGAATACAGGGACAACAACACTGATCATAGATTCAACTCTTTTCACTCGAGTATTGTAGCATTTTTATCTTTTGAATTGAAGAATATTGGACTTTAACTTTGAACTATGAAATGAAACTTTTCTTGTATTAAATTTTTCTCTTTACTAGTGTTGAATAACAAAAAATTATTATTTTTGAAAAGAGCAAGAAATATAGCTCTAATCATCTAATCCATCTGATATTGCAGTAACTGCATATACTATATGCTATGCCTTTCAACTTTTTTTGAGATAACTAATAATGTTCCATAATCTCTTCCAGAACACACGATAATCTATTAGATCTTTTTTTCCTTTTTTTACTTCCCAAAGCATCTGAATTAATCCTATCCATAACAACATATATGCCCACATCGAAAAATTTTCAGCTATCTGTTTCTCCCCAATAGAAAACATAATGGGTGCAGCAATCAAAAATAACAAGACAAAGGATAAAGTTACACTACTTTCAATTTTATAACTAAGAAAAACTGTGGCAGTTAAAAGAGTTAGTATAATAACAATTAAATCATTAGTGTTATTTACTATTAAACTTTCTATAATTAGCAAAAATACAGGAAACAATACAAGATAGTATTTCTTAGATAAGTACTTCTGAAAATAAAGCTGATAAAGAATATATGCTATTAACGGTAATAAATATACTGACAGATGATATCAAAAAAGCTTTATTAGAAAATGAATTGATTAATTTTATCTTTAAAAAAGATGTAGCTTTATTAATATTACCGAGTATTTCTTTGCTTGGGTATTGATATTTTGTAACAAATACAGGATCTATAGAACTTAGAGCTACTGCATTTCCTGATTCACCATGCAATGATTCAATCTCAAATACATAAGTTTTACCAAATGAATCAGCAATTACGGGAAAACCAAATGGGAATAACTGATTATTCTGAAATTGATCAACTTTATATTTATTCTCATAATACCATTTATTACTCCCTTTCTCTTTTATCCGAAATAAAAGATAATCATCGTTAATTTTAGAAAAAGTATTAAATTTTACGGCAACAATACCTAGATAATCGTACTGTGCTCTAAACTCTCCAATCCTTTTTTCTTTTGCTAGAATTTGACGGCTATTAAAATTACTAAAATTTTCTTTACCATGTTGATAAATTAATACAGTAAATCCAGATTCTGCTCTGATATTGTATAAAGACAATCCGAGCCAAAGCATTAAAAAAGAAAATGGAACAAATCCCCATTTTACCCACTTATGTTTTAAAAATTCAAAAATCATAAGAAATTCTTTTATTACTAATTATAATCATAATTAATATAAATAGCGCTACAAAAGAAAATATAGCTAATGATATTCCTAAATAAGCATATGCTTGCGGTTTGAAAAAAACAGTTAATTTCAAATCATAATTTCCATCAGAATTTTTTTTACATACATCATTATTTTTACATATAAATTTTGAATCAATCAAAAATGAATTTAATCCAGCAATATTTGCAAAATGATATTTATTAGATAAAAAATAATCTTTCTTAATAATTGTATTTAGGATGTTAAAATCACCAATTCTTAATACCCACTCTGGGTGATATGCTTCAGTAAAATGTAAGTATAAAGGTCTGGACACTCCCTTAAGTATTACTTCATATTCTGATGAACTGATTCTTTTGTACTCTACTTTTTTATAAGGAATCTCAGAATTAATATTCTCTATCTGATAGGTAGTATAAAAATGAGGTCTAAAATTGAAATTTTCATAGAGTAAAATATCTTGTGTACCGATATTTATTTTTCTTAAATAATTTATTTTATCCATTTCATTTAATACATATTTTTTTGATACACCTATTGCCTTTGCTATATAATCTCCTGTTTCATAATCATCTAGTAGCACCATGACATATTTTGTGGATGCAAGATCAAGAAGTTTATCAGTGTTTTTATCTTTTAAATTCTGAAGAAGAATTTTTCCTTTTTTCTCACGTGAATTAAACTGGAGTGGTAAAAATGAACTCCAGTTGTTTTTCATGACCACCTCAGCATCAATTAATGGATGATCTACAGAAGAAAGAACCCATCTTCCACTAGGATGAATCCAAAAAGTTCTAAAGTAATCTTCTTGGTCAAAAATAAAATTTTTGGTAATTTTAAAATCATTTGGAAGTCTCTTAGGAACAAAAAGAGAATCAATTTCTCGTGTTAAATAAGGAATAGTATTCCAGATCGGTAAAAAAAATAATATAGTAATTAGATTATATTTCCCAAATCTTTGCAATTTATTTTTGTTCCAGTGAGTTGATACATATGCAGCTAAGCTACCAATTAATACTGAATATCCTAAAGCAATAAGAAAATAAAATTTACTAGCCTCACGGAAGGCATTAAATCCAAGTAGATTTTTATATAAAAATTCGTACAAGTTATCAAATGGAATATGCAGCTGTTTTGTAAGTAAAATTCCTATTACTGCAAGTATTGCGAAGAAGATTATATTTAAATTTTTTTTATTTACAACAAGTCCCAAAATCGCAAATACAGGATATAACCAAAAATACCATGGAATAGGGATAAATTTCTCCCATTTAGGAATGCTATTGGTCCAAAATGGAAAATGGAGGGTTATTGCATGCTGCAGCCTATAAAAATCAGAAAAACTGATCAATCTACCTAAATTTTCATTAGATGTTAATGCTGATATGGATAATATAGGCAAAACCCAATATAAATTTAGAAAAATAAGTAAAAATAAGGATAAAACAGGCAATAAAATTGTTTTCTTTTTTATTGCATAATTATTAATAAAGACTAAAAGATAGATCAAATAAAAAATAATAACAGCTAAAATTATATAAAGACTACGCAAGTCATAAACTCCTACCCAAAACAAATTAATTAAAAATACAGCAGAATAAATTACTTTTTTTTCCTCAATAATCTTGATAAAAAAAATTAAAGCAAATATCGAAAGAACAAATCCTAATGTCAATAACTCATGACCTTGTGTATTAATACTTAGAAAATATGTATTATATGACAAAATTAATGAACCAATAAAAGCTCCAATATTAGAATGAATAATTTTCTTTACTAAAAAATAACTTCCAATGGGAAGGGCAAAAATCATTGGCCAAAATATCAATAATTTATCAACTATATTGAAATCATAACCAAATGAACCAATCAGGCTAAAAAGAACATGTAAAGGCCAATTCCAGAATAGAAAATCTATAGATCCAAAATTAAAAAATGAATTCCAGACAGAGAATTCACCTAACTCTTTCAATGTTTTACTAAAATAAAAAACCCAATCAGAATATGTGAAAATATGAAAACTAAGCAGAGGAAAATATACTGCCATGGAGATTAAGATAGAAATAAATATATAGAAAATTGAATTTTTCATTTTTTAGATATCTTTCTCTCAAGACGAAAGAAATAAAAAAATATAACTCCTGTAATAGTTACTATACTTAAAATAGCACCAAAATAAAAATGATTTTGAGGCACAAAATACAATTCCATCTCAAGATCATAGCTTCCATCTTGATTAGTTTTATAGAAATCTCTACTAAAATTTTCTTTGACCACTAAAGGATCAATAATCCATTTATTGGAAAAATTATTAAATAAAGTATGGGAATTATCAAAAACGCTTTTCTGAAATGATCTAAAAATATCTGAGAGATTAAAAAAATCAAATCCTTGATTGCATTCAATAATATTAATCTTTATTTTATCAAAATGCCTTTTTTCATTACACCATTTTAGCGATGGGTTTTTTACAAGAAACAATCTCCATCCATCATGATATGAATCATGAAAGACTAATTGTTGAGGATTTTTTAATTTTTTTATATATAGTTTATATTTTACATTATTTATTTTTTGAAAAATTAGATTATTAGAACTTAAAGCTGTATTTTTTATCCTTGTTGAATAAAGAACGTAATTCCCATTCTCACTTTCTACAATTTTTTTATCTAAAATTTGCGATAGACTCATTTCCTCCTGATACTTTGTTAATTCTTTTTTGTAAAGATAAGATTCCAAGAGATCATCGGGTATATTTCTAGTTACAAATATATAATTTATATTATATTTATATAAGAACCTTTCAAGATTAAAGTAATCTCTTTTTTTAAAGTAGTCGTAAAGCTTAGCAGTTTCTTCTCGAGGAAAAGACAATTCTCCTGAAAAATCATTTATTCCAGTAAATAATTGGACAGGAGATCTACCAGCAAAAATATTATTAGAATTATCATCTTTAATTAGTGTATAACTTGCTACATTCAAAGGAAGACTTAAGATCTTGGAACTTGAAGTTAATTTGCTTTTTACTTCATTCATAAAATTTATGTATTCTTGAGGAAGATTTATATTACTGTAAGTATTATGTGTAGTCCAGATGGGTACATAAATAATTTTCTTAATTGGTATTATATTAATATAAATAATCAACAATACTAGAATATTTATCATTAACAAAATATTTTTTTTAATAATACTCCTTTGAAAAATGACAAGTGAAATTGTAAAGATTAATGCATAGAGGAAAACATATCCTAAAGCAAATTTATCATAAAAGTTTCTAAACATAACAAAACCAGGAATATATCCTAAAAAAAGGAAAAAAGGTTTCAATATACCTATATTTACTGTGTAAAAAAATAATGATGACAAGAATGCAAGAAAAAGAACTAAATATATTTTTTGCTCCAAACTATTTAAGAACTTTTTACTATAAAATAGACCATAAAAAACAATAAGTATAAAAATAATATTTAGTAAATAAAATCTATCGTAGTGATCAATAAAAACACTCTTAACATTCCAGTTAAAATCAAAAGCGATTTGTCTATGAGGAAGATTCAAGAGTGGAAATATGATATTTCCATTAGCAGTTGCTAAAACAGTTGGAACAAAACTACTACCAAATTGAGGAGAAAAAATGTTGCCAATAAAGCTGTTGTTTTTAACACTAATAAGATTAGTTATTAAAGGCAAAACCCAGAATGACTGAGAAAGCAGAAGTATTCCCAAAAAAATTATTGATTTTTTTAGAAAAAATACTATTTCAGTTTTATTAAAAAGAAATAATCCAAACAGAAATCCTATTATTAAAGGCAAAATTAATCCTAATACCCAAGGAATAGAAGACAAAGATACAGAAAAAATTGTACTTATTATGATATTTAAAAATATAAACAGAATACTTTCAGTCTTTAAATAACGAATAAAGAAATACCCTATAATAGGAAATAAACCAATTAACCAAACTGAATAAAGAAAAATTGATAATTGATTTTGTATTAAAATGGGTGAAAAAATATAAAATAACGATCCTGTATAAGTTATCAATCGAGTATTAGAATTTGTTTTAGATAGAAGTTGTTGTATCAGCTTTTGAAAAAAAACAAATCCGAGAATTAAGGGTAAAGAAAAAGCAAGGTAATCAATAACTATACTGGAATTAATAATCATCTTTAAAAATAAAAATATTATCAATAAAGGAAGTATAGCTTGATTGGGATTTTCCAAGCCGACTGAAGAGAAATGAAACCATGAAAAAAATGAAATATTTTTTAGCCATTCGTAAGGATAAATATAAAATAACCTAGTATCATCCCCACCAATAAATAATTTACCACCAAAAATATAATATGGCAGAAGTATTATAAAAATTATAGTTAATATGTTGATTATTTTTAAAATTTTTGTCTTATATTTTAACATTTAACATTAAGACTTAAGTGATAATAGAAGATCATGCTAAAGTAAGTTCTTTTTAATTTTAAAATTTTCTATCATGATTCTCTCAACATCTTTACCAAATTTTTCCCATGAAAATGAGCTAAGTACATATTCTCTACCTAAGTCAGCGATTTTTTTTAATTTTTTTCTATCAGAAATCGCTCTCAAAATAGTATCTGCAAGTTTATTAATATCACCTGAAGGGTAAATGAATGCATTTTCACCATCTTTCAGAACTTCACTAACACCTGATCCTGAAGATACTATAACAGGAACACCCATAGCCATTGCTTCAATTACAGTAAGTCCCCAAGTCTGTGGACTATTAGGGAAAATAAGTATATCTCCTCCTTTAATATATGCCATACGCTCTTCATCTGTAAAAAATTTATCAATAAAATGAACTCTTTTTGTCAATTTATATTTTCTGATTTCTTCTTTTAAAAAAACTGCATATGAGGAATTAAAGTCCAATTTTGTAAGAATTACAAAATGAAGTAAAGTATTATTACGTAATTTATTTAATGCTCGTATAACATCTTCATATCTTCTATTCCAAGTTAATAAGTTGGCACTAATTAAAATAAAACTCTTTTCTGGAATATTAAGTTCTCTTTTCAAATCCATTTTTTTTGTAAATTGTTGATACTTTAATGTGTCGAGACCACTTCTAACTACTGTAACTTTATCAGGATTAATATTTAACCATGTTATTACTTTTGTTTTGTTCTGAAAATCTAAGACAATAATCTGATCTATTTTTGAAGTTATTCTTCTATCCCAAAACAATTTTATTTTTTCAATAATTTTTCCATTAATGCGGTTTGGTACATCGTTAATATTTGCAATAAGACATTGATTATTTTTTTTAATATTAGCGACTAACCATAAACCAAACCAGTCATGAGGATTATAAATATTAATTCTTTTATATTGAAATAATCTTCTAAATCTAGATATAAAAAGAAATGCAATATAAAGATAGAGTATTTCTAGTTTAGCAGGATTCTTGATGATTTTATAAAAAATTGACTTCTTAAGATCTATACAGTAACAAACTTTCTGCTTATCAAATTCGGGAAAAATAGCATCTTTTAAATAAGCATAAGTAAAAAATATTACTTCATGGCCTAAACTCTGAAGAGCTTTTGCCAATTCAAGACTTTGCTTTACAGTACCGTTTTTAGAAATAATTGTAGGAAGAATAATACCGATAGTTAACTGCTTACGCTTACGCATATTTTCTTACAACTCAAATTTTATCATCTTATAAATATTATTGGGAAATTCTTCAATATTTTTATAAAATAGATTTTTTATTTATATCCACTCAATTATTTTCAATTGTTTCTCCAAGTGCTTTTGAAAATATTTTTTCCCATGTATATCTTTTTGCCATTTTTAGAGCATTAAATCTCATATCAGATTGTAATTTGGAATTAGAAAGTACTTTTATTAGTGTATTCACTAATTGCTTCTTATCGTAATCAATAGCAAAACCGCACTTGTTTTTTTCTATCTCAAAGGCTACTTGTGGTACTTTGGTAATAATAACTGGTATTCCATTTGCTATGTAATCCTTGGGCTTTCCGGGATCAGTGTATCTTGTGTAGGTTGTGCTATCGTCAACATATGGTGCTACTGCAACCGCTGCATCAGACAATAATTTTTTAACATCTAAAAAATCCTTAACAAAACCTGAAAATATAATATGCTTTTCAAGTCTTTTCTGTTTTACCATTCTTCTATATTCCTCTTCTAAAGGCCCTCCTCCAATAATCATAAGATATGCCTTGGGTATTTTTCTTACTACTTCTTCCATGGCGTTAATAAGTAAATCTACACCTTGACCCTTACGTAAATGTCCCATAAAAACAATTTTGTATTTATCGATTTTGCTAAAAGGAAGTGGTTTAGTACTTAGATCTGTTCCTATAGGGACTTGTATTTGCTTAAATTTGTATTTTCTTTCCATTCCCCTTTTTTCACGCTGATCAGCCATAATGGAAGACAAATTCCAAACCTTATCGCTTTTTTTTACTGCAAAACTGTCTAAGAAATGGTAAATCCTATTCAGTATCCTATTCTCAAAGCGTATAGGAATATAATCTATTGTATAAAATATTAGAGATTTCACTATACCAATTTTTTGCAGAATATAACCTGCAAAAGCATTTAAATTATCAACACCAACAAAATAATCTATTTTTCTTGTGTAGCGAACATAAAAAACTCCCCACCATATTGTCAATAATAAATCTTTAACGTAAAAGCCAAAATCTGGACCACCCCAGTAGATGAATTTTTTTTCTAATATTAAACTTCCCTCTTTATATATTCGTAAAAATGATCTTGTATCTTCAGCATATGAAAAAGGATGACCAATAAAAATAAGAAGGGGGATATTTCTTTCTACTAGGTATTCCTCAAGTTTAAATGCAGGACCTGTAGCATAGACATGAGTTGCAATGAAAAAACTTTTTTCTATCAATCTCATTTTTTAACATATTTTTTATACCACTCAATTGTTCTTTTAAGTCCTTCATCAAGAGGAATTTTTGCCTCAAAACCAATTTTCTCTTTTGCTTTTTTATTATCACTTTGACGGCGCGGACTACCATCAGGTTTTGATGTATCAAAAACTACCTCTGTCTTTATACCTGAAATAGTAACAATTTTATTAACCAAGTCCTTTATTGATACTTCCTCATCTGTACCAAGGTTAATTGGGTCAGGCACTGGATATTTTTCAATTGCTTGTATCATTCCATTTACTAGATCTTCAACGTATAAAAAAGCTCTTGTTTGATAACCAGAACCCCATACCTTCAATGGATTCTCCCCTTCAAATACCCTCTTAATTAATGCGGGAATAACATGAGATCTTGTAGGATCAAAATGGTCACGCGGTCCATAACAATTATATGGTCTAACTATTGCGATTTTCATACCATACTCTTCTGCATAATATTTGCCTAATCTTTCACTCATTCTCTTAGCCCAACCATATCCACCATTTGTTGGCTCTGGTTCATCCTTAAAACCTTCTTCCTCAGGCGTTGGAATACTAGCATTACGGGGGTATACACACGCTGATGATGTTACAAGGAATCTCTTAACACCGGCTCTTCTTGCTGCTTCAAGCATAGTAGTTGCTATCATAAGATTTTCTCTCAGCATTGTAGCTTGATGGGTTCTATTATATTCTATTCCTCCAACTTTTGCTGCTAAGTTCATTACGATCTCTTGTCCAAAACATGCGGATTCAGCATCCTTTGTATTTGTACAGTCTCCTCGAATGAAAGTTATCTTATCAGCAAGATAATTTATATAAGTTTTTTCAATAGGAGATCTCGAAAGAACAGTCACATTGGCACCTAAATTAAATAATTTTTCAACTAGATGACTTCCAATAAATCCAACACCCCCTGTAACTAATACTTTCTTCTCTCTCCAAAAATTCTCATCCATACACAATAAAAATTTAACCTAAAGCATGATTTTTAATATCTGTTTTATCTCTTTCTGAGTAAGCTCCGGATTGTTGCCAAAATAGAGACCCTGTTCATGGACCAATTTTGCATTGGGATTTTCAAAAGCTAATTTTTTCATATACTTACTGAAAAAAGGCTGACGTGTCATATCTCCGCCTACAATTGGTCGAATCTCAATTTTCCCTTCACATGCTGCAACTAATTCATCCCTAATTTTCTGATTCTTGCAGACAACTGGAATTGCAAAATTTGAGAGGTAATCTATATGATCATAACGAATAGGATAATACTTTTCTGTTTTAGCGTAGATAGGTAATGCCATGCGCATAAAATTTGCATTGCGTTTTTTGATAATTTCTTTTAAATATGGCAGTTGTGTATTGCCAATAAATGCATTTATTTCTGTAGGTCGCAAGTTATATCCAAGATCATAAAAAGTGTACCGGGAGTAAAATGTAGAGTTTACTTTATATTTATTGCGAATTTTGATCTGCCTTTTTTCACTTAAATTCCTATCCCAGCCATGCGCTCTGACTATACGAAGCATTGTCGCCAAACGCTCACTATCTGTACAAACTGCTCCCCCCTCAACTGTTGACATATGATGACCTACATAAAATGAAAAACTGCTTGCAATTCCATAGTTGCCAAGAAGTTTACCTTTGTAAATAGTACCCAATGACTCACAATTATCTTCTAAAAGAATTATCTTTTCTCTATCACAAATTTTCTTAATTTCATCAATATCATCACAAAAACCAAGTAGATTGGTAAGAAATAACATTTTTAAAGGATATTTTTCAAGTGTAGCAAGCAACTTTCTGCTGGAAACATTTAATGTATCAAGCTCTATATCAATAGGAACAGCTTTTAGACCAAGCTGAATTATCGGCATTACATTGGTAGACCATGTAAGAGCTGAAAATCCAACATAATCACCGTGTCTGAGCTTACCAAGATTCAAAAGTGCTTGAATCATCGCTAAGTTTGCAGAACTACCGCTATTAAGGAAAACACAGTATTTTCTTTTCTGCCATTTTGCGAAATTTTCTTCAAATTTATTACACTCGGGGCCAAAGCTTAACTGTTCTGCTTTTTTGAGGAATGAAATAAGTTTTTTGGTCGTGTCTTTTTCTTTGTAATAAGTAGATTTTATAAGTTTAATCATAAAAATACCCTAACTTTTTACATATGGTATAAGCTATAACTTACAACATTATATAAAAAATGTTCTAAATTAAAAGATGCAATATTACTCCTTGTACTTATCAAGGCCAATAAAAAGATAATAATAATAAGATAATCTGGGATTTACTCTTGTTTTTATAAAGATTTCTTTATCAGAACAAATTCGAAAAGATTGAATTTTCTGCCTTTTCTTCAACGTTGTTTTAAGATGAGTTAAATTCCACCAAATAGCTTTATAAAGCGCTAAAAAGTGCTTTATTTTGCCTTGAAATAGCCATAAAAAACTTAAAATTATATTTAAAACTAAAAAAGTTGGAATAATATAAATAAGTGATTTTAATTCAAAGTTTTTAAGAAAACTAAGAAGTTTATTTTTAAAATTATGAAATTGTATATAATCATTTTTAAATCTTAATGTTGTTCCTCCCATAGCATGATACATAACAGCTTTTGGGTAATACCAACACTCATATCCTGCCATCCATACCCGATGACAAAAGTCTGTTTCTTCGTAATAACACCAAAAATCATCATCAAATAAGCCAATTTTATTAATAAGATCTTTCCTAATTAACATTGAAGCTCCTTTATTGGTAAAAACTGGAAAAGGCACATTAAATTTTTTCAAATTCTGATCTTGTAAGTAACCAATATGATACAAAAAAGTAGTATCTGTCCAGTAAGCACCACAGGCATCAAGTTTATTAGGATCTTTCATCAGAATCATCTTAGACTGAGCGGCACCAAGTCTTGGTATTTCTTGAAAGGCTTTAATAAAATTTTTAAGATAATCTTTAGTAACACGCGTATCATTATTTAAGAGTAATACATACTCACCATGGGCATATTGTACTCCCACATTATTACCTCCTGAAAATCCCAAATCTTGCTTATTTTCTATCACTCTAACTTCAGGATAATTTTTTTTAACAAAAGCCACACTATCGTCTTTTGATACATTGTCTACCATTATTATCTCAAAATTATCAAATGTCTGATATCTTAAGCTCTTGAGGCATTGATCTAGCCATTCTCTCCCATTAAGATTGGAAATTATTATTGACACTAGAGGCTTTTTCTTATTTCTCATCATATTGATTAATATTAACAGTTTTTTTTATTTATATATCTTAATTATTTTTTACGTAAATTACTTTTACTATAGAGATAGCCAATGGCACCAACAGAAAATTCACAAGTTTTCATAAAAATCATTCCTACCCAAAGTAATGGATACTTTAAAATTATCTTAGGTTGTGACATAAATATCTTATATCTTTCAATAAGACTAAATTGTTTAATAAGATTATCTTTATTATCTGTTTTTTTAATATACTCATTAATTTTTTTAGAATAATAATATTTCTTTTTTAATAAGGGAATTAACGATAATTTCCCCTCATCATGCAAAATATATTCGTGAATTCTACTAACTCCAAATCTTTCTTTAACTCGTTGAGAGAGATCCCAATCTTCAGGACCAGTAAGATGTTCATCAAATCCTCCTATAATCTTGAATTTTTGTTTGGGGAAAAATCGAGCAGCTTCAATAAACTCATTACCTACATAATAACTTCTCTCTAACTTTTTACATTTTGCCCAAAAACCATCTCCAATTGACTCCTCAGGGATAATAATACCCCCTACCTTTTGCAATTTTATAGTACTAACACAACATTTTATCACATCAACAGTAAGGATCATATCTGAGTCAATGAATAATAGATATTCTCCATTTGCTTTTTTTGCACCTAAATTCCTCTGAGCTGATCTCTCTGGTCCAGCAATATATAAATGTTTTGTATATCTTTTTGCAATCTCCCGAGTATCATCTATAGAATTATTATCAACAACTATTAATTCAATATTTTTGTATGATTGACTTTTTATACTTTCAAGACATGCTTGTAGAGAATTAGCAGAATTTTTAGTAGTAACTATAACTGATACTAGAGGATTATTTTTCATAAATAATTTTTATAAGCTTCCAACTCTTCTCTCCACTGATATTCCAATTAAATTTTTTAGACCATTCCATTGCTTCTTTGCTCATTTGAGAATAAAGCTTATTATCTTTAATTAATCTTTCTAATCCTTTTGCTAAATCAATAAAATTATCTTTTGTCAATAATCCGGTTTTGTTATTTTTAATAGAGTCTCTAAGACCCTCCACATCATATCCCACAGCTGGCGTCCCTTGAGATGCAGCCTCAATTACAGTTAATCCCCATCCTTCTTTTTTTGAAGGATGAACTAAAATCCACGCTTTTTTTAATAACTCAAATTTTTTTTTCTGATCGACAAAGCCGAAATACATTATAGAACTATTTATTTTTTTTGAGATCCCAATCTTTTCTATTAATTTTTTTAATTCTCCTTCAGATTCTTCTTTACCAACGATCCAGAGTTTTACTTCACTGATAATCTTTTTAATCTCAATAAATGCCAATAAAGCATCTTCTATTCCTTTATCTTTGGATACTCTATTAAGAAATAAAATCGTTGGAACTTTTTCTTTGATTATTGAATTATTTACCCTCTCGAGAGTAACACCATTATGAATAACAGAAATATTTTTTTTATGTATACCTAGCTTTATGAGATCATTTTTTGCTGAATCAGATGGGGTAATAAAAAGTATTTGTTTATAAAATAAAAAAAAATAAGGCTCTAGATGATAACCAACCCAAGCTAAAGGATAGTAAAGATTTAAATACCAAAGCTTTCCTGCCACTTCGTGAATAAAGGCAATAATTTTTTTTCTTTTTAGAAAAAGCGGTGTAAAAAATGGGAGAAAATGGAAACAGTCAATTATTACATCATAATCATCAGCTCCATATCTTAACCAATAAAGAAAAAACATCATATGGACAGTAAAATGAGATCCACGACGTATGATTTTTATTTCGTTAAACTCTTCTTCTTTTTTGGCACCAGAAAAACCTGATGCAAACCAAGTAATATTGGCACCCTTTTTGTTCCAATATTTTGCATGTTCCAATAATGCTATCTCAGCTCCTCCTGCTAAAGGATGCAAAGGATCTCTCCAGTTTAAAATTAGAATATTCATATTAATTATTGCAAATTTTTCCTCTCATAATAACGAATGATATGCAATCTGTAAAAAATAGCAAATGTATCCCAAAGCATAAGAAGAATAATTTTCCAAAAATTGCTATTTGTTATAGAACTGGCATTGTTAAACTGAAGCCTTATAGGAGCCTCATAAATTCTACTAAACCCCCGATGATTGGCAACTGCCAATACCTCAACATCAAATGCGAATCGTTTAACAACCAAAAGAGGAAAAACATCTCTAACCACCTTCCTCTTAAATAGTTTTATCCCCACCTGAGTATCTCTCACTTTCAAACCAAAAAGAAGCCGTATAAGTGATCTGTATCCCCAAGAAAGAATTTTTCGCCAACGAGGATAATTAACTTGTGAGACAGGATGAAGCTTACTTCCTACAATTATATCCGCATTGTACCAAATCATATGATTAATAAGCATTGCTATTCCTTCAGGATGGATATCCAGATCACCATCAATAAATCCTATGACATCGCCCTGTGCATTGAGCATACCATGTTTTAGGGCAAATCCCTTTCCTTTGTTTTCCTTGTATCCTAAAACTTGTAGATTTTTTTGTCTGATCTTTTTCAGTATTTGATAAGTCTTATCACCAAATCCATCAACTACAACCAGTAATTCAAAGGCATATGGAAGTTCATCCAAAGATTTTTTTAGAAGTCTAAGATTTTTGATTATTGTTTTTTCTTGATTGTAGGTTGGAATAACAAGGGAGATTTTTCTAATCTTTTTCATACAAAAAATAATATATCAAAAAGCTGATAAGAAGTAACAAAGAAATTGAGAAAAGAATCGCAATGATATGGAAAATAGACTGATGGATAAAAAGAATCAATATTACTTGCAATAAAGCAGCAAATAATGTTGCTTTATAAACTCCCCTTCTCCCAATAGATAAATAAAAGTTATTAAAGAGAAATACTAGAGAGAAAGCAAGAATATAAAGTGAAAAAAAACCTAGATAACGTCCAACCTCCTGATAAGAAGAAGACGGAAAGAAAATTTTGATAATCACCTCAGGAATCGCAAAATAAACAAATGATATAGCCGTAGAAAGTCCAGCGATAAGTCCAAATGCTAAAACAACGACATGAAACAGGCGTTGTTTTCTCTCCTTTCTAAATGCTATCAAAGGGAAAAAAACAGCATTAATCGGGCTCGTAAAATAAAATATCGCTTTACCCATCAGTGAAAGGGCAGCATACAATCCTGATTCATATGGACCAAAAAAATGTCGAACAAGCATAATATCTGTGTTCTGAAGAATAGTGATCCCAATCCCGGATAAGAAAAAAGTATATGAAGAGTGAATAAATTCTTTCTTAAAAGATTGTTCATCAAATGACTCTAATTGCTGCTTTTTTACTAAATTACGAAAAAGATAATAATATAACAGCAATGTCGGTAATGCTCCGCCCACAAGAATTCCTATAAATGGACTTAAAATCGAGTATCCAAGAAGAAGTAAAATAACAGCAACAATAAGTTTTAGGATAGGCTGAACTATTGTTATCGCTGAGAGAAACAAAAACCTCATTTTACCTTGAATAAATCCCGCAGGTAAAGAAAGCATTAATGTAAAAAACGACGAAAATGCGATGAGTATTACAAAAATATTATTGGTCACATGAAGAAATTTTCCAATCAAAGGAGAAAATAATATAAGTATAAATAAAATGAGTGTAGAAAAGATGGCTACATATTTTGTTCCGATCAATAACACAGCCTGCTCTCCTTTCTTATTACCACTACCATGATAGGTTGCGATGAAACGAGTAATGACATTACCAAAAGCAATTGCAAAAATTGCAGAGAGAATAAATAAAGATGAAAGTGATGAAAGGAGACCATAATCTGCAACACTAAGCATTCTTCCCATCAATAAATTAAACAAATAATTAATAATATTGGCTAAAAATGTTCCAACAAAAATTATTGTACTTCCAGATATTAATGGATGCTTAACAACTTTTCGGATTCTCTCTTGCATATAACTAGATTATCGTGCTGATTTTATTATTTGATTATAAATTTTTAATGTTTCCTCTGCTGTTTTCTGCCAAGAAAATATTTTCGACCTTTTAAGTCCTTTTGTACTTAGCTCATACTGAAGTTTGGGATTATTAAAAACTTCTCTCATCCCTTTTGCTATTGCATCTTCATGATAAGCGTCAACATAATACACAGCATCTCCTCCTACTTCTGGAAGTGATCCTTCTTTGGACGTGATCACGGGAGTGCCACATTGCATAGCCTCAACTACTGGAAGTCCAAAACCCTCATAAAGAGATGGCATAACAAGCATCCTAGCCAAATTCATCAGAGCTACCAAATCCAAATCAGGAACAAATCCCAGCGTCTGAACGGATGGAGATCTCAGAAGAAGCTCTTTTACTTTTACCAGATCTTGATTCCAAGGATGATTTTTATCAAAAGATTCCTGAACAATGGATTTTCCCACCAGAACAAGAGGAATATTTGCCTTCAAAGAAGCTTGTATAATACGCGGTAGATTTTTATTCCAGGTGACATCTCCAACATATAAAGCAAAGGAGTCGGGGAGATTATACTTTTGTCTAAGTTGCACCTCCCACCTTCCCTTACTCAATTTTCTAAACTCCTCTCCAGCTGCTAAATAGACAACATGTATTAATCGTTCAGGAATGCCTACCAAATTAATTACGTCTTTTTTTGAAGACTTAGAGTCAACAATTATTGCATCAGCTTTTCTAAGAATTTGCTTATTAATCTGCCAACAAATCATTCCTCTAAGACCTGAGGGGAAATGGGAAGAAAATTTAATTGGGATCAAATCATGTACAGTTATAACTGTTGGCAATCTTTTTCTGATAGGCAAATAGAGAAAAAATGGATCAAAATATGGATAATGTACTAGATCAATCTGGCTAGTTAAAGATCTTTTATTAGTAAAGAAAACATACGAATATTCAGGATAATATGTCTTCAGTGCATCTTTAAGATGGGAAAGATAAAATCCTACTCCTCTGACTCTATGATCACTCTGAAGAGGTGAAATATCTAAAGCAATTTTCATTTTCTTGCCTTCCAAAACATTGCCACACATGTTCTCAAGCAGTAAATCATAATCAAAAATAACGCTGGAAGAAGAATTACGAAATAACGAGCTGACATATAGCCCATCTGAAGAATAAGAATATAAAAAATTGTCCAGTAGACAACAATATTCAATGCTTTATTGCGATACTGAGGATATTTGGCATAGAAAAATAATACGATCACAAACGAAATAAATGACAATGGCCAAGTTATTTGCCATTGATCATCTGACATAATACTTGCATCCCACCATGAATACCATTTATTAAATAGAAATAAAGGGAAAAAGCTAAAAAATTTTGTGATATGACCTTGATTATAAAGAAAAATCCACTTTTGTATTCCTAAAAAATCCTGCAGAGGATATCCTTTAAAGAGAACAGGGATATACATAGAAAGTAAAATCACTGGTGCAATCAGCAAAGTAACTAAATACCAAACAAGTTTTTGCAAATTTTTTCTTAAAAATAAAACAATTAAAGCAGCCGCAACAAGAGTAATACCAAGACCAAAAAACTTAACTGAAATAAATCCTCCTAGCATACAATTTGCTAGAAAAAAATATTTTTTATATTCTGATGTATTTTCGGCTTTATTAAAAAAGAGAAAAAAACTCAAAAGAAAAAAAAGCTGTAGAATATCTAACAGCGGAGTAATAAGAAATTGGTTCAGATATAAAGATTCGAATGAAAGAAGTAAAACCGGCAGCAAAGCAAGAAAGGATGATGAAAATACTTGCTTACCCAGTAAATATAATAAAACTAGAGACCCAATACCAGCAACTAACGTAAAAAAGTTTTCATTATTAAAAAGCAAAATAGAGACTGCAATAAGATATTTACCTAAAGGTGGTTGTTCTGGATTGACAAGTATCGGACTTACTCCTTGAAGTAAAGAACCTGCGGCGAATGCATAAACATACTCATCACGAATAAATTTACCTTTTTTATTGGCATATATCGAATCGTAATACATCTTTTTCAAAGCAGGAAATCTCTCCCAGTAATTAAAAGACGTATATATCCCATTTGCGTAGAAAATCGTACCCCCAATATTCACAAAAATTAATATAAGAAATATAGTGGTCAGGAATTTTTTTAAATATGAAATATTCATATTCCTAGGAACGGTTGTGCCACTTCCATGCTGATGACACTATGGTATAAAGATCTGAATAGCGAGGAACAAACCCCAAATCTTCTTTAATTCGTCTCACGTCAGCAACAAGCCTGTCTGCATCTCCTGGACGTCTTTGAACAATATGGACATCTAATTTCTCATTGGCTACTTTCTCAACCATCTCAATTACCTCTTTATTGGAATACCCTCTACCAGTACCAACGTTATAGATATATCCGCCTTCATCTTTGGATATTTTCTCAAAGCCTCTGATATGGGCATCAACTAGATCTATAACATGAATATAATCGCGAATACAGGTCCCATCAGGTGTATCATAGTCATCTCCATAAAGAAAAAAAGGCTTTTTATTGATAAGCGATTGTATTGCCTGAGGAATAATATGTGTTTCAGGATGATGATCCTCACCCATACTTCCATCAAGCGCTGCTCCTGCTGCGTTAAAATACCTAAGTACAACATATCTTAAATGATGAATTTTTTGATACCAAGCAAGAATTCTCTCAACCATTAGCTTGCTCTCACCGTATGGATTTTCAGGATTTTTGGGATGATCTTCAGGTATGGGAATAACAGTTGGATTACCATATACCCCAGCTGTTGAAGAAAATATAAGTTTGTTGACTCCACCATCTACCATACAATCCAAAAGAGTAACTGTTCCTAAAATATTATTACTGAAATACGCACCAGGTCGCTCCATGGATTCTTTCATAGATATATAAGCTGCGAAATGAAAAACACCATCAAAGGTGTGTGATGCAAAAATTGACCTAACAAATGCAGTATCCAAAAGATTACCCTCAATAAAAGAGGCGCGTTGATCAAGAGCATCCCTAGTCCCTCTCTCAAGAGAATCAAGGACTACCACTTCATGACCATCATCCAGAAGGCGTTTAGTCATAAAACTTCCAATAAATCCAGCACCACCTGTAACAAGAAATCGCATACTGAACTAATTGTAGCAAATACTACTGAGCTTAGCTATTTATGCTCTCTGCGAAGTATAAACGTACCATCAGGCATCTTCCATGTCGATGTAGTTTTGTAAATCTCATTTTGCGTTCTGAAATTGATGAAATCCTCTTGCAACTCATACTTAATAGGCGGAATAATCAAATACACCAAATCCATATTTTTAGGATTATTACCCGGATCAAAAGGAATATTTTTATTTGCAAGCCATTTAAAAAGATAAGTGTATTCATATGTATAGATAGATTCATTGTAGGCAAATACTACATATTCCTTATCTTGCGCATCATCTATTATTAATTGGGCTGCTTTTGCTTTAGATGCGAATCCTGGAAGTAATAAGGGATTTTGCGATAATGATTGGATAAAACCAAATACATTAATAACCACAACAATTATTGCCCAAAGAAAAAAACTGTAGCGAATTGCTGAGAATTTTCCCATCAAAAGAAGGAAAAAAAGAAAAATAATCTCTGTACCTCTTAAATGATAATCCCACACTGGATTCTTGGATGAAAGATAAACAGCAATAATTCCTATAATAAGAAACACCAAAAGAGTCAACAATGATCTCTCCTTCTCTGTAAACTCTCTTATTTTTATGATTAAAAGACAAACATAAAATAACATTACTGCTCCAGCAACTGGTAAAGGCAAAAAAAGAAATGACGCTAAGCGCTTAGCAAACTCAAAAAGTATTGCTTCATCTGAAAGACCTGTAACATTGACAACTGATCCCTTTGCACTCAATGTTCTCAATATTGTCTGTACTTGTTGAAAATCATGACGCAATTCAAAGATAAAGAAAGGAATAAAGACTATAAATAATCCAGTAAAAAAACAAATTAAAAAAAGAGCATTTTTTTTGCAGTATGAAAAAAATGATTTCTCCATTTGATAATATCTAATAAATTGAATTACTGCGTAAAAGCATATACCCACCAGCAATCCAATACCTAATGAAATATGAAAATTCAATATAAGTCCAAGCAATCCTCCTAAGATCAGACACCTAAGATAATCTGATTTTTTGGGATGCACTCTCTCTGTAGTGAGAAAAAAATAAAGCATAAAAACAAGCAATACCGGTGCTAAATGAGGATTCCAGGCAGAGGTACTATAGCCAATCCCAAAGGAAAAAACAAAAAATATCCATCCACTTAAAATGCTTAATTTTACAAAATACTTACTTAATTTGAAAAGTATAAAAGGTATCCCAATAAAATAGGGTATGACGAGTACGAGGAAGATAATTATTCGCGGATCTTTACTTATAAAAAGCGCAAGACTTAAAATCCATATCCAATATGGACCATAAAAAATACCCGGAATACCAGACGGCGGCCCAATAAGACTTATTTTGGAATGATTATCCAATCCAAGGAGTAAATCACGAGCTGGATCGTACCAGAAGGGAAAAGAACCATCTCTTAAGATCTTAATAGCAATCAAGCCAGGAAAGAAAACTGCAAGAAAGTAAAAAAATAACCATAAATATTTTTGTTTTTTTAATTTTTGGCTAAAAAATTTAATTCTCTTCATTTCTTCCACCATTCCAGAGTAGTTGTATATACTGACTTAGGAGTAATAAGTCTCCACCCATTTTGGCTAAGATCTGAGGGAGTAACCTGAGAAAAATCAAGAATATTTGGTATTAACTCCTTATTTACATTTTGAGGAAGTCGACACGATGTGTTTGGACCGACAAGTCCTATTTTAAATCCATTCTCAGATAATTTTTTTTGCCTGTAAAGGAAAAAAGCCAATCCTTGCGCTCTATTTATCTCAATGTCTTGACAATTATATAAAGCATAAGACAGCGAAGGAAATTTATTAATAAGTCTTTTAGCCTCATTTCTAATAGTCAAATGATCTAACCTATCATCTAATCTTTTTAAGTCTTCTGGAAAAATAAAAAAAACTTGTAAAGCAATTAAAATAACTGCAATAATTCCAGTTAATCTGTTTTGAAAAAGATACCAAAAAGTACTTCCAATAAATATCATCAAAAATGGATGAAGAAAGAAAAGATAATAGTGTTCTCTTGCTCCTGAATAATAACGAAGTCCTAGAAAGAATATTAGAAATATTCCTATCAACAACAAATAATCAGTAGATAATTTCTTTTTAAAAAAATAATAACCATGTGATCCTACAACAAGAATTGCATATAAAACACCTATATTTACTGGCACACCAAGAACATATGACCAAAAAGTTGGCCAAAAACTTAGAAGATATATTTTCCAACTATTGGGTATATAAATCCCTCCGCCTCTTTCGCGAATAAAAGCAATAATCCCCCAAAAAGTATGCCACTGAGATAAAAAATTAAAAATTAAAAGAGGTAGAAAGGTTATAACAAGACCTATAAACAGGGCAGCAATTTCTTTAAGAGCTTTCCGAAAATTGAGAGCAAATGCAACTGCTGGAAGAAGAAGCAAAGGTAACATTTGATAATGATGATTTATTCCTATACCTAGAATTATTCCCCACACAAAAGAAAACCATAATGGCTGCTGTTTTCGCAGATAAAAAAGAAAAATTAGGATACTTAATGCGGCATGTACACTTACCAGATTAGGATTGCTTAATCCTGCAGTAGGACCAACCTGTGCAGGCGATATTGCGGCTATCAAAGCAAGTATCACACCCAGTTTTTCATCTCGAAGCACCAATCCAATAAAATACATAACAATGATAAATAATAAAGAAAATAGAGGGATAAAATAAAACGGAGCATAATCAAAAGGAAACAGTAACTGAAAAATTATCAAAAAGTAGTAATACCAAGGTCCAAAAGTAAAAGAGCCAATACCAGAATGTGGTCCAATTAGTGGAAAAGATAAGTTTTCTGCACCATAGATTGTAATGAGCACGTCACGAGTTGGATCCTTGTCAAATCCAAAACGATCCGGAGTATTATAAAAGCGAACAATAATTCCTAACAAAAGGATTGCAAAAAGAAATAACAGAGATCGCTTTTGTGAGAAGGCATTTTTCTTATTCATGTTTTCGCAAACAGCGCTATTAAATATGATGCAGGAAATCTAAGAGCTGAAAAGAATGAAAAAACAAATCCCTGCCACGAATCCATAAACCCTTTATGCCTAATATATGTCAAAAGAAACCAATATATTGGCAAAATAATAAGATTATTAAGAGCAAGAAATGGATCAAAAATATTTTTTTCCTTACGCAATTGATGAGCAATAAAAAAACTATACCTCTTCCATTTAGAAAGATAATGTAAAAAATTCCGATAAGGATAGTGTAGGAGCGGCTGAGTTAGATACCCCACTTCACCATCAACGATTGCTTGTTCATGAACATCTTTTTGTGGAAGCCTTCCCTTTCCTCTCTTATAGAGACGCAACGTATAATCAGGATACTGACCTCCTTTTAGCAAAAATCGTCCTAAAAACCAGTTTTTACGAGGGATCCAATAGCCATTGATCGCTTTTTTCTGATCATTGATATTATCCCTAATTTCCTTTTTCAGCTCCTCTGAGACACGTTCATCAGCATCTAATTGGAGAATCCATTCTTTTGTAGCTTGATCAATTGCTTTTTGTTTATTAATATGAAAATTGGGATTATTTTCAGTAACGAAAACTTTTGCTCCGAAACCTCTTGCAATCTCAACCGTTTTATCCTCTGAACTGCCATCAACAATTACAATTTCATCAGCCAGATCCTTTATCGATTCTAGGCATTTGCCAATGTTTGCTTCCTCATTGTATGTAGCCAAAACAACAGAGATCGTGCTCATAAAATAATTGTAATCTATATCGTTCGTTGTGACTACTTCAAATTATGTTCTTAATTATTAATTTTATAAATAACGACTTCTTTATTCTCGAATATTTTTTTGATGAGATTATTATCTCGCTCAAAAAATAATTCCTGATCAGGATTTTTCTTTAAATAAATCACATTTATTCCTAAATTGCGTGCTATTCCATGAAATTCCGGCGAACTTCTCGATTCAAAAAGTTTCTTTAACTCTTTTTCTCTATATTCTACTGGCTGATTATGAGTTTTTTGCAATCTAGTACCACTAAGATACGTAAACCTGTCAGAAAAAAAGGAAACATAAGGAGTCTCTTGATCTATATTGTCTTTTGGATGTGACTGAACAATTGCGGATTGTGGTGTATTTTCTCTAATGAAATTTAACCCTTCTAGTTCAGCATTGCTAATAAGTGTAGAACTCGTATTTTTCGGAGTAATTAGTGTTGGCAAATAACTGATGGTCTCATGAATTACACGTGGTATTGTCAGAATAACAACCACAAAAGCAGTTATTGCCAAAATAAGATTCTTGGTATAAAAAAGCCTTTCAACAACCATGGCTGAGAAGATGCTGAGAATAACCGTCCCTACCACAAAAAAATTAAAAACATTAAATTCTCCTGCTTCTTGCAATGTATATAAACCCAGTACATGAAAAATGAGAAGGCCGGGAATAAAAAAAAGTATATTCCTCCAACCAAGTTTCTTATAAATATTTCTTCCTAGAAACAATCCTATTAGTCTTGTTCCGTGAATAGATATCATTGCGACTAAAATGGCAATGATGTCTAAAACAAGTAGATTTCTTATATTTTTTGCTTGTTCATAAACCTGTCTTCTAAGCCACCACTCACCCCAATTGATACCTCCCGGTCCTAAAAATATCTTGGGCCATTCTAGAGGATACACCTTCAGTCCGCCAGCTCCTTTGTTGGGAGGGAAATAAATAAGAGCGCTTACAACGACAAAAAGACCCAAAACAGACAGTAACATGATATTTTCTTTAACTGCAAATATACCAGCGTTAATAAACGATTTTTTCTTTGACATCGACACAAACGTTATGACAATCATAGCAATCACAATCAACGATAAACCGATAGCTGTAAAAATACCATAATACACCTTAATCCCCCAAAGACTTGCAGATAAAAGTACCATCAGTATTCCCCAAACTAACCTTTTTTCTTTAAACCAATATTGGAGTGTTATGATACTTGTGAGAAATACAGGACGTGCCAGAGCATTGGGCATATTGAGAAATTGAGTTGCACCATTATCAATCGCAGGCGATGCAAAGCTTAATTTATTATGTACTAAAAGCATCAATAGATATGCTCCATCACCACCGAAAAAAAGAAAAAATATTGCCCACACTCCAGCATTATGCGAAAATCCGAGTGATCGCATGACTTGATATCCGGCAATCGCTGTAAGCAAAGAAAGCAGTATAGGCATATACTGAAAAAAAACATGAGATGTGGGAAGATGCCATACTCTTATTAACTCAGAAATTATAAGATCCGACCAATAATGATAATTAGTAAGAGGATGATCAAAGGCTCCGGGCTCAAAAGGAGGAAAACGATGTATTATTCCTCGAATAAACGCCAGATGCATTATCCCATCAACACCATTGACTCCAAAAAATCTTACTCCTTCCTGGTATCTTGTCCCAGATGCGACTACCGGGATAAGTTGAACGATTATTCCCAGAAGCACTAGAAGAGTTAGAAAAATATTTCTTCTTATCCAAAGGAAACCATCCAAAAAATAAGTTGGAAGCAAGAGATTTCTTTTATAAGCAAAAGAAATCATCACCAATAAGTAAATATATGTCAAAAATCTAAGCTGTAAATATCCCAAAAGATAACCTTGCATCCCCCAAAGTACCATACCAACTATAGTTGGAAGAAGTATCCTCATCCCGAGTGAGTGAATTTTTAAGAAAGAAACAATAACACTACCAGGTAAATAAAAAGTTAAATAAACGCTTATTAAAAAAATTAAAAAGTATAATAAAAACTTAAAACTGATAAGTGGATAAAAGTCCATAATTAGTTATTTACAGAAGCAACAAATTGATTGGCGATAAGTTTTTCGAGTACAGACGAAAGTTTTTCTTTTCTAATATAAAGTCTCGTTTCTAGATCAATTTTATCAGTTACAGGAACGAGAGAGATATATCTCCTCTCATTTTCATTAAGTTGCTGTAAAGTAACGTAATGTTTTTGTAGATAGTCAAGGAAAAATTGTCCATACATCTCAGGGCTTCTACCCAGAATAAAGAAATTTTTTTGAAAATAAATAATTGAAGGTTTTGATTTCTCTAACTCCTCAATGAAAGCACTTCTAATTTCAGGTGAATACCCCATTCCCGGAATAAAGATATGATACTTAGATGCAGGACGACCATGAATGTAAAAAAGTTCTTTAAACTCAAAAGGTCCTACCCACACAGGTTCATTAACAGCAATAAGTCTATTAATAACAGGTGCAATAATTGGACGATCATAGATTAAGGGAGCTTTACCCATGTATTTATCATATGTACGATTAAAAAATTTCTGAAAAAGAAACATTGTTGAAAATAGTGAATAAATACTTACAGTCAGAAAAATCACACCGTATATAAGATTTCGTCCTATCTTTTGTTCATTATTGAGATCTCTGTAGAGTTCGAGAAGTAAAAATGGAGTCGAAACAAGCGCCATCATGATATATACTGCTGCCTGATAATCCGTTTCTTTTGAATTTAGTGGATCAGATCGCGCGTTTGCATATATAAGAAGCCCTGTAAATATAATTGCAAAGAGAAACTGTCTTCTTATTAGAAGATAAAATATAGTCCCCAAAGTACCTACAGCAAACGTAATATTTAATGGGAAGTTAAGATTAAAAGTCTTTACTTGCTCTAAAAGAGTAAAATAGCTGTTATAGAAATTATGAGCTATAACAATTGCAAAGCGAACTGGATTGATAGAGAGAGATCCTTCTGGGCGGGGGTAGTTATAGACATAATACCGCTGATTAAATATCCAACCTTGATATATATACTCCTGCAAACTAAAAGTCACAAGAAGATATGTTAAAAACAATAGATAGGGAGCAGCAAAAATTAGAATAACCACTCCGACTTTGCGCGAAAAAATCTTCAATGAATTAGATTGTAGATACCAATATAATGCATATGCATACACTATTATTGAAAAATAAATAAATGTAAGAGAACTCAAAACTGAAAATGCAGTCAGTATAGATATAATAATTATATCTTTTTTTATTAAGGGTGTTTTAGAGATAGTGACTAGAAGAAGTAAAGTAATCACAGGAGCAAAAAAGTATGCAGACAATGTATCTGCCAGTAACATATGAAACCAATAATAGTTACCTGCAAGAGAAATAAGAGCTATAAAAATAAGATAAAAATATGTTCTTTCTTTTCCAAATCTCGATTTGATATAAGAATAAGACCATAATAGATACACAAAGATTACAAGAGAGAATATTACCCGAAAAAGAACAAATGAATTTCCACTCAATAATGTTATTAACGCTGCTATGAAGTAAGCAACAGGTCCATGGTGTGTAAAAAAACCTGTATAAATAGGAATACCATGGGTAATATACCAACCACCCAAGATGTTATCGAATTCATCTGGATATTCTTCATGAAAAGTATTAATCAATAATACTGAAAAAATAATAAAAAAGAAAACAACAAGAAATAAATTCTCTCTTTTATTAATCCAACTAAAAATCTTTCTTGGTAATTTTGCTAGACTCATGATTACTGAAACTGAATATACATATTATAGTACAGATCAAATCAATTTGATGTAACTAGTATTTTTTGGCAAAAAAATAAATTGCCAGAGCCTCTTCTCCATTGGGATACAAAATAGTCTTCATTTTTTTGGCAGAAATGGAAGGAGGATTACCTGTTATCAGAAAGCCGCTAGAAATTCTTGTCAAACATTCTCCAAAATAAATATTATCTATATTAGAACATTTATCTCTCATCCTTTTTGATCCACCATTCAAAAGATATTGAGATGGATCTACTTTTGCATAAAATAGATAAAATGTTTGCGCTTGCTCAATATCTTGATTAAAAATAATTGGAGTGTTTTTGGGAAGCGATAATGCATATTCAATTGCCTCTTTATATCCATATTGCCAATATCTGGCATACTCTCTATTGGTATGCACAAAATATTGATGAAAGTAATAAAAAATATTCAAAAAATAAAAAAGTATAATTAAAAATATGCCGATGTACTTAAATGTTTGATGTTTAATTAGACTCAAAAAGGAAATTATCCCAAATGCAGCAAATATCTGCCATAGTGGAAGAAACATCATACTCCTAATTGCACTGGGTGCATTGATTGCTAGTGCTGATACTGCAGGCGCACCAAGCAACCACAATGAGAGAAATACCGCCTCTTTTTTGTATCTCTTCCATAAAGATAAAAAGCCAAAAATTATAAATGGTAGAGATACAAGATATACTACTCCCATATCAGGAGCGTGATGTCTTGCATTATCACCCATCATTAAAAGAAAATTTGGATCAAAATGTGAAAGGTAGTTTTTAAGATATGTTTTTAAGTAAATTATCCTTCTGTTATGAAGCAGTACACCTAAAATATCACCATTTTTTTTGTCTTCTATAAGATATTTTATTGGTTGCTCCAGAAGTTGCGTTTGTTCAGAGGTCAATAATACGCTCCTTCCCCGCTGTGTTGTATTTGCATCTACTAGCCAAAATATATTACCAAGAAAAAACAAAGCAATAAGTATTCCCAAAAAGCGTTTATTGCTTAAAAAATAATCTTTTCTCAACCAAAGTATTGACAGCAAAATAAACGGTGTAAAGATTTTGTGACTATGGTAGGTATACATGCTAAGGATAAAAAACAGCAATGAGATAAGAATCATAAATTTACTTTTTATTCGAGTACCGCGCAGTACCAACCATACTCCACCGAGTGTAAGGCTTAAGGCTACATTAGCCTCAGAAGCAAAACGGCTAAACTGTATAGACCACGGAGAGATTGAGTACAATAAGGCAGTAAGACTGGCAATTGTAGTCTTTTTCGCTGAAGTAAAAAAAAGCTCATAAACTAGAAAAAAAACAAAAACTATACTTAAAGATCCAAAAAGCGCTGAGGGAAGTCTCACCGCAAAAGGAGTTAGGTCAAAAAGAAAGATAGATGGAATGGCAAAATAAACATATAATGGTTGTTTATAATCACCAAATGATCTAAATGAAAGAGGTAACAATTCTCCATATTCATCTCTGCCTGTTTTCAAGACGCTGTACGCATTATAACCTATAGATACTTCATCCCAATTCAAAGATGGTGGAACATCACCTAGATCATAAAATCTAGATATTATCCCAATCAATGCAATAACGGCAACTATTATGTATTTTTTCATCAGGTGTTTTCAGCGATAACGAATGCTATATTTCCATTAAGAAAATATATTTTTTTAAGTATTCTACTGTTTTTGGGAATTTTGTTTTCTGAAAAAACATATAAAACTTTATTTTTTGCAAATGCTGGAGGATTTTCAACAAACTGATATTTTCCAAGACTCAAAACGTTATAAAAACCAAATGAGTCTTTAACTACATTTGCTTTTGACCAATACTCCTCAGGAGCAATCCTCCCATACCAGGCAACATAAATATAGGGACGGCCATATTCTGTTGTGAAATAAATTGCATCGTATTTATCATCGATAGAATCTATATACTCTACTGCATCTTTGTATCCATACTGCCAGTCTGCTGAAAATATTTTAGGGTTATGCACAGTATAATTATGCCAAAAAGCCACAACAGAAAAGATACTAATCATCCCTAACAACACTAAAATTATTGGCACGAAACGCTTTGCTTTATGATTTAAATAAATAAGCCAAAAAGATATACCCACAGCCGCGATAATCTCAAATACGGGAATAAATGTCTCACTTCTGAGAGCGTGCGGGGTTTCCCTCGCCACAGCTGCAGGAATTGGAGCCAAAAGAATCCACCCTAATAACACTAAAGTTGTTTTATTCTTTATACTATACAAACCATAAATTCCTACCAAAATAAATGGCAGGATCCAAAGAAAAAGTTGTCCATTAAAGCGATGCGAAAATCTCGGATTTATATCCCCTTCAAAAAAAAGATAGTTGGGATTAAAAAAATCAAAATAATTAATCAAATATTCCCTTGCGAAAAGAACTCTCCTGTTATGAATTAATTTAGCAATTAAAGTAGATCCATCATCTGCAATTAATTGATTTGCTTTTTTAATTGTTTCCAGATCTGAGAAAATATTTACTTCCTGAAATCGCAGTTTGCTTTCAGGAGTCTGAAAGAAAATAATATATGGTATCAACATTACTAAACCAATTAATATAGAAAAAATTACTTGTTTTTTTATGCCCCACAACTTTCTAAAGAAAATTAAACTAAGGAATAAAACAAAAAGTGGAATAAAAACTCTATGAGCGTTAAAGGCATAAAAAGCAATGACAAAACTAATTGCACTTATCAAAATAAACCACGGTCTTTTATTGAGAGCGTAGAAAAAAAGAAATAAAGAACTAACAGTAAAAAAAGTGGCAATATTCCCTTCATACGCAGCTCTTGATAACTGGATATGCCATGGTGATATTGAGAGCAAGAAGGCTGAAAATAATGCTATGGTTTTTGATAAGGACGATTTTGCAAAAAGTTCACGCACCAAAAAATAGGTCAACACAACTGTCAATGTTCCTAAGAAAGCGGATGGAAACCTAATAGCAAAATCATTTCTGCCGAATATCAACATGCTAATTACTGTTAGATAAATATTGACAGGAGCTTTGTAGTCACCAAATGCTTGAAAACGCGCAAGAGGCAAAAACTCTTGATGCTCATCCTTGCCTGTAGCAAGTATAGAATATGCATTATAAGCTTGAGAGACTTCATCCCAGTAAAGACTTGGAGGTACTTGAGTTATCTGCCAAAATCTAAGCACTCCTGCTAGAAGAGTAATACAAATTAGTAAAACTATATTTAGTTTTGTATCTTGCAACATTCTCTTTTTAGTATAATTAATTATATTATCCAATAAATTATTTCCTCAGCGATCCAAGAATAAAAATAGTATCATTTTTTGCATTCTTAATTTCTGTGATTTTTTGCAGTTCATTAGAATGTGCTTGATATTCTGATGGAGATAAAGCCACAAGAATATTCCTAGAACCTGCAAACCTTACAAGATCAACATTATGTAATTCGCTTCTTCCCCTGTCCTTATCCCATTCAGTTCCACCAAATACATACTTGCCAAATCTTTCTTTTTTACCCGAATGTTGAAATAAGTAAGGATCATATCTTGTGTAAAAAAGAAAATAAATATAAGGCTGCCAATAATATCCAGAAATAACTATCTTGTCATAATCTTTTTCTCTTTTTTGTACTTCAGATACCAACTGTTTGTAGCCATCAGCCCAGTCAGCACTAGCTGTGACAGTATTATGATAATTATATTCCTTCCAATATTGATTAAAAAACAGAGACACTACTAAAATCATCAGCAAAAAAAAGGCTATCCTGTATCTTCTTTGCAGCTTAAAGAAAACAAAAGTAATTCCAGTTGCAGTTAATATCTGTGGTACAGGAAGCATATTTAATGAACGCAATGCATGAGGAGAAGGTGTGGCTAGACTCGCTGCTAGAGGTGCTGCAAATATCCAAAGTATAATAATTAGTCTTAATTTGCTCTTTTCTCTTAATATCAGAAAAAATCCCAAAAGGAGAAATGGTATCTCCCACCTATAAAGCACTCCCATATTTTTAACAGTATGCCTTCCATTACCATCACCGCTAAGAAATAAAAACGCTGGAGAAAAATGAGATAAATAATTTTGGATTGTAATCCTAGCGTAAGTTATACGACGATTATACAGCACTCGTGAAATATAAGTATTACCTTCTTGTTGTTTTTGTAAATTTTCTGATAATGCTTCCTGAGAATGTCGGAAGACACTGACCTGATCGGCTCTTACTCTTCCCGGACCAAAAAATACTGCATAAGTTATTGGCGTTATACAAATAATAAACACTATCAAAGTCATAATTGTTTTTCCTCTGCGCTCTAAAGAAAAAAGCTCTCTACGAAAAATAATTAATAAGCCGATTAAAACGACCGGTAAAAAAATAAAAATACTTCTATAAAGATAGAAACTAAGAGTAAAAAAGAAAAAAGCAAAAGGAAAATATTTCTGATTTAAAAAAGATCTAAAGAAAAAATAAAATCCTGCAAGAAATGTAGTTAACGCTACATTTGCCTCAAATCCAGTTCGTGAAAACTGAAGATGCCAAGGTGAAATTGCAAGCAAGAATGATCCAAGAAGCGCAATTGCATTACTCTTCTCTTTTAAAATATTCTTTTGAGAACTGGAAAATTGAATAAAGAGTAATCGTGTTAAAAAGTAAGTTAATAAAACCGCAGTCACTCCCGCAAATGCCGATACAAATCGTACAGAAAACTCATTAAGACCAAAAAATCCAATAGGAATTGTTGTCAAATAAACATATGCAGGCATCTTGTAATCTTCAAATGAACGAAAAAGAAGAGGGAAAAAATTACCATATTCATCTTTGCCTGTTAATAAAATACTGTAGGCATTATAACCAACTGCAGCTTCATCCCAATAAAGTGATATTGGTATTTTGCCTAATGCAGAGAAACGAAAAATAATGGCGATGAAAATAATTGCCAAAAAAATAATGTTTTTTTTCATAAATTAAAAAATATTATTTCTAAATTCTATAGTATGCTCACCACCCGGAACAACAACCCCTCTAAAAAGAAAGTTTGTTCTGATCATCTCAGTCTGTGTACACGAACTAGAACAAATGAAAACTCTCCATGTTGGATAGTAGGGATCAAATAGCACAAGAAATCCTTCATCTCTAAGAACTGTCTTTATTATAATTTTTGTTGGTGAGTAATAAAGAATTGTTGCACTTCCTGAAGCATATTGTTTTTTTAGTGATTGTTTCTCACTAGGAAATTCACCTACTGCTTGGGTTTGCGGATTAAAAGATGGCTCAAATAATTTTTCAATAGCCTTTTGTTTTGTAGGAACAATAAAAAGATCGTTGACGAGTATCACTCTGGGTAGCGCTGCTTTATTTTCATAGACTCTTGTCTCTCCTTCTGTAAAGATTTTTTTTATTTTGGGTGAATTAAGATCCACAAGAGACAAAATATATTTTGTACCCAGCATATCAATAAGTCGAGAATCAAATCTTTTGGGAGTAATGATACGATTAAATCCCCATGGAGGTGAAATATCAGGTTTTGCCCTTTCACTTGCCGCTATATATTCTGCATATCGTCTTAAATATAGCGGATCGTAACCGTTAACACTTTCCAGTTTATAAAAAATTGAAAAATTTGGAGGAAGTATGCGATCATCTACAGTCATAAATCTCTGATATTGCAGATTATTTTGCAAAAAAGAAATTGTTTTGGTAGTTGGGAAAAGATAATTCTTCGGAGAAAAGGAAGTAAATTTGTGAAAGAATCGAAATAAATCAAACAAAGAAATTATTATAATTCCCAAAATCACTATATTTCTAATCAAGGATCTTTTTACTGAATTTAATAAAACAAACGCAAAAGACACCGATAGGAAAATAACTGTTGGGAAAATAAGATTTCTCTTTGCAACCAAAAGATTTACTTTATCAATATTTATTAATTTAAAAATTAATTGATTCACAAATAACCAAAGAAATGCCAAAATTAAACCAGTCAATATAAAAGAGGTAATAATTTTTTTTTGTTTTTTCTCAATTAGCAAATTAAATCCGAAAGCACTTAAAATAGCTAAAGATAAGTCTATTAAAGAAAGAAGTCTTGTTGGTTGGGATGTTGAAAGTAAGGGAATATCAAGAGTAAATGGAATAACAGCAAGAGGCGTAGGAAGAGAAAAAATTAGTGAAAATATAACAACACCCGCAAAAAACGATACATAATAATTTTTTCTGATAAGATTGATTATCGCAGTAGTCGCAAAAATCAATTGAGCAAGACCAATATATCCTACAAACTCTGCATAATTCCAAACACCCCAATAGTTAAGTGTTGTTGGATTACCAAAGAAATCGGGTACAACAAACTGAATCAAATGTTGCCAGGGGATAAACCAGCCTTGATTTTGCCAGAATACCTGATCTGCATCTCTACCGCTTTGAAGAATTAATATTAAACTTGGTATCCATTGAATAGATGTCGCTGCTAAAACAAAAATTATAAGCAAAAGAAAGGACTTATATGCGTTTAGAAAAGACAAAAATGTGATTTTCTCCCGTTGCTCTTTTAGAGAAAAATATAAACGGAAAAGAAGATAGAGATTGATTAAAATAAATGTATAAAACCACACCTGCAGGTGACCGGAAAATAGTTGTATCATAGCTGAAAGAGTGAAAACAACAGCCCATCTTCTTGTCCATTGCCTAATAAGTTGCTCCAATGACAATAAAATCAGAGGGACAAATGCTATCACATATCCCAGTGTCCCCCACTCAAGCCAGGCAATCATAAAACCACTAAAAGCAAACGTCACTCCTCCTAAAAAAGATGCTATTTTTGTCAACCGAAGATAAGCAAGATAATAAAACATAAACAAGGCGGCAAGAATTGGCTGAAGCAAAACAATAATAGTCCATCCTAACCAAAACGGCAGCAAAAGAATAAAAATATTTAGAGGATTAAATACCGCAGACTGAAAATTACCAAGCAGTGGATAGCCTGAAAATGCGTAAGGATTCCAAAGTGGCAATTCTTTCTCTTTAATTATCTCCAAACTAATAAATCTCCAAGGAATCTGCTGTCGAACAGGATCTGTTATTAAAAAATTCTTAAAGGGAATACCATTAGGATACTCCCCAGAGTAAAGGTCTCTAAAAGGATGGTAAAGTCCAACAATAGTATCAGCAGGCACAGGAAGCTTTCCTTGAAAAAACAAAGGATAAAAGAATAGAGAAACAATAAAAACTATGAGTAGCGCAAGATATTTTTGTTTCATGGAAGAATACTTTTGATATTTTTACAAAACTCTTCCTTTTGATATTTATATGCTGCTTGTTTTGCTGCCTGAGAAAGATCTGCTAATTGAGTTGGTTCTGATATAAGATTTTGGGTATAGGCAATTAACTCTTGGGTAGAATTCCACAAAAATCCTGTATGTTGGTGGGTGACAATTTCTTTTTGCCCGCCTGCATTATACACTAAAGGTACTGCACCCGATCCCATAGCTTCAACTGTTGAGATCCCAAAATGTTCTGCGCGGTCCGGATGTTCATCCAAATTCTCACCATATCCTGACGCATGCCAATAGATACTTGCTTTAGAATAATACTCCCAAAGTTCTTCACTGGAAGGATTGATAACATATTTTATAGGAAGAAAGTTGTATCTTTTCTGAAAAGAATTAAAACTCTTTTTATCTTCATCTCTCAAACTCACAACAAAAACAAGCTTCCAATTATTTATGCCGTTTTCTATGAGATCAGCAAATGCTTCGGCAAGAATATCTTGTTTTTTAAAACTAGATCCTGCATGGTTTATCCCAAAACGGCCTACATTAAGAATAATTTTTTCTTTTTTAAGATTTTTTTTGGCAGCAGAAAAATCTACAGGTGGATAGACAACCTTACTTTGTAGATGAAATTTGCGATCAATATAATACTTGGTAAAAAATGAGTTGCAAATTACTTCATGGATGAAAGACATCTTTATTCTTGTCTTTAAGGATACTTTTACCCACTCAACAGGAGATTGAAAATGGAGAATAACCGGACATGCAAGAAAAGGAATACTACCATCACTCAAAAAAAAGATCAGATCATATTTCTTACTTTCCCAAAATCTCTCAAAAAAAGATATACTGCTGCTAAAAATCGAAGATGTGAATGTTATATTAGCTAAATCGAAATTGAATCTGTGTTTGGCTTTTTCTCTAATGTCTTTTTCTTTATCTTTGTCCCAGAAAATCGTTACCTCATGCTCAGGAGAGAGGCAATCTGCAAGCGTCAGCATATATTTCTCACCTCCAGACATAGTATCAAGATATGGAGAAAAAATTCCAATTTTCACTCTTTTATTGTAGCAATTTTTGCTATTTATCAAAATGTATGTTAAGATATAGAAAATGAACCCATCTATTGGCAATATACCACCTTTTATATTTTATTTTATCTTCTTATGGGCTATCCTTTGGAAAGGATTGGCTTTATGGAGAGCAGCACAAGGAGAACAAAAATATTGGTTTATTGCTATGCTTATTCTTAATACTTTGGGTGTTTTAGAGATTATTTTCCTTTTGCGCTTTGCCAAGAATAAACTTACTGTTGATCAAATTAGTGACTGGTTTAGAATGCTCAAAAAATAGCTATTGTTTTATCTCTTGCAACTCCCAAAGCTTCGCGTAGGTAATAAACATACTGTATGCCTGATATACGCTCTCGAGTAAACCTATTGTACCTGCTTGGAAACCTTTTTGTTTAACAAATGAATCCCAAAATGCAGTAAACATCACTCTAGGAAATCTCCACCAAGTCATTTTGGGATGATGTTGTTCAAATCGAAGCCTAGCCTCAACATCAGACCAAACATTGGTTTTATTGACCATTTCTTCTAGATTACGATGAGTATAATGGAGAATTGGAGACTCTAACTCTCCTACTTCACCAATTACCTGAGGTGTTTCATGCAACACACCCAACCATCCTTTGAGGCTCTTTTTACGAAACAACCTTTCCAGTTTTTCTATATACGGCCAAGGGTGATCTCCAAAATAATAATTTTTTCTAGGAATACGATACGCGCTTATTTTTTTATCATTCTTATAAACAATGGATAAAATCTCATTATACAGTGCATCTGATACACGCTCATCTGCATCTATGTAAAGAACATATTCTGATCGTGCCTTTGCCAAACCCAAATTCCTAAGTTCAGAAAAACTGTTAATTTCTGTACTAATAACTTTTGCCCCTTTTTGCTTGGCAATTTTTTTTGTTCCATCAGATGAAGCGTTATCCACAACAATTATTTGATCGCAAAAAGCAAGAGAATCAAGGCATTCTCCAATCATCTCTTCTTCATTCTTGGCTATGACTATACCTGTCAGCTTAATCATTATAAAGCCTCCCATTTTTAAGCCGTCTAAGATAAAAATCAATTACTCCCTTTTTTTGCCATTCCCTCCCTGATCTAAGAATACGCAAACTTTCTCTTATCAATGCGATTTTTGTCCTTAAACTAGCATACTTCATACCAAATAAGAGTCTATTGCGGCTAATATAATAATCCTGAGTTGGAGATCCTGATCCTCCTGTTGATGCTGCATTTACATGCCAAAGTAGTGCACTTGGCCTATACCAAATGAGAAAACCAGCTTTCTTTATCCTTTCATTAAGGTCAGCATCTTCATAATACAAAAAATATCTGTTATCAAATCCTTTTACTTTATTCAAAACATCTTTTGTTAATAGTACGCAACATCCTGTCAAAAGCTCTGTTTCTGATTCATGGTCATACTGTCCATGATCTACTTCATCAACTCCAATATGAATACCATAAATATTGTTCCAGTCCATTCTGCCACCTGCATACCAGATGATCCGTCCTAATTCATCTTTTGTATAACGATCTTTGTGGAATTCATGACCTTTTGCAAAATAAATTTTAGGAACAATTGCACCGCGTTTTTTATCCTCCCTGCTAGCTCTCACTAACTCACGCAAAAGATTTTTATCTACAAGCGTATCATTATTTAATACAAGAACATAATCTGCGTTCTGTTCCAAAGCATACTCTATGCCTTTATTCTGTCCTCCAGCAAATCCCAAAGCTTTGGGAGTCTTAATTATCGTAATTGGAATATCAAACTTCTCATCTCCCAAAGAAAAGAACCCTTGAGGATAATTATCAATGACAACTACCTCAAAGAAGAAATTTTCCGTAACTAATTTTTCAATAGAGCGAAGACAGGCAATTGTATCGTCACGTCCATTATAATCAATAATTGAAATTATCACTTTTTCCATAATCACTTCATCTTATTTTTTATCATACACCCTGAATACTATACTTGCATCACCTCTTTTAATTTCTTTTAGAACATGTACTTGAGAATAAGGAACATCGCAAGATCCAAGATCAACATATAAAATCGATTCTTTTAATTTGTCTTTATCAAAACACGCATCTGTAAAAAATCTATATTTATCTATGCTTACTTTTCCAAAATCCTCAATAAGGAAATTGTGCTTTTCTTTTTTAATCTCTTGTTGGAATTTTGCTGGATCATACTGAGAATAAAAAAGAAAAAAAATTAGAGGAGATGCCTGACGAGTTGTTATCATTGCATATTGATATTGAGGGAGCAATTTATTTACCACTCTGACCAACTCTTTATACCCCTCCTGACGATAAATTGGCTTATGAATAATCTGATGGATAAAATATTGATGAAGATAATAGGAAACAAAATAAAGCACTATGATAATGCTCACTAAAACCACAATCGGAATCACCTTTGAAGGTAAATTTTTAAAAAGTGTCACAGCGCCAAATCCACCCACAACTTGAAGTGCAGGCAAAACAAGAAGAGTCCTCTGAAGATTGGGAACATCATCATATGTTAAAGCAGACCCAACAAATCCCAAAAGAACCCACACAATACATAACAATCCACCCCTACTGCGCAATCGTACTATAGAGTACAATCCAACAACAATTAAAGGAAGCTCAAATAAATAAAGTAATCCCATATTTGGCACACGATAACGCGCTGGCAAACCTTCATCTTTAAATAAAAAACCGTAAGATAAATGTTGCATATAAGTATCAAATATCTCTGAAGTATAACCAACAATCTTGTTATGAAATACGCGTGTCAAGATAACAGGCTGAGATGATAAACCATCCTCTACTATTGCCTCATCAATTAATGCTTGAGTTTTCGGATAACTAAATACGGACAACATCCTTAATCTATAGGATAGGGTATCAGAGGTGACAATAATGACTAGCGGCAAGACTATGAAAAATAAATATAGAATGCCTATCAAAAAATATTTCTTTGGCTTCAATTGACGAGAAAAGAACAATACTAAAAAAGGAATAAAAAGAGGGAGGAAAGCACGCGGAGCTTGATAAAAAAGATACGTGCTTGCAAAAAAAATAAAGGAAAACAAAAGAATAAAAAATCGTTGATTCTCAACCCATTTCAAATACAAAAACACACTTAGAATTATAAGGAATACTACAATGACATTTTCAGCTGAAGCACGAGAGAGATTAATATGCCAAGGACTAATAGTGAGAAGAAAAGTGGTGATTAATGCGACCAGCACACTGTATTTTTCTTGAGAAAAAATCATGCGTACTAAAAAAAATGTCAGAATTATTGTTGCTGTACCAATTATTGCAGCTGGAAGTCTAACTGCAACTGGACTTAAATCAAAAAAAACGAGAAATGGAATAATCAGATACGAATACCCCCCCGGACTATAAAGAAATGATTCCAGGTGAATAGGTATAAAATGTCCTGTAATATCTCTTCCTGTTCTCAATAGAGAGTATGCGTTATAGCCAAAGTAGGCTTCATCCGCGTGAAATCCCACAGGAATTTCTCCTATTTTATAGACTCTCAATAATCCACCAACAAAAGTAAGAAAAACGAGGATAAGTGCGGTATTACGTATCAATTTATTTAACATAACCTTTTGTCAATCAACAAAACGATATTTAATCAAAGTCCAAAAAGCTTTTATTCCCTCAGGAAATGTTTGAAGTTTTTTACCCTCGTTATAACCTCGAGGTGTGGTAGTAATAGGAATCTCTTTTATTTTATATCCATGCTTAATCAATTTTGCAGTAATCTCAGGTTCAAATTCAAAACCTTCTCCTTTTAAATTAACTCTCTGAATAAACTTACGAGGGAAAATTTTATAACACGTCTCCATGTCAGTAATCCATTGAAAATAGAGCATACTGGTTATCAAACTTAAGAATCGATTGCCAAAATAATGGAGAAGAAAACGCGGCGTTGATTCCTCACCCCGCAAGTGAGGCAATCTTTTTAAACGTGTTCCATAAACTACTTGGGCTTCACCTTCTACAATCGGTTTGAAAAGAGATCCAATCTGCATTGGATCATATTCCAGATCAGCATCCTGAATAATACAATAATCACCGGTCGCATAAGCGAAGCCTGTTCTTAAAGCTGCACCTTTACCCTTATTTTTTTTATGTGTATAAATCTTAAGATCTTTATAAATTTGACGAAGATTGTTTAATATCTCTCCTGTCCTATCAGAAGAACAATCATCAACGACTATTATTTCTTTGTCAGCATTGTCCAGTTGAACTGCTAAAACTTTCTTGATTACAGCCGCAATTGTTTTTTCTTCATTAAATACAGGAATGATGATTGATAATTTCATTATGAGGTTTTATTATAACAAGAAAATAAATGTTCAGCCACATAACTTTAAAATTAACAAACCTTAAGAAATTTCTTAACACTTTTCTGACAAAAAATAGCAAGCACAAACAATCCAATTCCCAAAAGTGAAAGACTATTTCCTAAGAGACGAATTTTTGTATTTTCAAACTTAATATGAATCAAGTGCTCTCCGTAAGGTACCTGATAAGTTATAACTCCTCTAAAAGATGGGTCTTGAAATTCAATTGGGGTTTTTTTGCCGTCAATATATACATTCCATCCGGGGAAATAAAAAGTATAATCTACCATCCTCAATGGTGTCTGAGCATCAACTAAATATGTTCTTTGAGAGTTCGATTCCTTTTTTTCTTTTATTTTTCCAACTCCTTCTATTACTTCTGCTTTTTGTTTTTTTAGAGGATAATCTTCTGTCCTGCCTGACCAGATTGTATTCAAGAGTACAGAATGTACATTGATAGGAGTAAAAAAATAATTTTTTTTGTCTACTTGCATATAATTCTTCCCATAAAGTTGCGGAAAAGAGAAAAATGCAATAGTAAGAATTACCAAAATTACAAAAAACTGTTTATTTAATCTTGTCAGAGCATATGCGAGAATAATTGGAGGGAAAAAATTAAAGGCTGAAAGAAATCTCCACTGAAACTGAACACTTCCCAATATTTTAACAGAGTAAAAAATATTTTCAGCAAAAGGCAACATCAAAATAATCACTAACAGTCCATTAAGGATGGCAAAAAATAAAATACCGAGTTGATCATTGTTTTTTTTATTTTTTATTGAATGAAAGAATAAAAATATTCCCATAATAAAAACTAATGTTTCCAAAATACCAACATTTACAACATGTCCACGAGTTACAATATCTTTTTCGGTAAAGTAGGGCCATTGCATTCCAAAAAAGCTATCCCAAGTAAGATAATTGCCAGGGGTAAACGGTTGAGAATTACCAAGATAAAAATACTTTATCTCTAAAACAAGAGGGATGAGATAATATCCTGCGATTAAAAGGGCTAACATGATCCCTCCAATACATGCAATAGTACTTCTTTGAACCAATAAATGTAAAAAATTATTTTTTTTATCTCGCGAAGATATTAGCATCCAAAACAAAAAAGGCAAATAAATAAATGAGTAGATAAGAAGCATCATTGGATGAGTCAAAGCAAGGTTGGCAACACTCATTGTGATTAATAACAATCCTTTAAATTGCTTCTCTTTCACAAAAAGCAGTATACCCAGAAGAATTATGGGCAACCAAATTGCTGAGAATAACTCAGGTAGAGCACCTCTGACATAGGTATTGAATATTTTGTAAGAGGAAAAAATATAAAAAAATGTACCACAAAAAGCATACAACGGGGGGAAATAATATTTAAGAAATAGATAAAAGAAAAATCCTGATAGAAATATAGATAAGAAGTAAAGTATCTTTAATACTATCTCAGGATCATTTAAAAAATACATCAGAAACGCTCCCAGATAATTAGGAACTTGATGTGCTACAATGGGAAGAGGAAGACCATAATTACCGATGCCATCAGACCAGCGTACAGGAAAATCGCCATCTTTCAAAGCCAAAAAAAATTGAGTAATTGAAGTAGCATGAGCAAGATTATCGAATGTTTGCGGCAAACCCTGATGCAGGAACAGATCAAAGACAAAAATAATTGAAGATAAAAAAATACAAAAAATAAAAAAAAGTTCTTTTTTGCTTTGCATGTATTGATAGTATAGAAGAAGAATGAATAAAAAACAAAAAGATCATCCTCATTATTCTCATTTAATTATTTATATCTTTATTATCTTCACTCTTGTCTGTTCTTCGCTTATTTTTGTTCCAGCAATATCAACTCTAACATTACCATTTGCCAGAGAAAAATTAAGAAAAGAATTTTTAACTGATATAAAAGATACCAATTATCTTAATACCCAAAAATTCTGGAAGTTTCGCGATTTTTATTCTCCTGGATCAGGTATATTTTCCAAAACAGGTATACCTTCTGATTTAGTAGCAAATACTCTTGCCATCATTGATATTCCTATTTCTTTATCCCCAACAGATAAAGCTTTTTTAATCTATAAATCTCCCAAACTTGTCAGTATAGATTTTCTTGTTGCAGAACATGAGTTGTCAAAAATTATTAAGAGTGAAGAACTACATTCAAAAACAGTAATTTACCGCGATAATGATACAGTTTTGTATCGAGAAAATAATTTATATAAATTGATATTTTTAAAATCGCAAAAGGAGCTGAAAAAAACTGTTGGTTTTTTTGATTTCAATGGATTAGATAGAGGAATTACTGAAAATAAATATTGGTTAAATCTTACACGTTTTGAAAATTAATTAATCTCTAAGTCGCATCATCACTATTTTTCTCTTAATACGATAGAAAAATTTTTTAAAGGGATTTCTTGAAGATATGATCAATGTTGAAAGTATCCAGTAAAAAATCTCATTTTGAAGTTTCCTCCATTCTTTTAAGATAGTTTTTAGAAATGCAGAATTGTATTCTTCCTTAAAACCATTTTTCTCCCATACTTTGATAATAACCAAAAATGTATAAAAACCTTGCAAAGTGCTTAAGACTAAACCATGAAAACCATCTTTATATCCTTCCTGCAAGAAAAAGGTTTTAAGAAAATCCCTAACAGGCATACGCAGCGCATCTCTCCAATTAAAATGCGTACCTTGTTGTACCAGTGATGAGGCTTCATTTTCAGTATAAACATCCATTTTTTGTATATATTGGCTAATACTCTGATAATTTTCATGGATAAGAGGGTTTTGCAGTTTGCCAACTGGACCATCCACTTTAAGCTGCTTATGAACGCCTTTTTCTACATATTTTCCTTTACCTTTTTTAAAAAGACGGACTTGGTAATCAGGCCACCAGAACGAATGTTGAATCCATTTACCAAAAATTATATTTTTGCGAGGAATTTCATATGCTTCGCATACTGCATTGTTAATAACAGACTTAATTTCCTGAGCCAAATCTGCTGAAACACGCTCATCAGCGTCAAGACTTAAAATCCACTCATTGGTAGCTTTTTCAAATCCATAATTTTTTTGCAAATCAATATTCTTAGGATCATTGGGTCTTGACACAACTACTTTCGTATATTTCTTTGCAATTGAAGCTGTCGCATCATCAGAATCATGATCTATTACTACTATCTCATCTGCCCAGACAACTGATCTTAAACACTCTTCCAAAACTCTCTCGCCATTGTGTACAGAAATTACAACGGATAATTTAGACATATTACCTTTTTAAATTAGCTCTAATTAATTCTAAATCTGATAGAATTTGCTTCTTTGCTATCAGAAAAAGGGTCAATAAATATATTCCTCCTCCCACTAGCATAGCAAGAATCAAAGTTTGCAGGGAAGTGATAATATACGTTGAAATAAAAAAAAGAGAGATGGCCATAATAATTGTTGCTAAAAATGGCGGATAAATTACGGAAAGGATACTGAAAGGAATATATTGTTTCGCAAGAAAAACCACTGCAACAACGCTTACTGAAATAAAAGCTGAGGCAATAGACACTCCATCAAATCCAAAAATTCCAATAAAAATGGGTATCAGAATCCATGTCGCTAGTGTCCAAAAAATCATAAGATGCAATGTTATCTTGATCTTTCCGATGGCATTGAGAGCATTGGTCAAAGGCGTTGATAGGCTAGAGAGAATTGCGTTTAGAGAAAAAAATGTTAGTGAAAGAAGAACAGGCTCCCATTTTTCATATTTGGGAAAAACGCGAATAAAATAAGGCATAAGAATCACCATGCCAGCAGATGCAGGAAAAATAAATGCACTAATTGCAAATAGTGTTTTTTCTATGGCTTTACCAAGATATTTAGTCTCAGCCAATCGAGAAAAAGATGGAAAGGTTATACGAATAATATTATCCATAAAAAGTCTAAGGGGTGTGTATGCTAATTTTTGGGCTACCCCAATATATCCCACTTGCGTAAGTGATAACGCTTTACCTAGATAAATTACAAGAAGTTGATCTTTCAACAAAGCTAGGATGCTATTTGCCTGAAATGGAACACCGAATGCAAGTAAACGCTTCGCCACATTTAGTGAAAAACCTATCTGCGGTCTCCACGGAGCAATAAGATACATTGTAAGTAATCCTAGTAAACCACGCAGGAAAACTGCATAGGTAAAACTTGCTATTCCGAAGTTTTGTATTGCCAAAATTAAAACCGTCACACTGAACGCAACTGTCTCAACAATCTCAGGAATGACTAATTTTTGAAAAAGAAGTTTTCTCTCAAGAAGTATGGAAGGTATTGTCTTAAGCGATGATAAAACAAAGGAGAAGATAAGTACCTGATAAAGGAGCTTTCCCTCATTATTGAGGTTATAAAATTTACCCACAGCATCGGTAAAAATAAGAGCAATAATTGAAACACTTAATACAAGTGCTTGCTGTATTGTAAATGTAGTTCTTAAATCGTCTTTTGTTAACTCTTCCTTTTTCTGAATTAAAGCAGCTGCCAATCCAATATCAGAAAAATAAGCAAGAAAAGCAATTGCTGCTGACACAATATAAAACATTCCATATTCCTCAGGAAGAAGATAGATCGTAAGCAGAAAACTCACCAACTGCATAACTATCTGTATCAGAAACGTCCTGGAGACCAAAGCGAAAACGCCATGAATGGAACGCCTTGTAATTGTGGCAATATCAATTTCTTGCATAATTAAAACCGCCTATTTTTAATATCCCAATAGAGAATAAAGGTTTCAAGTACCGCTCGAATAATAACTGGAATATTGCCACCGCTTGACTGACCATGTTTGCGTGGAAAATGAGATACTCCAACCTGCTTAATTTTCATCTTCTTCGCTTTTGCTTTTGCCAGTATTTCAGTTGTTATCATTGCTCCTTCTGATCGAAGAGGCATTAATGCCTCAATCGCTTCACGGCGGAACATCTTAAAACCGCAATCTATATCTTTGAAATAAAAACGGAAAAAAATAAAGTCCCATATCTTTAACAATGTCATCAGAATATTTCTTATTAGGTTATCCTGTCTTTTTTTTCGATAGCCGATAACAATATCCGCATCTGCAATCACTTCAATAAATTTGGTCACTTCTGAAAAATCGAATTGCAAATCTCCATCAGTAAATACTATGTAGTTATATTGGCTGTGCTCAAATCCTGATTTTAATGCAGCACCATAACCGCGGTTGACATGATGATGAACAATACGAATATTGGAGTATTGCGATTCTATCTCCCGAGATTTTTCCCAAGTCCTATCCGATGAACCATCATCAACAATAATAATCTCCCATTTCTTAGCAATTCTTGGAGCAATTGCGATAGCATTGGTGACAACTTGCTCAATATTTTTTTCCTCATTCCAAAATGGGAAAAAGATTGATAATTCAGGTAATTTTTTATTCATTTTAACACCTTTCGATGAGCATATATTATACCAGCAATAAAAAGAAAAATACCAAGAAGTGTAAGGCTATTCGCAACTCTCTCAATCGGAGTTTGAACAAAACTCATCTCCAAGCGATAATCTCCGGAAGGCAAATTGAGATAATATACTCCATTTTTGATTATAGGTGTCTTTTCTACTCCATTGATTACTATTCTCCACGCTGGAAAGTAGGCTCTTTGTATTCTAATTACTGCATCATTAGAAACGACTATGGATGCTAGAAGATGCGTAGTCGTTTTTCTATCAACATAAATTTTTCCAGAGCCTTTAATAAACTCTAAAATGCTTTGAGGAAGATCTGAGATGTTTTCTGGCTTTTTAAAATCAGAAGGCAAATACTCATCAGAAATTTTGGAAACATTCCATCGTATAAAATCTATATTTGAATAGCGAGTTATATCATTAATCTTATATTGTGGCACAAAAAACTTCCCATAAATAAAAATTATTAGCAGGCCAATAAAAACTCCCAAAATTACCTTTTTAAAATAATCTAGATTTACAGAACTTAATAAAATAAATAGTATTCCTCCTGACAATAATGAACTAAAAAATGAAGCCATTGTGAGATATCTCCAAGGAAATTGAATGTACATCATAAGAGGAAAGCCTTCCCAAAACGATCTTGAAATACTAAGCATGAGAAAAACCGAAAGTACCAAACCTATAAAAAGGATAAAAAATATATTTTTCTTGACTCTTTTTTTCCAAAAAAGAGCGGCAAAAAAACTACCTAGCGCAAGAATTATATGCATTTTCCCAATCATGAAAGACATTCCATCAATACACCCCGGTGCTGAGCCAGCAAATCCCCAGTTACTCGCCCACAGTTGAGATAAACAGACAAAATGGTCTATGGGATTTGATCCTCCACCCAAAATTGATCCAACGTTGGTATAGGATAGTTCAAGAATAGCCGGCAACCAATAGAAAGCACAGAACAATAGTCCAAAACAAAAAGCGTAGATTAGATGAACAAAGCTAATATGTTGCCTCTTAAGGACTATACAAAAAAGTATAATCAATATAACTAAAAAAGGAGTCACAATGAACGCTGTCAAATTATGAGATAAAATCAAAGCTGCATAAGCAAATCCTGATATTCCAATCCAATACCAAATTTTTCTTTTATCTTCACTTTGTATAGCGCTGAAAAGTTTGTAAAAACCCAAAAATACAAGTGGTATCAGTCCGTAAGCCCACAACTCTCCAATAGCACCTCTTACATAAAGATTAACAGCATGATAAGGAGCATAGAGATACAATAATGCAGAAAGTAATCCGCCTAATTCTCCCCAAAACTCCTTTGCTAATAAATACATTGACAATCCGGCAGCAAGCATCCCGATGCCAAACATAATTTTTGTTGCAGCCACTGGAGGAATACCCAATAGATGTAAAGTGCCACCAACGTAGTAGGCTAAGGGTGCGTAAAAATTAAATATAGGATATCCATAACCATACCCTAAAATATCAACCCAGCGAACAGGAAACATTCCATCACGAAGAGCTGTTGACATAGCAATTACTCTTGCAACCTGAGTATCATCATGCATGGGGAAATACTCTCTTCCCAAAAGCGGCAGAATAGAAAAAAAAGAAAAAACAGAAAGTAAAAAGAAAAAAATTTTATTCATCTAATACTTTTCTCCAAGATATAAGAGATAGTATCACAGCAAAAATAATAAATGTCATCAATGACAGCCAATTAGCAAAAGTACGCACAGTTGTATTCTCAAATACAACTTTTACTGCATGCTCGCCTTTATCAAAAGTCGCTTCCATCACACCTTGAGGATTGTCGTAATTAAATGCAATTTGTTTCTTACCTACATACCATCTCCAATTAGGGAAAAAAATTGTATTCAATCTTATAATGCTTTTTTCAGATAAAGAAGCTCTAAAAGTTATCTCATCAGAAGTAGCTCTGATATCTTCAATTTTGCCTTTACCTTTTACAATTTGTACTTTTTCTGCTGCTCGATTAAGAGGCATCTGTTTGACCCACAGAGGCATAAACTCACGGGAGGAAGTTGTAGTCGCATCGTTGGTAAAATAATAGCTATCCCCTCTATTAACATATTCAGATGGTTTTGCAAAAGGTAATACCAAAACAATAGCTGAAAGAATAAAAAGTACTGTAAATATTTTCATCACTTTACCATACTTCATTAATACTCCTGAAAGAAGACTCATCAAAAATCCTATTACGAAAAGTAATGTCCATGGATAATTAATTTCTGAAATTAATGGAATATTTTCCCAAAGAGGTGAAGACAAGGGGAAAAGCATAAATATAGCAGCAAGAATCATCCCTGCCAAAAATATTCCTAAAAAACGTTTCTGATCCTTTTTTTTATCAATCAAAATATGAAAAAAACCTATAATCGAAAGTATTATGTGCGGTAATCCTAACTGATAAGTAAATGAATTTTGTTCGGTAGGTGTTCCATAGCCCCAAGGAGAAAAAATAAGCTGCCACGGATTAACATAGTAAAGATCACGATCGGCAATCGGAATTTGTGAAAGCAAAACAAACTTTTTTTCAACAAGAGCGGGAAGCCAAAAAAATGCTGAAAGGAATATTCCTCCTAATAATCCCAACAATATTTGCCTCCAATATTTGCTCTTAGAAGTAAAGAAAATAAATATAACGTAGGCACTAATGATAATCGAAAACAATACAGCCATAATATTGTGTGTTAAAATCAGTGTTCCAAATGCTGCTGCTAATCCAATAACCAAAAAAACAGATTTCCTAGATGACAAAACAGTAATTAGATAAAAAATCGTGGGGAATAGAACAGATGCCAATGATTCTCCTAATGATCCTCTAACATAAAGATCAACCATCCTATAAGGTAAATATGCATACAGTAAAGCGCTTGTCAGACCTGCAAGTGATCCTCCCCATAATGATCTTGATGCAAAAAACATCATGATCGCACTCAGAGGCACACTTAACGCAAAAAGGACTTTTATACTATTGACGAGGCCAATATGTAATAAAAAGAATACTAATCCCAGATAATAAGGCATAGGATACGCAAAATTAAATAGTGGATAACCATAACCAAAGTTGAGATTTCCACTGAATCTAGGTGGAATTTGGCCGTCTTTTATCTCTCGATACATATCAGCAAGTCGAACAACTGCCCACTCGCCATCATGTGTGGGAAAATATCCTTCTCTGAAATAAGGAAGAATTAAAGGAAAAGTAAGAACAATAAGCACAAAAATCCAAAGAAAGACCTGTTTTAATTCTTTTCTCATTGTGGTAGTACTTGATAAACTGTTAAATAAGTATTTTTCTCAACTTTTGGAATTTGCATAATTTTCTTAAGCGGCCAAGTACTAGGTGCGATACCTTTTGCTTCACAAGGAACGCAATCTTGATAAAACACCATATAGGTAGGTTTTGATAAACTCATTTTTACAAGTTCTGGATCAATCTCAGGCCCAATTGGCCAGTATCCTTTAACAGTTATGTTTTTATTCTTGACAAAGTATAATTCATAGGCAAATGGCAAAAGACCAAACGTACCTTCTGTGCCAATAAAGATCTCACCCTTTTTTGCTTTTTGTTGAAAAAAATTAATTGTCTCAGGAATACCTACACCTGATGGCCAGCCTGTAAGATATTGTGATTTGTCTGCTGATGGTATAGGCGCATTTTTGAAATCCGCAAGAATGAGTATTGACGAAACAAAAGAATAAAAAATTGCTAAAACAATAAAAAATAATCTAAGGTAGGGTTTTTCTTTTAGTCTTCGATAAAGAATGTAGATAGAATATGCTATAAGTGGAAGAAGAGAAAGAGTCATGAAAAAAATATAGCGAGGATAAAGTGTCTTTCCGAACAATGCAAGAGCAATAAATGGCACCACAAACCATACTATTAAAAGAATCTTTTCTTTTATGAGTGTCTTTTTCAAAAACAGAGACCCTACTGCTAATAATATTAAAGGTAATCCCATATATGCTACCAACCAATCAACAAGTGCCCTTAAGTTTTGCCAAAAATACGCAAAAGGATGTTGGATCCAATCCCTAAAAGGGTAGACAAACACAGCATTCTTTTCCTCGATAATATAGAAAAACGGTGATAAACGTAAAATAGAATACATTCCGTAGCTCATTAATGCTACTACCCCACAAAGGAGAATAAAACGAATCAATCTACCTCTTAGATTTTTCTTTTTCCAGTCAAAAATAAGTAATGCAAAAGGGAGAAGATAGAGATTGAAAAAAACCGCTTGTTTTATTCAATACCGCACCTCCTATAGCAAGACCTAACAAAAGTGCAACATCCAAACGAAGAGCTCTCACCAAACAGACTGTACCATAAAGACTCCAGACTGCAAATGTTCCAACAAGAGAATCATAAAGAGCTAATCTATCATAAATAAGAGCAAAAGGATAAATAACATACAATCCTGCGGCAATAATTCCTATCCATTTTTCTTGAAATATTTCTCGGGAAAGAAAAAATAAGCCAATAGCTGTTAGAAGTCCAGACAATACAGAGATCATTCTACCCGCTATCAAGGGATCAGGAATAATTTTCATCGCTAGCATTGTCAACCAAATAAAAAGCGGCTGTTTGCCATCGGTAAGTGAAATAAATCGCCAATTGGCATCAGATTCTGCGATCTGCGCCCATCTCAGATAAATTGCCTCATCAGTAAAGATTGGTATATTTGTTAAAGCCCCAAGTCGTGAAAAAGTGTAAAGAGCAAAAAGGAAAACTACCAAAAACAACTCAACTTTTCTTTTCTTAAGTATTGGCATATACTATAGATTATACTAGATTCTCACATTAATGAGTGAATTTTATTCTAAACTAATTTCTCCACATAAATATTTTTTTGCTTTTTTATTTATCCTAACAGTGGGACTGTATCTTAGATTTTATGGTATTGAATCCTATCCTGATAAAGCATTTGGATGGGATCAGGCTCGAGACGCATGGAAAGTACGCGACATTCTCAAAGGGATGCTCGTACTTGATGGACCCAAAACAGGTATCGGTAATATGCATCTTGGACCATTGTATTTTTACCTTCTAGCACCTTTTTTTGCGCTTACAAAACTGGATCCTGTTGCTTCTATATACTTTACGATTGTTGTTAATATAATTACATTTGTTACTCTCTATCTAGTAGCTAAAAAACTTTTTTCAGAAAAAGCAGCTATCTTTGCAGTCTTTCTCTATGGCACAAGCAATTATATTATTAAACAAAATCAGATTCCCTGGAATGTTTCACTGGTGCCTGCTACATCAATTTTGCTATTCTATACTCTTTTTCGTATTAGAACAGGCGGTGGAAAGTACTGGTATATTCTTCTTGGAATTCTAACAGGACTTTTTTTTCATCTTCATTTCACTGCCGTATTTCTTCCTCCAATTATACTCTTATCTCTTTTTCCTTTCGGAAAAAATATAAAAAATTTTCTCCTCTTATGTGGAAGCTTTGCTATTGCTGCGTTTTTCCTCATACCTACCCTAATCTTTGATCTCAAAAGTTCACACGGAGAGTTTTATAAATACTCAGACTTTATCAAACATTATATGCACGGATTTCATTTACGTTTTTTCCTGCTAAGACTTACAGATGCTTTTGTGCAGTTTAAGCTGATTATATTCTTTTCTCTGGGGAAAATTTTGCAATATGTAATACCATTTCTTTTTGGCTTTGTTCTTTTATTTGAAAAAGATAAAACTAAAAAACTTATCGGGCTTCTTATGTTACCGTGGTTTTTGATTCCAGTTATTTTTTTCACTATCTATGCAGGTCCTATCTCTGATTATTATTTTCTCCTACAAGCACCACTAGTAATCTTTGTTCTTATTTATCTGCAACAAAAATTACTTAAGAAATTTCCTTACCTTTTGTTGCCTCTTGTTTTTCTTTGGATATTCTATGCTTACTACAATACAAAAGAATTTTGGATCAAAACAACAGGCGGAGGATTAGATAAACAAAAACAAGAGGCAGCAGAAAGAGTCCGCAGTGGTAATCCTATCCTTTTTCACGAAGGAGATATTAAATCATATTTGTATGTCATTTGGACAGAAGATTCTACAAAGAAAAATTAAATTTCTTTCTTACAAGAAGCCAACAAATTGAAATAGACGCTAGCATTGCTGCCAATAGATTAATAAAAAAAATTATTTTTGGTACAGGATCATTCCAATTGCCCCAGTATAAGTATGGAGCGTAATTTAATAATGCGCCAAAAGAAATAAAGATTGTTGGGACAAGAATATATTTCTTTTGTGTAACAAGGGATGCAAGTGGTATAACAAATAAAAGATACCATGGTTGAAACTGCGTTCTCAATATTGCTGCTACAAGCGCGAAGAGCATAGCAATAACAAAGATTAGAAAAATATTTTGCCAAACTATTCGACTTTCTTTTTTCTTAAAAAACCAAATGGCAAGATAGATAGGCAATAAGAATCCCGTCGCATATTTTATACCTATTGACAGAAAAAGAAATAAAAATGACCAAATAAATCTTTGATTAACCAAAAATAAAATGCTGACAAGTAATAAAAACATCATCACTATGTCATTATGTCCTGAAACAAGCGATTCAATCAGGACAAGAGGATTAAGAGCAAAGAATGTTAGACTTAATAATTCATATTTTTCATTGATGTACCTGGTGATTTTGGAGATCAAGTACGCTGATCCAAGATAAGATAGTCCGCTCATAATCTTAAAAAGAAGAAATGTCGGGATAAAAAATGAAAATCCTAAAAATGATAGAGGAATAGTTAGAAGAAGCCATATTGGTCCATAAGGATATGTCCTATGTGTCCAGTGCATAAAAGCAAGCATGGGATCATTGGGATAATCCAATGCTTTCTTAAAATAAGGATTTTCCCTGTAATAAGTAACTATTCTTGCATCAAAAATATAGTTAAAAATATCATGTGAAAAAGCATTATAGGAAAAAACTAATATAAGAGATACGCAAAAGATAATCAACCAAACCATTTTTTTGGTAATTTGTTTTTTAATAACTAATTTTATTGACCAAATATAAAGTCCAAAAAGAAAAAAAATGATTGCAAGATAAAGACTTGTGGAAAGCGGTCTATTGAAATAACCAATATATTGAAATGCATGCTGGACAGCTGTCAAAGCGGATGTTCTAGTCAATGTTAGTCCAAGATCAACTTGGGTAAAGGAGTACAAAAAGAGTAAAAAAGTTAAAAGTAGATAGAGCACAAAAAAAAGCTTTGTTGGAACAATTTTTTTCTCAGTCTGAGATCTATAATTCATATATTATATTTGCCTTTGATTGCGTTTTGTTTAATTATCAAAAGATCTAGAAATCCTTGAAACGAATCTTTAAGAGGATTAACTCTTCTAGTCTCAACATAAAGCCAGCTGACAGGAACTTCTTTTATTTTGTATCCCATTTTTTGACCTAGATACAAAAGTTCGACATCAAATCCCGCTGTAACACTAGACCCTGTAACCTCTTTAAATCCATTATGAAGTTTACGCAGTGTGCCAAAGAGTTTTTTTGACACATCATTCCTAAACATCTTAAAACCACATTGTGTATCATCAATACCATGAAGACCAACAACCAGTGTTCGCAAAAACATCATTCCACGAGCCATTAATATACGTGTCCAGGGTGCACCCTCACGTTTAGATTTTCTCGATCCAATCACTATATCATAACCTTCTCTAAAATAAGGAATCAACTTTTCAACTTCCTCTATTGGGGTGGCTTGATCCATATCAGTAAAAAGTAGATATTCACCCTTGCCATTCAACATTCCTGTTGAAACTGCTCCTGCTTTACCTGTATGTCTATTCTTGATAAGTTTGAAATTTGCGTTCTCTTTGACAAATTTTTCAATAAACTGAATACTTCCATCTGTTGATCCATCATCTACGATGATTACTTCTGATGAATATTTTTGCTTTAAAAGATAATGACTGACTTTATCGAGGACTCCTTTTTGTAAATTAGCCATCTCGTTGTAACAGGGGATTATTACCGAAAGGAAAATACTATTCACAACTCAAATTATACACCAGATGAGCAAACATGAATAGTTACTGAAAATTTTTCAATAAGTTGCTATTTGCTATTTGTTTGCTTATTAAGCATACTTACGCTAAAATATCTACAAGTTTGTAACTTTTAAACTGGATCAATATTTTTTGTTGGCCCCATCGTCTAGTGGTCTAGGACATCAGGTTCTCATCCTGAAAACCGGGATTCGAATTCCCGTGGGGTCACATTTCCACTTCAATTTATTGCCTACATAAATGTAAACAAACTACTATATATATCAAAATGTTCCAACTAAATTTCATATCGCTTCATACTGCTAAGATATTATTATTTTCAATTTCGAATATTGGAATTAAAAATAAGTTTATTGCATGTATAATATTGTTGTGTATATTTATCTCTTGCTAAAAAGGAATAGTTTTTTTCTTGCAATTATTCTTATTAGTGTTTTTACGAGATTCTTTCTGCTGAACAATGTACCAAGCGCTACCAGTTTTGACCAACTGCACTATCTTCTGGATGCAAAATCTTTTTATGAAACAGGAAAAGATATTAGTGGTAATACAACACTTTTGGATATTTTTCTTTTTCATTATCCTCAGTGGGCAGGCATGCAAGCAGAACTTCCTTACTTACTAACTCTTCTTAGCGTTGGGCCATTGGGACTATCTCTTGCAACAGCTGCGCTGCCCAACGCTATCCTAAGTGTAGGAATTGTGATCTTAATGTATTTTCTCGGAAAAGAACTTGTAGATAAAAAATTTGGGATTATCGCTGCAGCGTTAAGTTCTATTAATCCCTGGTTTATTTTTAGTGGAAGGACTGCATACGAAGTCGTGCCAGCGACGTTCTTCTACATTTTAACGCTGTATATACTCTTAAAAGCTAAAGGACCCTATCTTCTTCTTGCAATCCCTGCGATGCTCCTTGCTTTCTATTCTTATATTGGGACGAAACTGATATTTCTTCCTTTTATAATTCTCTGTGCCGTTTACTCTTTTTTTGTTATACACAAAAAACGCTATAAAACTTATTATATTGCTATTCTTGGAGTAGCCATAATGATTGTTGGCATATTTATTTACCAACTCAATGCCCAGCCTGAAGCATCAAGAATGGGAGACATTTTTCTTCCCAACCATACGCATCTTGCTGAAGAAGTTAATAATATACGACAATCTTCTCTCTCATCACCGTTAATTAAGTTTTTTGAAAATAAATACACGCTATATCTCCAAACTCTAATTGCAAATATTTTCAACTTAACCTCTCCTACATATCTTTTTGGAACAGGCGACTACTTTTTTTCATTGGGAAGACATGGATTATTCTATTATCTTGATGCTTTTTTTCTCCTGATTGGCATAGTAAGTTTTTTCCAAAGTAATAAAAAACGTTCGTTATTTTTCCTAGCGCTTATTGTTATATCAACATTTCCTCAAGTATTTCATAATCCCAAAGGCGATGGCAACTTCACTCCTCATTTAGCACTCTTTATTCCACTTTTATTAATAATAATTGCATACGGCTTATATACTCTTATCAACTCTTTGCAAAACAAATGGTATTCTTCAATTGTTACAATCGGTATCTTTTGCATCTATTCCCTGTTATTTTTAAATTTTCTAGTCATTTATTTTTACCAATTTCCACTAAATGATAATATTTTGATCTTCCCCAATAGAGTATTTGCACGATATGTAAGTCTTGCATCATCGCAAAATCAACAAATCGTAGTCCATGCAAGCAATCCTTTATTACTTTTTAGAGAATACTTGTTCTATTCAGGAATCTACACCAAAAAAAATATCCCCCAAATAAATAATCTAATCCAAAAAAGAATATATGAAATTCCCAATATCACATTTGTCCAATGCTCTAGTCCTAAAACGTTAAAAGATGCCACTGTAATTTACGAATCACTTTGCGATGTCAAAATAGACAAATCTCAGCGTACTATTGCACATCTTAAAGATAGTGGTGGAGCATTTGCAATTTATAACGATGTACTTTGTGATAAGATGCCAACAAAAAATTACATATCAGACGTTACTTTAACACATCTTTTTGTTGAAAAACTTAATATAAAGACATTTTGCGAAAAATTCATTATCTCATATTAAAATTTTTAAGTTTTAAAGCAAATACATATCCCACAACCGCGAGAATGGAAACAAAAGAGATAATATTCCCCACCAAACGAACTTTTGTGTTTTCAAAAGCCACCTCTACAGTATGCTCACCTGCAGGCACATGAAAAGTAATCAATCCTTGATGATTCGGATCTTGAAATTCTAGAGGTGTTTTCTGACCATCAATTCGTAGTGTCCATCCTGGAAAATACAATGTGTTATCAAGAATTGCTACTCCTGTCCTAGAAAGTACTATGAAGCTATGTTTTGTTGATTGTAAGTGTACATTTTTCAGTATCCCTTGACCTCCTATTATTTCCAATCGAGACAAAGCTTTTCTGCTTGGATCTCCTGGTGACCAAATTGGAGTTGCCTCTGCTCGATGAGTACTGCTGCCTTGATAAGAATAGTAATAATTATCTCCTCTAGTAATATATTTTTGTACTTTTATAAAAGGCAAAGAATACACAATACATAACGCTATTATTACTAAGGCTATACGCTTACTTGTATTAGAAAAGAGAATTGGACTAATCGCAGAAGTTGCAAAACTTGAAATAACTAAAAATCTCCATGGAAACTGAAACTTTTTTAAGAAATCAAATTTCTCCCAAAGCGAAGAAGACAAAGCAGTGGAAAG